>JAHFDT010000101.1:5619-14130 GCA_023248875.1 Myxococcales bacterium | reverse complement strand
GGGAGGCTCGACGAGCTTTGCTCGTCGAGGGAGGCGGCACGCCTCCCCTCAATGGCTAGTGCCCCGAACTGCGAACCTTGGATTTGGAAATATGTCATGAATCTCGTTTCCGGGGCACTAGGGATCCTCATGAGGAATGCCATTGCGATCGTCTTTTCGCTCGTCTCCTTGGCTGCCCTGGCGGCAGGGGGGACGGACCCGCACTACCTTGCGGGGGTAAAGGCCTACGGGGAGGATGATCACTTGAAGGCGGCCGAAGAGCTGAACACATCGCTCAACGAACGCCCCAATGCGAAGACTGCGCTCTACCTCGGCAACGCCTACCTCAAGCTCGGCCAACTGGGCAAGGCACGCGAAGCGCTCGAGCTGGCCTACAAGCTCGATCCGAAAAGCAAGAAGCGCACAGCCATTCGTAAACTCATCGAGACTATTGACGCGCGCAACGTCGGGGTCCTTCGAATCGTGTCCTCGCCTCCAGGGGCGACCATCCGCGTCGATGCCGAGACGGGCGGGCGCGGCAAGACGCCCATGGAGCTATCGCTTTCGCCCGGTCGCTATCGCCTGCTCGCCGAGCTCGACGGCCACGATCCGGGGAGTCGCGAAGACCTACTAGTGGAGCTCGGAGAGACCGCAGATGTCGAGTTCGTCCTGCGCGCTCTTGCCTGCGATCTCTCGCTCGCAGCGACCCCGCCAACCACCCAGGCCAGCATCGATGGTACGCCCCCCGTGGCGTTGCCGACCAAGGTCTCGATCGCGGCCGGGGAGCACAAGATCGTCTTCTCCGCCGACGCCTTCGAACCAAAGGAGCAGACCGTCACCTGCGATGGGCACACTCCACTGGCGCTCGAGCTCACGCTCAAGGAGCTCCGACCGCCAGCCCCGTCGCCCCCGGTTGCAGTCGAAAAGCCGACCGCTCCACCCCCGCCTCCGGTTGCAGTCGCTCTCGAGACTCCGCCCCAGCCTCTGCTCCCCGTCCTGGAGCCAGTCAAACCCGCACCTCCGCTCCCGATCGCGGCCAAGCCCACCGCTGAAAAACAGTCCATTGCTGCGGCGATCGTGCCGGTTGCACCCAAAAATCCTCCGACCGCTGAGTCCACTCCGCGGCGATCGCGGAAGTGGCTCTGGTTCACACTCGGTGCTGTGGCGGTCGCCGGAGCGACCGTCGGCATGGTCTACGCCTTTCCGATTCACAATGCGCCGCCCTCCACCACCCTTGGCAACGCGGCGGCTTTTTGATGCACCTTCCGATGAAAACACTTGTGCTGTTCGGGATCGGGATGGCGATCGCCGCGTGCAGCGATGGTATTTCGTATATCGAGGTGACTGTCACCAGCGGCGTCGCTCTGGCCGTCGATCGGCTGGACGTCACCGTGAGCAACGCGGGACAGACGGTCAGCGTTCCCTTCACGCCGGCGATGCCGTTCGCGCTGCCGCCGCCACAGACGTTCTCGATCCAGTTTGCCCAGGACCGGCATGGGGACGTGACCATCGATGTACGCGCCAGCAAGGGCGGTGCTGAGGTCGCGCACGCGTCAACCCAGACGACGATCGGTGCGGGGAATACAGTGCAGGCGCTACTGACATTCCTATCGAGCGATGCCGGCGACATGGCGTCGGCAAACGACATGTCTCCCACAAACGACATGGCCATGTGCACCATGAATGGTCAGTGCATCGGCGCGCTGCAGTGTTGCAACTCCAAGTGCACCAACACATTCCAGGACGTGATGAACTGCGGCAGTTGCAACGCCGCCTGTGCGATGCCGAAGTACAACGCTTGCTGCGGCGGCTGTACCAACACTACTTGGGATCCTCAGAACTGCGGTGACTGCTTCAAGTCCTGTAACATACAACAGGCTTGCTGCGGCGGAGGCTGCATCGACCCGTTCACCGACGTAAACAACTGTGGCTCCTGCGGCCACGTCTGCGTCGAGGGCATCTGCAACGGTGGCATCTGCGGTCGTATTCCGTGCGGACAGCCAGGATACAAGTGTGTGTTCGTCAGCGCCACGCCGCTCAGCGGCAACCTTGGTAGCGTTCTCGGGCAGGACGACAATTGCCAGACGTATGCCGACGTTTTCAAAATCAAGGGGACCTACAAGGCGTGGCTCAGCGATACCACGACCTCGCCGAGCGCCCGCTTCATCCAGAGCTCTGTGCCCTACAAGCGGCTCGATGGCGTCACCATCGCCAACAACTGGGCGGCTCTCGCGAGCACCCTGCTCGCACCGCTCGACCCAGGGACGCTCCCCGCGAACACCGAGAATGGTCAGCAGCCGTCGGACAAGGTGTGGACCAACACCGCTCCCGATGGAACGGCCAGCAGCAAGTCAGCAACCTGCAGTAACTTTTCGAGCAACACGCCCGGCTCTTCGGCCGGAGTAGGCGACGTATCTGTCGTGAGTTCGGCCTGGACCGCCGGCAATTCTCTCGACTGCAGCACCTACCACTCGCTCTACTGTTTCGAGCAATGAGGAGAGGTCCCGGATGCCCGAGTTGGGCAGGAGTCTTTTTCGAATGAGATGGCAGATCTTCATTCCGGCGATCATGTCCGTGCTGCTGGCCTCCAGCGCCGCGGTCGCCGATCCACCTGAGGGCAAGAAGAAACCGAAACATGAAGATCTCATCGAGATGGGAAAGGGGTTGCTCAACGACGACGAGCCGGAGTCGCCGCCTGCCAAAGAGCCCGCTCCCTCCTCACCGTCTCCGCCGCCACAGCAAGATCCACCGCCATTGCCGCCCGCACCATCCCCGGAACCAACCCCGCTTCCACTACCGCGCGCCCCTGCTGAGTTGCCGGCACCGACGGCACCAGTGCCTCCGACAATCGGAGCAGCCCAGAAGACTGCAGCGCCTGTGATGCCCATCGCCCCGGCAGCGGCTGGCAAGACGCTCCCGTCCGCTCCCGCAGCGGCGCCCCTGGCACAGCTACTTGCACCAGGTGCCCTGGCGGACGCGGCGACGCCCACCGCCTCATCGCCCGATCTCCTATTGCCACCGATGGCGCAGGCCGAGGTGATCCTGCCTGTGGCTCCTTCGGTAGCCGAGGTCACAGCGCCGCCCACCGAAACAGGGCTCGTGATCATGACGCCGGCGCAGCGGATCGAGACCGGCAAGAACTACCCGATGGTGGCCACGGCGCAATCGCCGCTTGCGCGCGTGGGCTTGAATCCCCGGCTCGTGCCAGCCATCGCTACCCTCCTGACGCTCGGAGCGATGTCCGTGTGGCCCTTCTTGATGAAGACGCTTCTTGGCCTGCTCAAGAAGCTCGCTGCCGCACTGCTGAAGAACCGCGCCAAGAAAAGTCAGAAGTTGGAGAGGGACAAGATCGAGTGGGAACTCTTCGGATTCCGGATCCGACCCGCCGAATTGGTCGCCCTCATCATCGCGGCGGCAACCTATGGTCTGGCAGTTTGCTATTCACTCAAGGGATGGAAGCTGGATTCGAGGTTCGTCCTTTACGAAGAGCTGCTAGTCATCGCCATCTACTACGCCCGCAGCACCGTCCGCTTTGTTTACGAACGGTGGACGGGGTTGACCACTCGCTACACCTTCTGGCCCGGGGGTGGAATCCTGTGCCTCGCCTCCGCCTACTTCGGCAACACGCTCGGCACGGTCGGCTTCGAGCTGGATGCGGCCAAGGGCAAGGAGGACGCTGCTCGGCTGGTGAAGATCAAGGTGTGGATGTTGTTGCTAGCGCTGGCGATGGCGATCGGTTTTTTCGCAGCGAACCTGTTCCATCCCGACAAAATCTTGCAGTCGGGTCGCGTCATTACCTCGGGAATGGCCCTGGGAGAGGTGATGCCCATGTCACCGATGCCCGGCCTCAAAATCTTCCGCTGGCGGCGTTCAGTCTGGGCGACGCTATTCGTGCTAGTGGTCCCCACGTTCTTTCTGATCAATTTCTTTCTATAGAAGTTTTCCCGCCCGTATTATCCGTGTGATATTCGCACCAATGCTTCGACCCACTTTCGTCATCGCTGGACTATTCGCAGCCCTCATCGTTCCACGAGCCACCGCGCAGAAGCCGCCGCTCAAGCTGGTCGTGACCACACAGCTGGAGGGCCACTTCGCGGCATTCCAGTGCGAGGGACCGGTGCCACCGTCGGATCTCGAAACGAGGGCCGCTCAGATCGCGGGGGAGCCCGAGGCGCTGGCCATCGACACCGGCGATCTACTGGGAGCCTCGGTCGTCACGCGGCGTGCTCTTTCGCTCGGCTCTGATGGGCTGGCGCGCGCGATTGCAGCCACCCGCTTGAGGGCCCTGGCCGTGGGCCACCGCGATTTGGCAGCATCCCGCGAGACATTGATCAACGGGGTTCGCGCCCTCGCTCAAGCGGGAGTGCCAGCGGTACTGTCGAATCTGCACTGCGACGCGACGGCGCACGACCTGTGCGACACCGTCGTCGATGCCGAGGATCCGCCGGTCGTCCTCGACACCCCAAGCGGCAAGGTCGCCTACATCGTACTGGTCGCGCCCAGCCGCCTGCAGTCGATCGCACACGATCGTTCGGCGGGCCTGATGCTCGACCCACCAGCGGACGCACTCAGGCGCGGTCGTGCAGCGGCCGTCGCTCTCGGTGCCCAATGGGTCGTCGCTACCTACGACGGCAGCCCCAAGCGCGAAGAGGAGGAGGCCCTCGCCCTGGTCGATGCGGTCAAAGCCGATCGCGGTGCCGACATCCTGCTCGTCAACGAGCTTCACGCGAATATCCGATCGCTCGCCACCACTGGGGGAACCACTATCGTGGAGACGCGTGACGATAGGGCCATCGCTATCGATACCAGTGCTCCCCAGCTAGTGCGCGATGCGGCGTCCGGCACCGCGTCTCCCGAGGTGGTGACCTACTCCGGCGCGCTGCGCCAGTCCTTGTGCAAGGAGCGACGCCCGTTCGTCGGTGGCTCGCTCCTCGGCCCGCTGTCGCGAGAGGCGTTCACCGATCTGTTTCTCGACGTACTCCGAGAGCAGGTCCGAGGGGAGGTGGCGGTCATCAATCGCGCCGCCGTGCATCCGGATCCCTTCCCCATCCTGGGAGCCCTAGATGACCTCAGCGTACAGCGTGCCCTGCCCTTCGATGACACGCTCTGGGTGGGACAGGTGCCCGGCAGCGACCTACGCGAGCTGGCCCTGTCGCCCCGCGCTGACCGGCTCCAGCTGCGTGGCCTGCAAGTCGTCGACAAGAAGGTTTTGATCAATGGTCGCAAGATCGACGACGACTTTAGTTATCGAGTCGTCACGACCGGCTTCATCGCCGATGGAGGCGAAGGGGGGCTGCCTGGAACATTCACTGTCCAGAACCAGTTCGGAAGCCCAGCAGATGTCCTCATCGCCTGGCTGTCACGCCCGCGCAGCGGTGATATCACGCAGGCCCCCGTCGATCCGGCCAAACACACCCGTTGGGAGCTCCGATTCGCTCTCGACACCTCATTCTCGACGACGGATGTCACCAACGCAGCCCAATACGCCGATAGCCAGCTGTCTCGCGGCAAGGCGCAAACCTTTCGCATGGACGCGGAGACCAGTGCCGACGCCGGCCATCCGCGCTACGCATGGGAGAATTCTCTGCGCATTCGGTATGCTCTCGAGCGGACGATCGGATCCAAAGGAGATAGCGGCTTCCTGGCGACGTCTGATCTCATCACCGCGCGCGATATGCTGGTCCTCCGCCGGCTCTTCGGCAAACGCAGCTACGCCCCGCAGCCCTTCGTCGAATCATTCGTTGAAAGCGAATTCTATCCGCCCGAAAAACGGACCTACCAGCACTTGGAGTGGCGACCGGTTGCGGGGCTCCGCTTCCGACTTCTCGATCGACTTTCCCTTTACGCCTCGGTGGGAATGGACTGGGAGACGCTCAAACCGGGCAGCGCACCGACGGTAGCGGTAGTCGGCGGCTGGAAGCTTACCCCCTGTCACCTCTTTCAGATCGGCAGTCGCGCCGTCGAGGGAGAGAGTACTCTGGATGTCGCCTTGAGTGATCCCGGCAGCGCCAACGACCTGACGATTCGCTTCACCGGCAAGATCCTGTTCCCCATCTTCAAGGTGGTTTCGTTGATGCTGGCCTACGATCTCTATGGGCGAAAGACCGGCGCACAAGAGATCGGCATCTCGAGCGACGCGGTCGTCGGCCTCCACATCGGATTCATCAGTAGTCGTCAGGCTTATCGCTACTAGGCTGGATTCCTACACTGCGGGGAGGAGTCTAACCTCCCTGAGGGTCACACTCAGCTCTGCGTGGCGCGGAAGTCGTCGCCGGGTCGACTCGCTGCGTACAGGGACGAAATGTGCTCACGCGCATCGACCAGGCACAACAGGATCGTGCGCACGATACCTGGGTCCTTGAGTTCTGCAGAGGCCGAACGCGCCGTGACCTCGCGCTTGACTGTCGCAAGCTGCGTGCTGAGGGCATCGAGGTCGGCGGCGCTGTAGCTCGACTGCTCGAGCTCAGCGAGGCGACTTTCGATGCCTGCGATCTTCTTCAGGTAGCCCTTAAACTCTTTATCATCGCTGGACTGCTTCGGTTCAGCCTTGAACCACCGCCAGACCACAAGCAGGGTGGATACCACCGATAGAATCAGGCCAAACAGACTCTTGATCTTGTCGAACGTCTTCACGGACAGAAGCGGCTCCTTGCGCGCCAGAAACAGCTCGGTCCCCGCGGAAATCTCGAAGCCCGACGGCAGGGTCAGCTGCTTCGCCTCGTCGAACTTCTGGCGGAACCGGTTCTCTAGCTCGGGGCCATACAGGGTCTCGAGTACTTTGAATATGGCGTGCGGATCGACCTTGCGGTTGGCTACCAGGTGCGAATAGACGCCTACGGTCTTGACGTCCTTGTCGGGTACCGGCGGCATGATGCTGTAGGTGTAGGCCAGCACCTTGGTGTCGGCGACCCAGCCCAGGCGCAGCGATAGAGATGCAGGAAATGGCATCTCGAGCAGACGGTAGCCGCGTTCCTTGACGAGGTGGTCGGCCATGAACGATGGCGCGAAGGAGACCACCACAACCACATCCGGCAGCTTCTCGGGGCGCAAAGAAACGAGGTCCTCATTGCTGTAGTTCGACTCGATGTAGTCGACATTCTCCTCGAGGCCCGAATAGCGCAAGATCTCCTTGGCCACAATGCGAGTACCACCGCCCTTGCCACCGAGATTGACGAGCTTGCCACTCAAATCCTTGATGTTGGTCAGCCCGGGCTTCACCAGAAAATGGATCAGCTCCGGGGAGACCGTTGCCACATGGACAACGTTGGGATAATGCGCGTCGAGCCCCCCCTGGATGATCGCCAGATCGAGCTTGCCGGCGTCGAGCGACTCGAGCACCTCCACCGAACCGCCGGAGGGCAGGATGCGAAGCGACAGTCCATCCTTTTCGCCCTCCTCCTTGAGGAGCTTGGCGAGGAAATGGCGGTTCCCGAGCAGATCGCCACCGCTGATGGTGAGCGCATATTGGCGCGGCACGAGCGCGTATAGGAATGTCGCCGCCACACCGAGGAGCGATAGCACGAGCGCAATGCCCAACAGACGACGGATCCGGAGGCTCTGCTGCAGCCGCCCGAGGAAATCGTGTAGTAAATCTTCTCCCGCACTGCCGCCCATGGGCTCCTCGATTCCTCAGTACACGCGAACCAAGTCACGACTCGACACGATCTCCTGCCCTGTCACACTCGTGCAGAAGTCGACGAACTCCTTTACGGCGGCCCGAGGCTGCCCATTCATCGCGAGAAAGAAGGGCCGCGAATAGGGAAAGCGGTCGATCAGAATGGCCTCACGGCTCATGGCGACGCCGCTCACCTTCACGGCCTTCACTGTCGGCTGAAAATCGTTCAGCGCCAGAAAGCCAATCGCTGCCGGATCGGTCGAGACCGCCCTTCTCAATTCATCGGGAGAACCATACCGCGTAGCACTTCGATGGACCTCCTTGCCCGTGAGGACAAGGTCTTCAAAGCCCTTTAACCCTGCAGCTTTCGCCTTGCGGCTGGCGAGGTTGATCGGCCCCTTGCCAGCACCAGCTACCTCCTCCCAACGTGTGATACGCCCTTCGAAGATGCCGCGGATGATCTCGGGTTTGAGGTCCGATACGCTATTCGATGGGTGCACAACGATCCCCATCGCATCCTTGGCGATGAGGACGGTGCGGATCTCCAGATCGTCGCCCTCGTTTCCCTGAAGGTCGCGTACCATCATCCCGAGATCGACTGCGCCGCGCGTGACCGCAACCAAGCCGGGCGTTGAGCCACCACCCTCGGCGACGATATCAATGTTCGGCCGCTCTTTCGCGAACGCCTCGGTCAATGCTGCAACGAGAGGCAGCACGGTCTTCGAGCCAGCGATAAGCAACGTGGTGCGCATCGCCCGGTTGCGAATCCGACACGCCCCGCTCGCCAATGCGATCGCCGAGAGGCCGCCGGTCCGGACGAAGGTACGGCGATCCATGCCTGTGATCCTCACTTGGCCGGCACCACGCCCAAGGACTGAATCACCTTTTGTCCTCTTTGCGGATCGAGAACCCAGGTG
>JAHFDT010000101.1:0-5609 GCA_023248875.1 Myxococcales bacterium | reverse complement strand
TGCCGCTGCTCGCCAACATCAACGAGCGCCGGACCGGATAGACGCCAGACTGTAGATTGGCGAGCGTAGCATCGGTGTCATCGACCTTGATGCGCTTCACCTTCCCGGTAGAGAACACTGCCGTGCCATAGCCGATCGCATCGATCGTCTTGGCCAGCAGCTCGAAGAGCGGGGCACCAGGGAGGACCTTGATGCTCGGGGTGACCATCTCCTCTTCACCGATCACCAGCTTCTTCCAGGCACCGTAGGTGCCCTGCGACGGATCGTGGCCGAGCACGACGATGGGCGCGTCCCTCCCTCCCACCTCCCGCCAATTCGTGATCTGGCCGGTGTAGATCTGGCGGAGAACCTTGAGTGGTAGTGATTCGATCGAATTCTCGGGATGCACGTAGGGGACGATGCCATCAAAGCCAACCACGGTCAGCGTCGTGATGAAATCGTTCTTCTTCGCCCAGCGCGTGATTTCCTCGGGCATGTCACTCGACACCATTCCGAAATGGGCGGTGCCATCAGCCACGCACTTGTACCCGCGGTCGGTTCCGCCGCCGATTACGACGAGCTCCTGACCAGGATGATCGGTCGAGTAGGGCCCGGCCGCAGCTTGCACCAGCACCTTCACCGTTTCTGACCCGCGAAAATGGCTATATCGGCCCGACATCACAGAGGGCGGCGACTATATCGCAACTCGCCTACGGATAGGTATCCTTCTTCACCGTCAACAGCTCCTCACGGAATTTCCCCGGCTGCTCGTAGAACGGGAAATGAGCCGAGTCTTGAAATTGTATGTAGCTCTTCTTGGACGTGATTAGAGCGTAATATTCCTCGAAGAGATTCACCGGGGTATCGTAGTCGTGCTGCCCCGTAAAGAAATAGACCGGCACCTTGAAATCAAGGAACCCCTGGCTTGGGTCTTTGGAATTGAAGGCCCATACTTTCGGATCGTCAAAGATCCTTTGCGAAAATTTCCATGCCGTTGTCCATGAATCCTGTTCGTAGATGCCCGATCCAAAGATCAACTGGTCGATCTGGTCGGCGTTTTCAGCGCCATACACGTCCCCGCCGTAGAGGCCTACGTAGTGCATCGTCACATCCGATCCCGCATCGAATTGATCGGCGTACTCGCTCGGAACTTTGCCGGGATAGTTTCCATCGTTGTCTGGGCGTCCCACCGCATCGAGAAGATCGACGGCTGCCTTGTCGCCTTTGCTCTGGGCCTGCCCGTAGGCCCAGTCGTATCCATACTGCTCGTTCTCTGTGACGTTGACCGTCTGCCCGATCCCGATGAAGGCGAAATAATCAGCGGGATATTTTTTCACCAGGTAGTCCCCGAGGACGGTGCCAAACGAATGCCCCAGTAGATAAAGTTTTTGCTGCCCAAATTTTTGCATCAACCACAGGCTCACCTTATGGGCATCGTCGACCAGTTGCTCCAAGGTCAAGTGGGCCTTGTTGGTTTCCGGCGAAAGGCCTGCTCCGCGTTGATCCCAATTGGCGACAGTGAACTCGTCTTCCAATTGCGGATTCACTTTGTGCATCAGGGGCAGCATCGCGTAGCCAGGACCGCCGTGGAGCACGAGCAGGACTGGATTCGATTCATTATTGGTATGGACCATGACCATTTGGTCGATTCCGTTGATGGTCACTGGGTACGGCTTGCCCAATGAGAAGCCATCGGCGCCTTCGGTGTGCTTCTGCTCGGGCGCATGTGCGCAAGCAGCGAGCAGCAGCGCTATCGAAAGATACCGCCATTTCCAACTCCGATTTGTAGGGGTAGAGTTGACCCGTCTTGGTAGAGTCAGGTGGGTGTACGGCGTCATGTTCCGAACCTATAGCGACCCCAACGGGATTTGAACCCGTGTCGCCGACGTGAAAGGCCGGTGTCCTAGGCCTGCTAGACGATGGGGTCGTGCGCCAACTGCGCCATGGGTTTGCCATCGTCGGCATCCGCTGTCAACGACCGAATTGCGGGGCCACCATCCGTGCCTAACCTGCTGCCGTGGGTCGATCTCCGCGTTCCGTTCTGATCGTCGACGACGACCCAGATCTGCGGCTCTGTCTACGCAGCTTGCTGGAAGAGGAGGGCTACCAGGTTCTGGAAGCGGCGGATGGCGATGCGGCGCTGGCAGCCTGCGACCAGGAGCCCACACTGGTCCTGGTCGACTTTCACCTCCCTGGCACGCTGACTGGATCTGCCCTGGTGACCGCGCTGCGCGGCTGCCTGGGGCCGAGGGCCTGGATTCTTCTGCTCACCGGGGATGAATCGCTGCGCAGCCGTGTGACCGAGCTGGGTGCGGACGGGCTGATCGAGAAGCCGTTCGATCTCCCCGACCTCTTGCATCTCGTGGAGCAACACGGTGCTTGAACGCCGAGGCCGCGCCACCGTATGCTCACCGGCATGCCGCCTGTGCTGCGCGACCGCCCTTTCCACTCTCCGGCTCCGGTGGTTCGGCTGGTCAATGCCTTCGTTGCGCCCTTCGATAACGCGGTGGCGACGGCCAGGACCTGCTATTCGCCGCGCGGCATCATCACGGCGGAGGAGGTGGCCCGCAAGCCGGAGGCGCGCGACCGGCTGGCGAAAAGCATCTACCACGCGGGGCACCACACGACGCTGCAGCACGCCCATTTTCAGTTCGCGCTCGACAACGTCTCGCGGCAGTTCTTATGGTCCTTTCTCCACGCCCATCCGTTTTACAATTCGGAGCAGGTTTCGCAGCGCTACGTCGAGGTGAAGCCGGGCAGCTATGCCATCCCGCCGCTCGAGGGCGCAGCGCGACAGATCTACGAGCAGACGGCGCTCGAGCAGATCGCTGACTACCAACGATTGATCCAAGCACTTACCCCCGCGGCGGCACGCGAGTACTACCGGATCTTTCCCGCACGGCAGCGAACGGCAGCGACTCAAGAGACCGCGGCCAAGGACATCAAGAAGAAGGCGCAGGAGATCGCCCGCTACGTTCTGCCGGTGGCGACCTTCGCCTACCTCTACCACACGGTGTCGGGCCTCACCCTCTTGCGGTACTACCGGCTGTGTGAGCAGTTCGACGCGCCGCTCGAAACCCAGCTCGTCGTTGGTGAAATGGTGCGCCAGCTACTCGAGGCCGACCCCAGTTTCCAGGCGATCCTGGAGGAGCCGATCCCGATCGAAGAGACGCCGGAGTATCGTTTTTTCGTCGAGCACCACCAAGGTGCTGCGACCGCGCGCGAATTCATTGGCGAGTTCGATCGCGAGCTGGGCGGACGGACCTCGCGTCTGGTAGGGCGGAAGCCGGAGAACGAGGCGCTGGTGGCGCAGGCGGTGCGCGAGGTACTGGGGCTCGGCCGCGCCCGCCTCGACGACGAGGCCGCCATCCGATTGGCCCTTGACCCCAATCACAATCCCTACTTTGGCGAGTCGCTCAATCTCGGCACGCTCTCCAAGCTGACGCGCGCGCTGGTCCACGCTAACTACACCTTCAAGAAAAAGTTATCGCACGCAGCCGATTCGCAGGATCAGCGCCACCGTATGACGCCCGGTTCACGACCGATCCTAGCCGCCCATGCCACTGGCACACCCGACTACATCCGCCCGGTCCTGGTCGATCGTCAGGCTGCAGCACGCGAAATCTACGACGCCAGCATGGCGCGCACCTGGGAGGCGATCGCCCGGCTCGGGGAGCTGGGCGTGCCCGACGAATTTTCCGCCTACCTCCTGCCGAACGCCGTCGCGGTACGCTTTACTGAATCGGCCGACCTGCTCCACCTGCACCACAAGTTGAAGAGTCGCCTCTGCTACAACGCCCAGGAGGAGATCTGGCGCGCCAGCCTCGATGAAGCGCGCCAGATCCGCGAGCTCGAGCCGACCCTCGGTGCCTACCTCTTGCCGCCGTGCGGCCTGCGGATCATGACCTCGGCCCGGCCGATCTGCCCCGAAGGCGAACGCTACTGCGGCGTGCCAGTGTGGAAGCTCGGCCTGGACCAGTATTCGCGCGTCATCTGACCAAACCGGCCTATTTAGAATCGATGGGCGGGGGCGGCAGGATACGAATGGAAGCCAACACTCGCTCGAGTTCTCGCGCGACGAGCTTTCCCAAGGTGCCGTTCGGCCAGGGGCCAGTGTAGTTGACCTCGACGACCAGGGCCTCCTCCCCTACCGTTCGCCCGAAGTAGAAGAGGTCCTCCCGCAGCGGAGCCTCGCCGTTCGGTCCCATCGGGGGAATGGTCATCCGTTGCCCCAGGCCGCTCCAGCCCGACACCGTCGGAACCGCGACCTCGTCGAACTTCGGCGGTGGCAGGTGCGCATTCTGGGTCTGCTTCTCGGCGGTCGCGCGATCTCGATCGCGGCAGGCTTGCAGGGCAGCTTTTAGCCCTCCTCCTTCGATCGGCAGTAGGTGAGGCGCGAAGGCGAGCCCCGCTAGCGGATCCTCGATCGCTTCGTGGCCGGGCCAGTCGGGGCTCGTCGGAGTGGTGCGGATCGTGTAGTCGGGAACGGTCAGCTGAATGCGAGCGATGCGCTCCGCGTGGCGCGGCAGCCGATCGATCGTCACATCGACCCGCTCGCGGGCGAGCGAAAGGCCGGAGGCCAGCGCCGACGCTCCGAGCAGCCCCAGTAGGACGATCACCACCGTCTGTGAGATCCGGCCGCGCCCCAACCAGCCACTCGGCAAAACCAGCAGCCCCACCAGCGCGCCGCCCAAAAGGCCGCCGATGTGGGCGAAGTTATCGACCCGCTTGAGAAACAGCCCGACGCCCAGCTGGGCCACCAGCAGCACGGCGAGGTTGACGACCAGGGTGCGACGCGACGCCTCCGGCCACAGCCCGCGCCGCCCTAGCAGCGACATCATGAGCGCGCCCATGAGCCCCATCACCGCGCCGCTCGCCCCAAGCGATAGAATCGGGTCCGGCTGCGGGTTGAAGACCGAAAACAGATTGCCCCCCAGCCCGGCCACCGCATAGATGAGCAGGAGGCGAGCCGGGCCATAGAGGGGCTCCAGGATCCGCCCGAGCAGATAGAGGCCATACATGTTGAGCCCGAGATGGATGAGACCCTGGCGTACATTTTCGCCGCCATGGAGAAACAGGGCGCTCCAGAGGCGCCACCACTCGCCCGCGCGCACGCCGGCATGAAAGTTAGCGCCCGCGCGCAGTAGATCGTAGCCGCTGTCAAAACCGCCCAGAAGGTACGAAAATGCTAAAAAGCACAACACATTGGAAATGACCAATGAACCCGTCACATAAGGCCGAGAGTGGGGCACCGACGAGACGGTGTGTAGCTCCGATTCGGCGCGCTCGGCGGCCGCGCGCGCAAAGCGTGTCACCTCTTCTGGCAGGGCCTGGCGCTCGGGGCGTGCCGCAATCGCCCGCAAGAGCGCCCGGGTCGCCGGCGATAGCGCCGCCAGTTCACGCAGCCCCAGCAGCCGTTCGAGTGTCTCGCTTCCCGCGGCAAAGGCGGCCAGAAAGAGTCGCGCCTGCAGCTGCGCCACCAAGAGCTCGCCGCCGCGCACCCGCGTTGCCTGCTCGATGCGATAGACGATATGCGCCGCATGGGCCAAGTCGTCGAGCTCGCTGTAGACGCGCACCATCTGCACCGCCAGCCCCTGGTGTTCGGCGGGATCGCCACGAAAGTGCGTTTC
>JAHFDT010000100.1:11952-14339 GCA_023248875.1 Myxococcales bacterium | reverse complement strand
CTTGGGAAACTCAGCCTCTTTGCCGGGCAATAGCGTCAGCTCCAGCACCCAGACGCTGCTCTCCTCTCCAAGCAGCTTGGGCGCAAAATAGCCAGTGTAGGTCGACTCGTTCATGTCTTCGTAGCCAAAATCGGAGCCCATGAAACTCTGGTTCTTCAGGTGCGTGCCCATCCGGCGTACGCGCTGGAAGCCGGGCAGAAAGACATACATGGTGTCGCGCCCTTCAGTGAGCATGCCCATGCCCTTGACGTCGCCCGGTGAAAGAAAGCGCACCAACCGCTTTTCTTCGCCCTTCATCTGCGTCGTGAAGGTGAACTCCCGCCCCTTGTCGGCCCCCGGCTCCTTGATGATCATTTTCGATTCGAGGGTGAGATCTTGAAAGTTGGAATGGGCACGATCGGTGAGCATCAAGATCTCCGCCGCACTCTTCGCGTGTGCCGTTCCCATGAGAGCAAGCAGTGCGAGTAGCCATTTCATCGATTATCCCCCGTCGGTAGGTCGACTTTACGGAGAAGCGCCGGAACCAGCAAGAAGGTGAGCGCAAAGGCGCCCGCCATGGAGAGGCCCGCCATAAGACCAAACATGCGCATAGGCTGCGACCGGCCGAGGCCGAGCACGGCAAATCCAGCCGAGACGAGCAGGGCCGAAATCACCATCACCGGTCCCACGAAGCGAACCGCCTCGTCGGGCGAGCGCTTGCGGAAGTACCAGAGATAGTGCATCGCGAAATCGGAGCCGGCCCCGGTGGCGATCGAAGCCACCAGGGAGGTCGAGATATCGATCGGAATATGGGCCAGCGACATGTAACCAAAAACGGTCGCCATCCACAAAACGGAGGGGATCATCGAGACCACCGCCAAGTAGGCGCTACGGAACAGAACGAACATCAACAGCACCACGGCCGCCAACGAAACGATCAGGCTGCGCTCCTGGTTGTGGGCCACCGACCGGGCGAAACCGCGATCGAGGATCGGACCCCCTGCCAGGCGTGCGACCACGGAGCGTGGCGCAGCGGCGATCGGATGGCGCGGCAGAAGCATTCCCAGGGTGGCGCGCAACGACTCGCGCGCGTCGGCAGAATGCTCTCCCGGCAACGCGCGCAGGGCCGTGTCTTCCTGAAGATGGCGCCGCGCTTCGTGGAGTCGATCTTCGAGCGCATCGGCAGCGAGCCCACCCTCTTCGAGAGAGGGCGCGACTCTTGCGAGCGTGGCCTTACGATCGCCGCCCACCCGCAGTGCCGTCGCGATCTCGGGGCGACGGGAGGGATCGACCGGCGGCAAAAATCCCCCCTCGCCGGCCAAGAGCTGGTCGATCGCCTTCTCGGTGGCCGCACGAAGCAGAACCGCATCGGGGGCCTGCGCCATGGCAACGAGCACCCGTTCGAGGGTTCTCGGAGGCGCGGACGTCATCCAGCGCAATCGCTCCGAGACCTCTGCCGCAGTGGGGGCGACTGGCTGGCGGTGCAGAGCGTGCGCGATGTAGTCCTCGATGGCCGCGACAGCCGGTGCTGCGTCGCCCCGGATGCGGATGTGCACGAGCGCGCGATCGCGCCCTTCGGCCAATACATTGCGCAGCGAGGGCTCTCCCTCGACGAAGAAAAGCAGATTGGAGGCCTGCGCGCGGCTCTCCGGCAAGCGACGTCCACCGCCCATCGCTTGATTGACCAGTGTCAGGGGTTCGATGATCGATGCCACTTGCGTCACGCCCTTCTGTGCGCGCGCAAATCCCGCCAGCCGTTCTAGCTCCATCAGCGTCGCGGGATCGGTCATCTCCCCTTGGACCTCGACCTGGAGGAATTGCGCGCCACCAAACTTCTCCTCGAGAAAGCGCTCGGCATTCCACGGGTCGGAACCAGGGCTGAAAAAGGCACGCGGCTCCATCCGCACCTCGACCCGTAACATCGGCCCCACGGTGGCACAACCCAAAGCCACCGCGACCATCACCACCGCGATCCGATGCCGCCGCGCCCAGTGGGTCAGCCGCGCCAGATACTCACCGAGGCCACCGGTGTTGATCGGTCGGCCGCTCGAGCGCGGAAACAGCGCGATCACCGCGGGAACCAGCGCCATCGAGGCCACCAAACAGCCGAGCACGCCCAGCGCGCATTCGAGGCCGAAGGCGCGCATGGGATGAATGTCCATGGCCAGAAAGGAAAAGAAACCGGCTGCGGTCGTCCACCCCGCGATCGCCACTGGCGGGCCGACGACGTCCGCTGCACGCAGGAGTGCCTCACGGTCGCCTCCGCCATCGCTGTAGTAGCGCCCGAGGAGATGAACGGCATAGGAGCTGCCGGAGGCGAATAAGATGACCGGCAGTGTGCCCGAGACGACCGTGTAAGGCTCGCCGAGAAAACCCATCGCGCCCAGCACCAGCAGCGAAGCCCAGGC
>JAHFDT010000100.1:0-11942 GCA_023248875.1 Myxococcales bacterium | reverse complement strand
GGATAATCACGCCGAGAATCAGCAGCGCAGCCAGCGGCGTGAGATGGCGCAGATCGGCCTCGGTCTCGTCGTAGATGGTCGCTTCGGCGAACGGCGCACCGCCGTACACCGCGTGCAATCCGCCGAGCACCCGCTCACAGGTCGCGCGGATCTCTCGCGCCACGACCCTCACCGAGGCCCCCTGCGCCAGGTAGACTAGCATCAAGGATGCACTGGCATCGCGCGCGACGAAATTCCCCACCACATGAGAGCGCGACATCACCTTGGCCCGGAGCGCCGCCTGCTCGCTGCGGTCATGCGGCGGCCTCTCAATGAGTGGCATCACCTGCACCATCGCGTCCGACGGAACGAAATCGGGCAGCGTAGTGAGCGACACCACCCGGTCGACTCCATGCACCTGCTTGAGTGCCCCAGAAGTGGCCGCGAGACGCTTGACCACCTCGGGCGCGAAGACATCACTGCCCGCCGGCGCCTCGACTCCCACCACCGCCAGCTGCAGCGCGCCGAAAGTGCGGCTCACCTCGCGAAACGCCTGCACCTCGGGATTGCCCTGTGGGAGAAACTGCAGGAGATCGTCGGTCTGCCGCAATTTGCGCACGCCCCCAAGAGCGCCCAGCGCCAGGAGGAGATGGAGAAGGAGAGTGGTACGTGGGTAGCGGGTGGCGAGGCGAGCGAGGCGCACGAGTATTAGCAACCCTCCGGATGGTCGATGGCCCGACCAGTTAAAGCAAGAACTACACCAGCGTGCCACGTTTCTATCGAATTGAAATTACATACGTCCAAGCTTCGCTGGGGTGGCTACTGGGGTGGCCATGGCCAGCCGCGGGAGGGATGGTGTAGCATGGCTCGGGTTTTTTTGAGGCTAAGCATGGATTGGAAAATACTGGCGGTGGTGGCACCACTCCTCGCGATCGGCTGCAAGAAACCTCCCTGCGTTGGCAAGGACTGCAACGAGAAAATCCCCTACACCAACACTCTGATCGTGGCCCCGAGTTCGTCGCTGCTGGTGGTGCAAGGGGGATCGGCGACCCAACAGTTCAAAGCCTACATCCGCGGCGAGGATGTGACCCCGTCGACCACCTGGAAGATCGACCAGCCCTCGATCGGATCGATCTCCGCGCAGGGGCTCTTCACCTCCAACTATCCTCTTCCTCACGGCGGCAACGTGGGGTTGAGCGCCAGTTACGTCAGCAACTTCGCGAGCGCGCGACTCACCATCGACTACTTCGCACCCGATGTGCTCGACATCAGCGCGCCGATGGACGCGGCGATGTACTTCGCGGGGCCCACCTCGGGAAACCCCGATGAGATGCCGGCGCTGGTCTATCCGCTCGACGGTACGATGATGCCGCGCAACCTCAGCCAGATTACGCTGCAGTGGAGCGGCGCGAAGCAGCACAAGGTTTTTCACATCCATGTGAGCGGCGCCACCATCGACAGCAATTTCTACGTCGGTTCGGGAGTTTGCCAGGAGACCCCGGACAGTCTGCAGTGCAGCTACTCGCCACAAGACAGCACCTGGTCGACGGTGGCGCTCTCAGCGGCCGGCCAACCGGTCAACATCACCGTCGCCGGCACCACCGGGCCGGGACAGCCCGTGGCGGAGTCGAGCCCGGTCGTCGTGAACTTTTCCCCCGAGGATGTCAAGGGTGGTTTCTACTACTTCTCCCCGTCGATCAACGGCCTCAAGCGCCTGCCCTTTGGCGCCACCGAAGTGACCGATTTCATTTCGCAGGGCGGAGGCTACGGCTGCGCCGGCTGCCACACCGTCAGCCGAGACGGTAAAAAGCTGGCCGCCACCTTTTGGGGCGCCGACGGCGCGGGCGGAATGGTCGACGGCGCCAATGGCAAGAAGTTCCTGATCAAACCCGCCTCGTCGCAGGGGCAGCCGGTGCGGCAGTGGAACTTCGCCACCTTCAATCCCGACGCCTCGTTGCTGCTGACCAATTGGGGCGGTGTCCTGACGCTGCGGGACGGGAATACCGGCGCCAAGAAGACCGATATCCCGGAATCGGTGACCGGTGGCAAGGCGGTCATGCCGGAGTGGTCGCCCGATGGCAAATCGGTGGCCTTCGTGCAGTTGTCCTCGAGCGGCAAGCTCGGCAAGGATCTCGCACCCAACAATCTCCTCGCGGGCGACTGGATCTTGGGCAACGCCGGTTCGATTGCCACGATGACCTATCAAGGGGGCAGCTTCTCCCCAGCGCAGGTGATCGTTCCGGCCACCACGCAGGCGGAGTACCACTACTTTCCTACCTGGTCGCCCGATTCGAAGTGGATCCTGTTTGTCAGCGCCGTCTGGCCGGGCTCTTCACCGACGGCCGAGAAAAACCTCGGAGTGCCCGCCAAGAGCTATCTCCTCTCCTATGATCAAGACACGGCGCGCCTGCGCCTGGTCCAGTCGAGCGGTCAGGGTGCAGTGATCGAGCTCGGCAATGCCACCCGCATGCCCAACAAGACCACCTCGTGGCCCAAGTTCGCCCCTTTCATCCAGTCCAGCGGCGACCTGGTCTTCTTCACCTATTCCGCCAAGTTCGACTATGGCTTCGCGGTCACCAACGGTCAGACGCCGCAGCTCTGGATGTCGGCGATCAATCTGCGCAAGGCGCAGAGCGAGCTCGGCGTGAGCGATCCGAGCTACCCGCCCTTCTGGCTGCCGTTTCAAAACCCGAAGGAGAAGAACCATTCGGGCATCTGGACCTCTGACGTCGCCTGCACCATGCCGAGCGACTGCCCGTCGGAATTCAATTGCGTGAATGGGACCTGCGTACCGGTGATACCGGGGTAGTGGCTACTCTCTCTTCCGCGCCAGGAGCCCCGCCACCAACAACCCGCCCAACACCAGCCCCGCCCCGCCCGCCGCACCACCGCTCATCGCGCACCCCGGCCCGCTTCGCATCTGGCCCCCCGTGATCACCATGTCGGGGAAAAAGGGCTGCCAATTGGCATCGTCGGTTGGTGCCATCGCCATATCCACCGGCGGCGGATCGATCATGCAGCTGCCGTTCAAACAGGTGGAGGTGGCCGGGCAGTTGATGAGCCGACAGGGATCGTCCATACAGGTGCCGCTTATCGGATCGCAAAACAGCGGCAGCGTGCACTTGATCTTACCCGATGCGCACTTGTCCATGACGCAGTTGCCGCTCGCCGGATCGCACACCAAGCCCGCACCGCAGTTGGCCTTGGCGCAGAGATCGGGCACGCAGCTGCTGTCCTGGCACTGCTGCCCGTTCGGGCAGGTCTCGCATGGAGAGAGGCACTTCCCCTCTTTGCAATATTGATCGCTATTGCATGATACCGCTGCACACAAGTCTGGCATGCAGGCCGGTCCGTCCTTGGCTACCCGGCACACCTCGCCCTGCGGGCAGGGATTGCCGAAGCAGGTATCGTCGCAGCCGCCGAGCACGCTGCTGCCGGCCAACGTGCCGATGATCTGGTTGATCGAATCCTGGAACTTCTGCGCATTCGAAGCGCTGTAGTAGCAGGGCTTGTTCTTCATCGGATCACAGCCCGAGATCGGCTCCAGCCCCGCCTTCGCCATATCGTTCAAGTTCTTCGGATTGACGCCCCCCGAACCATCAAAGCCCACCACGAAGGTGTGGATGGATGGATTCTTGGTCGCGGCGTTGGCGATCTCGGTGCTGGTGTATTTCGGTTCGCCACTGTTGCAGTTGGGATCGCCGTCGGTGATGAGGATAATATACTCGCCCCGGCTAGCGTCCTTAAAGGCGGTCACATCGCTGTGGGCGCGCCGGATCGCCTCGCCCGTGTTGGTGCCGCTCGAGGGGCTCGCGGCCAGTAGCTTGGTCTTGATCTCTTGCGCCGTGCCATGGGCCGGCTGAACATCGATCTTGGTGTCATTGTAACAGGCGTCGTTCGAAAATGAACTCGAGGTGTACATCTCCATGCCGAACGCCAGTTGGTCCCCGTAGGCATCGAGCACCGCGACCACCGCGTCCTGTAGGAGCTTCCATTTGGTCGGTGGCTTGAAGTTGCCATCGGGATCCTCCGACATGGAGCCGGAGCGGTCCAGGACAAAGAGGACATTCGGGCAGCGACGAGCGGAGGCATCCGCAGAAAGCACCAGGATGGCCACTCCGCACACCATTGAGCGCATTCGTTCCATGCTGTGACCTCGATCTTCGGATGGTGCCCCATCGGCGCACGGCTTGCAAACTGGCAGGGCGGAGGGACAGGATGATGGCACCCCTTGCGCCCCTCGCACCTGCTCTTGGGCTGATGCTCTACTTTCTCGGTGCGCTGGCGATCTATGCCGTGCGCAACCCGATCATCGATCCCGAAATTGCCGCCCGTCCCGCTTCGCCGCTGATCGGTCGCTGGCTGCGAAACTATCTCATGTGGGTGCTCAGCCCCTGCGAGCGGTGGCTGGTGCGGCTCCGTGTGGCCCCGAGCGCTGTGACACTCGCCTCGCTGGGGATGGCGATCGGCGCCGCATGGGCGCTCGCCCGGGACTGCTTTGCCCTCGGCGGCTGGCTCTATCTGGCGGCGGGCATCTGTGACATCCTCGACGGGCGCATCGCTCGGCTGACCGGACGAGTCAGCGCGGGCGGCGCCTACTTCGATTCGGTGATCGACCGCTACGCCGAGCTGGCAGTTTTTTGCGGGCTGGCCTTCTTCTATCGCACGACCCCGGTCGCGGCCATTGTAGTGGCGGCCGCGATCGGATCCTTCATGGTGAGCTACGCCCGGGCCCGCGGCGAGAGCCTGGGCGCCGACGTCAGCATCGGCACCATGCAGCGCCCCGAACGGCTCTTCTATCTCGGCGTGATCATCGCACACTGCCCGTTCATCGAGCTGTTCTTGCCGCCCGCATGGCGTCCGGCCCATCCCGCTGCCGTCCTGGCGCTGATGCTGCTCGCCATCAGCTCCAACGCCACCGCGATCCAGCGCATCCTCCACACGCTCCGCCACCTCGATGGACCGACGCCGAGCCCCGGCATCGCCAAGCACCCTCCGCAGCGCCTCCTCGACCATCTGCGCACCGCAGGTTAGGCTGATGGTCCATGACATTCTTTCAGGCGATTACCCTCGGTCTCGTGCAGGGGCTGGGGGAGTTTCTTCCCATCAGTAGCTCTGCCCACCTGAAGGTTCTGCGCTGGTTGGCCGGTTGGCAAATTGCCCACGAACAGGCGGTCGATGTGGCGCTGCACCTCGGTACCCTCGCCGCGGTCCTGATCTATTTTCGCAGTGATCTGGTTCGCCTCGCGCAGGCCTTGGTCCACAGCGTCAGCGAGCGGCGCATCGGCGACGATCCCCAGCGTCGGCTGGCCTGGTGGCTGCTCATCGGTACGGTTCCCGCCGGACTGGCCGGCTTGGCGTTCGAACATCAGGCCGAAGCGTCTTTCGGTACCCCGCTCATCATCGCCTGGGCGATGATCCTGCTCGGCCTCGGGCTCTACTTCGCCGATCAGTTTGGGCCGCAGCGACGCAATCTCGACGGGCTGACGCTGCGCGATGCGCTCCTCATCGGTGCCGCTCAGGCCTGCGCGATCGTGCCGGGCGTCTCTCGATCGGGCGGCACCATCACCGCGGGCCGCCTTTTGGGATTCGACCGTTCTGCCTCAGCCCGCTTCTCCTTTCTGCTCGCTACACCCCTCATCGCTGGCGCGGGCCTCAAGAAGATCCCCGAGCTCCTGCACGACGGCGGTATCGATGCCCCGCTGCTGGTGGCCATGGGCGTCTCTGGCCTCACGGGCTATCTGGCGATCGGCGGACTCCTGCGCCTCATCCGCACCCGTAGCTACCTGCTCTTCACGTTCTACCGAGTATTGTTCGGTATCGGGTTGCTGGTGCTCTGGCGCTCACGGGTATAAAATCACCGGCAGACCATGTCTGCGCCCGGAGCTCTCCAACTGCTCATCGTCGCCCATCGCGAATCCATGGCCGCAGCGATTGCCGAACCATTGCGCCGTGCGGGAAGAACGCCCCTCCTCCTCCACTTTGGCGAAACGGTGGACCTGGCGGAGCAGCGCCCGGATCTCGTCCTGGTCCACCAGGAGAGCGGTGATGCGCGCGCACTCGATCTTTGCCGCGCGCTCAAGAGCACGACTGCCACGGGCCTTATCCCCGTCGTCATCGTGGCCGACGATGCCAGCGCCGTAGCGAAGCTGGCAGCCCTCGAAGCCGGCGCCGATCACTGGCTCCCGCTGCCGCTTGGCGATGAGGAGCTGGTTGCACGCACCAATTCACTTCTGCGTGCGCGCGTCCAGGTGCGTGCACTCGAAGCGAGCCACGACGATCTGCGCTTGCGTCGCGATTGGGTCCGCTATCTGGTCCACGACATGCGCAGTCCACTGGCAGCAACGATCACCAATCTCGAATTCATCGCCACGCAACCGGCGGCCGAAGCGGAAGCCGATATCGCTGAGCCACTGGCCGATTCGCGCGTCGCGCTGCAGCGGATGGCGGCCATGACCGCCGACCTCCTCGACAACGATCGCCTCCAGGCCGGCGAATTGCGCCCTCGTCTTGAGGAGAACGATCTGGTTCAGCTCGTCCAGCAGGCGGTCGCGATGCAGCGCTCGTTCGATCCGGCCGCCGCGCAGCGTGCCATCGAGGTCCGCTCCCCCCCGTTGGCGATGCTGCGTTTCGACCGTCCGCTGATGGCCCGCGTGGTCGGCAACCTCCTCATCAATGCATTACGCTACGGACCGCGGGATCGCCCGATTTTGATCGAGGTCGAGGCCAACCCAGGCCGCGCTCACTTGCGGATCGCCAACAGCGGTCCACCCGTGCCGGAGGAGAAGAAGGAGCGTATTTTCGAACCGTTCGTACAGCTCGACGCCGCCACGCACGCGCCCAACGGCGCCGGTCTGGGGCTCGCCTTTTGTCGTTTGGCGATCCAGGCCCACGCCGGGAAGATCCACGTCGAGAATAGCGGTGGCCTGGTGGTGTTCGTGATCGAGCTTCCTGTGTGATCCCAGCCCGTCTGACCGTCGAGAGTTGGCGCTTTCTGCCCCACTCCTACGCCATCGTCAACCAGTTCCAGTGCCTCGAGCTACTCAAGCGCAGCGACCTCTCTCTCTCCCATCGCGATCTGCCCTTTTACAACGCCAGCTGGCAGCCGATGACCGGGCTTTTCGACGAGGTCTCCGAAGCGGCGCTGCGCACGCTACCCGCTCCCGACGCTGCGCCCACCGATGCCACGTTACGCATCGCCTTCCCCTACGATCTCACCCCGGCGAATTCCCGCCGTACCGCCGTCTTTGCCACCGCCGAGTTTGGCGCCATCCCTCCCCGTTTCCTGCTAGGCGCACCGAGCCTGGCCAAATGCAGCCCCGAGCTCCTGCTCCTGACGCCCTCGAGCTGGTCGCGCGATGGCCTGTTGCGCGGCGGCGCCCGCCCCGAACAGGTGGCGGTGGTGCCGCATGGTTTCGATCCGACGATCTTTCACCCGCTTTCGCCCGAGGAGCGCGACGCACTGCGCGCCCGCCTCGGCTGGGGCGGTTTTGTCTTCCTCAACGTCGGTTCGATGACCGGCAACAAGGGGCTGCCGCTGCTCCTCGAAAGCTTCGCCGCCATTGCTGATCGCCACCCCGAGGTGCGGCTAGTGCTCAAAGGGCTCGATCCCATCTATCGCTCCGAGCAGCTCCTGCGCGATGCCCTGCAAAAGCTCGGCCCCGCTGCGAATCTGGTGGCGTCGCGACTCAGCTACAACGGCGAGGCGCTCTCCTTCGCCGCGCTCGCGCAACTTTACCAGGCCGCCGATGCCTATGTCGCTCCCTATTCTGGGGAGGGCTTCAACCTGCCGGCGCTCGAAGCGCTCGCCTGCGGCCTACCTCTCCTCTGCACCGACGGTGGCGCCACCGACGATTTTACCGATCCTGCCTTCGCGCTGCGCATCGAAAGCCAGCTGCACGAACTACCACTCGAGGGCGGCGCCGTTGGCTGCGCCCGCATTCCGATCCCGAGCCACCTCGTTCACCTGATGGAGACGCTGGTCGAAAAACCGACGAGAGCCACCGAATTGGGGCAGCTCGGCGCCGCCCATGCTCACGCGCATTTCACCTGGCGACAGGTGGTCGACCAGCTGCTGCCATTGCTCACCGGAACCGCGCCAGCTCCTTCGAGTGGATATGCAAATTGTTGATGCGATAGCGCGCGCCCGATAGCCCCGCGAAGGGCACGCGGCGGCCTGCCCCATCGCGGGTCCACTCGATCGCGTAGCGCGACGGATCGAAAATACAGTTCTCGTTGATGAAGCCGATCGTATCGCGCCCGTCGCTGTTGCGCGGATCGATGCCGCCTAGGAACTGGCCGAACGCCGCGGCGTCGAAGATTGAGCCCAGCTCGGTAACGAACTGAGAATAGTCCTTCGGCGCAGCCGGGATCTGGCCGGTCAGACTGCGCAGCGGCGCAGGATAGTCGGGCGTCACGATCGGCAGGCGACCGATTGCACTCGCCCCATAGACGCTGTGAAAGGCGCCGCACAGCAGCATGTCGTTGGGCTGCGGTAGGATGCGGCTTTCGAGGGCGGTATTGAAAAATGCGGTGAGCGCAGCGATGGCTGGCAGATTGCGAAGGAATACAAAACCGGGGACACAGCGCCAATCGTTATCGAAGGGTGCGGCCAGGCCTGGGTAGCGGCGTACGAGGACCGGCAAAATCTCGTCGAGATCGACGTAAATCAGGTTATCGCTTTCGAGGTGCACCACCGCATCGAACGAGCGCCGCTGCAAAAGTGACTCAAGGCAAAAAAAGCGCTCCGAAGTGTAGGTCCAAAAGCCATCGCGAAAACTGCGATCGAGCGGCGCAGCACGGGTAAACCGTGCGTGCTGCTCCGACTTTTCGAGGGATTCATAATCGACCACTTCGACGTCGAGCACGGGATCGATCGGAAACTCGGTGGCAGTGGCCCGATGAGCGATCAGGAGGATTGGGCAACGGTTAAAGGCGCGCGCCTGCGCCAAGGCATCGCGCAGATAGGTGGGTAACCGTGGCCCGAGATGGACAAATACGATCGCCGCTTGCACCGACGGCAGAATATCACATCAATAGGACATCGAGCAGTAACCCGCACCCGCGTTCACCCAGTTTTGCTGTACCAGATAGTCGTTCGTCCCGAGGTGCAGATTGGCCTTGGCGCCGCTTCCGGTGGTGTAGGTGCTGCCGAACATCCAGGCGCACTCGCTCTCCAAAAACGGTAGAATGGTCGGATGCTAAACCTCATCCCCCACTGGATCGGCGGTCAGCGCGCCGAACGACACACCGACCGCTACGGAGATGTCTTCAACCCAGCGACGGGCGAGCGCACCGCGCGCGTCGGCTTCGCGACCTCGACAGTCGTCGATGAAGCGGTCGCAGTCGCACAGAAGGCCTTTCAGAGCTGGCGCTCGGTATCGCTGGCACGGCGCTCACGTATTTTGTTTGCCTTCCGCGAACAGATCGAGCGGCGCAAAGAGGAGCTCGCCCGCATCCTCACCCTCGAGCATGGCAAGGTGCTCTCCGACGCCCTCGGTGAGGTCAGCCGCGGCCTCGAAGTGATCGAATTCGTGTGCGGCGCGCCGCAGCTCCTCAAGGGCGCCTTCTCCGAAAACGTCTCCACCGACGTCGATAGCTATTCGATCCGGCAGCCGCTCGGCGTGGTGGCGGGCATCACGCCCTTCAACTTTCCGGCGATGGTGCCGATGTGGATGTACCCGGTCGCGATCGCCTGCGGCAATACCTTCGTGCTCAAGCCGTCGGAGCGTGACCCTTCGTCATCGCTCTTTTGCGCCGAGCTCTTGGCCGCAGCGGGGCTGCCCGAAGGCGTCTTCAACATCGTCCAAGGCGACAAAGAGGCGGTCGACCGCATTCTCGAACACCCCGATATCCGCGCGGTCAGCTTCGTCGGCTCCACCCCGATTGCGCGCACCATCTACCAGACCGGCACCGCTCATGGCAAGCGGGTGCAGGCGCTCGGCGGCGCGAAGAACCACATGATCGTGCTGCCCGATGCGGATATGGAGCTGGCGGCCGATGCTGCCGTGAGTGCGGCCTACGGCTCGGCCGGCGAGCGCTGCATGGCGATTTCGGTGCTGGTGGCCGTCGGTAGCGCGGGCGATGCACTGGTGCCGCGCCTGCGCGAACGCATCCGCAAGCTGCGCGTCGGCCCCGGCACCGAGGCCAGCTCCGAAATGGGCCCCCTCATCACCCGCGCCCACCGCGACCGCGTGGCCTCCTACGTTGACAGTGGTCTCAGCGACGGTGCCAGGCTCATCGAAGACGGCCGCACCCTGAACGTACCCGGCCACGGAAACGGCTTCTTCCTCGGCCCTTGCCTATTCGACCAGGTCCGCCCCGAGATGGCGCTCTACCGCGACGAGATCTTCGGCCCCGTCTTCTCCATCGTCCGCGTCGCCAGCTACCCCGAGGCGATGGAGCTTTTGCGCAAGAACCCCTACGCCAACGGCGTCGCCCTCTTCACCAACGACGGTGGGGCCGCGCGGCGCTTTCAGAATGAGGTGGAAGTGGGCATGGTCGGCATCAATGTGCCCATCCCCGTGCCCATGGCCTACTACTCCTTCGGCGGCTGGAAGCAGTCGCTGTTCGGCGATTCCCACGTCTACGGTACAGAGGGCATCCACTTCTATACGCGGGGTAAGGTGATCACGAGTCGCTGGCCCGACCCGCAACACCGCGGCGTCGATCTTGGGTTCCCTCAAAATCGCTAGAAAACCGGCTAGTAGGGTAGTCATCCTGGAAGGCCGAACTGCCGCCTCACTCCATTCCCTCATCACCTGCTAACTCACTGAAATTACATCACCTCTCCCAGTTGACACGGTTGGTCTAAGGATTGCTTTAGGTCGCCGCCAAACGGTTGATAGACAACCCTAACGACATTGGAGAGACGACCATGAACAAGCTTGCGACGATTTTGGCATTCTCGACTTCGGTCACGGCTTTTGCCCACAACAACATGAGCCCTCAGAAGTTCAACGCCCGCGTCCGTGAAGCGGCTGCCAAGCGTGGCCTCTCGGTCAAGCAGGTGACCACCCGCGGCCTCGGCTACGGCGCGACCGGCAAAGAGAAGGTCGGCTACGTGGCGAATGGCAACGGCCAGGTCAAGGAAGTGGCCGTCGGCCCGAACCGCGTCCGTTTCCTCAACACCCACCTCCAGAATCCGTCGACCGCGGCCGGCCAGGCGAACCAGACCTTCCGCCGTGAGACCAATGCGTGGACCAACAAGGGCGGCCCCGGCACCTACGAGGGCGTCAACCGTGGCGGCCTCACCGCAGCGCGTGGCCAGAAGGGCGCTGCGATGCGCTTCCACAACGCGGGCGACCGCAACGACCTCACCACGGTGGGCAAGACCGGCAAAGTGTTTCACCGCGAAGGCCGCTAGTTTACTCACTTAGACTTTCAATCTGCTTAGCTTAGATTAGCCAAGGGTGCGGCTCTCACGGGCCGCACCCTTTTTATTTGTTTCAAGTATTGTCACCGGATGGATGGTCTTACAGGCTTTGATCGATCGCTGGCCGGACTGGAGCTGCTCGAGGCTGCGGGCGGCAAAGCGCGTCTGCGGCTGCCCGTGTCGCCGGCGGTCGAAAACATCAACCACACCCTCCACGGCGGTGCGATCGCCACGCTCGTCGACGTTGCCGGCACGATCGCGATCATGAGCGGGGATCGCGGAGGCCGCCCCGGCGTCACCACCGACCTCAACGTCTCCTATTTTGCCTCCGGCCAAGGGACGGTGACCGCCGAAGCCGTCGTGCTCAAGAACGGCCGCACCCTCGCCTTCGTCACGGTCGATATTCGCCGCGATGATGGCGTGCTGGTCGCGCAGGGCAGGATGACCAAGCACATGGGCCCCTCTTTGGCCCACCCATGATCCCGTAGTATAGACCGCTTTCAGGTTGAAATGAGCGAGCGAGGCGACCGATCCCTTCGGCGCTGCTGCGTCGCTCCTCCTTGGATTACCGCTAGTAGTCCTGCGTCGT
>JAHFDT010000099.1:6334-14355 GCA_023248875.1 Myxococcales bacterium | reverse complement strand
ACAGGATCAGCAAAAAGCGCATGGGGCGTTGGTAGCATGACCGGTCGCGTTCTGGCAATGGCTGTCGGCGCCCTGTTCGGGTGTGGCAGCGAGGATCCGCCGCCCCCGACCCGGCGCATCGACTCCCTGGCGGCGAGAGCCGCTCCCCTGGTGCCAGCGCGCCCGATCCGTCTCGTCATCGACGCCGAGCCGGCCCATCTCAATCCCGATCTCGATCCCGACCAGTGGAGCTATCGCCTGGCGTTCGACAACATCTACGAACCACTCCTGCGCGCCACCGATAGCGGTTTCGAGCCGGTCCTCGGCGATCGCTATTCCCTTTCCGAGGAACGAATCGTGGTGCACCTCCGCCCGGGTGTGCGTTTCCACGACGGCGAGCTGCTCACCGCCGCGGATGTGGCCTTCACCTTCGCAGCGCTAAAGGGTGCGCGCTGGCCCCCCGGACTCCGTGAGATCAGCCAGGTCGAAGTGGCGGGCGATACCGTGCGCATCTCGGCCGACCGCCCGAAGACGCTCTTGGCGCGCGCCGTGGCCTCCGTCGGGATCTTACCGGCGCACATCTTTTCGCGAGGCGCATGGGGCCACCACCCCGCCCATCGACGACCCGTGGGCACGGGCCCCTTCCGACTGAAGGACTGGGAGCGTGGACGAAGGATCGTCCTCGAGCGCTTCGATCGCTACTGGGGCTTGCCCTCCGCCGCCCCCGAAGTAGAGATCCTGTTCGAGTCCGATTCGGCGCTCGCCCTGGGAATGGCCCGACGCGGAGAGATCGATCTTCTCGCCCACATTCTGCCCGCTTGGGTACCGGAACACCTGAACTCGCCCACGCTGCGCAGCGCCTTTCAAACGCTCCGCACGCAGCCGCCGCGTTTCGCCTTCGTCTTGTGGAATTTGGCGCGGATGCCCCTCTCCGATCCATCGGTTCGGCGTGCCCTCTCTCTGGCCATCGATCGCAGCCATCTCTTGGCTCAGGTCCGACATGGATTGGGAAGAGCGATCGCCGCACCCGGATCGAAAACAGCCCCAGCGCCTGATCTGGCGGCTGCACAGAGTTTGCTCGACCGCGCCGGTCTATTGCGCAATGGCGGCGGACCGCGCCTTTGGCAACGCCAAGCGCTCCGCTTCACGCTGCTGGTGCCCTCGGGATCTCATGAGGCGATCGAGCTCGTGCGACGGCTCAGTGAGAGCTTCGGAAAACTGGGCATCGCGCTCGACCCTATCGTGGGCGATCTGGCGATCCTGAAACTACGTATGCAGCGGGGGCTCTTCGATGGCGCGCTCCTCGAATGGTATGGGGCCCGCGAGGACGATCTCAGCCCCCTCATTCGCAGCGGTGGCACCCTGAACTATGGCCGCTACAGTGTGCGAAAGGTGGACGAGCGGCTCGATGCGCTGCGTATGCCACAGCCTCCCGAGGAGCACCAACGACTCGTGGCAGAGCTCGCCGCCGCGCTGGTCGATGATCCCCCGGCACTTTTTCTCTATGCCCCCGATGACGTCTCTCTCATCGCCCATCGGCTCGGTCGCCCTCCGGTCGGAGAGGAGTTCGTGCGGCTGCGCGAGCTGCGGGTGCAGCCTTGAAATGGCTCGCGCTCCTCGCCCTGCTGGGCTGCAAACAGGAAGCGCCGCGTTCCGCCCCGCTCCGCCTCCACATGGAAGCGGAGCCACCCACCCTCAATCCCCTCGTCGAGCACGACGCCTGGACCACTTGGCTGGCGCTCGACGCATTCTATGACCCGCTGGTACGCCAGGACCCGGCCACCGCGGCGCTGAGCCCCGGTCTTGCCCTCCGCTGGCAGCAGCCAGACGAGCGCACGGTGATCTTGACGCTGCGCCGTGGTGTAAAGTGGCACGATGGAAAACCCTTTTCTGCTACCGATGTGCTGGCCACCTTGGCGCGCTTGCACGAGCCCGGGATCGCGGCCGAGCTACAGAGCGAGTTCGCCGATCTCGAACCGGTAGAGCGTGTTGGTGACGATACCGTGATCCTCCACTTTCGCCGCCCCGACCCACTGGCGCTCTCCAACCTGTCGCAGCTCCCCATTCTGCCGGCGCACCAGCTCGCGGCGGGCGATCTCCGGATGCAGCCCCTGGCGCGCACCCCCGTCGGCACTGGGCCATTTCGCTTCCTCGAATGGCGCACTGGTGAATCGATTCGACTCGCCCGCAACGAACGCTATTGGGGAGCGCCCGCGCAGATCGCCGAAATCGAGCTTCGGATCGTCCGCGATGCCGAAGCCGCCTGGGAGCTGGCCCGCCGTGGGGAGATCGATCTCCTGTGGCGGCTCTCGCCCGCGCAGGCCGACCGCGCTGCCCTGCCACCCGGGTTCCACGTGCATCGCTGGCATCTGCCGAGCTACTCCTTCGTGGTTTGGAACCTCCAGCGACCGGGACTCGGCGATGTGCGAGTGCGCCAGGCGCTCGCCTTGGCGGCCGATCGCGCGCGCTATCTGAAAGTCGCCTTCCACGGACGCGCCCGGCCCATCACCGGCCCCTACCCGCTCGATTCTCCCTCGTACGATCGCACCGTCGCCGGTTGGCCCCACGATCCGGTACGTGCCCGCCGGCTCCTCGATGAAGCGGGGATCCGAGGGGACGGTCTTCGCAGGTGGAAGGAGCAGCCCTTTCGGCTCACCTTCCTGCTGCTCGCCGGTTCGCAGACTCTGACGCCGCTAGCGACGATGCTGCAGGAAGACCTGCGTCGGGTGGGCGTAGAGCTCGAAATCGTGCCCGTCGATTGGGCCACGTTGCTCGACCGACTGCGCAAACATGACTTCGACGCGGCGGCGCTGCAGTGGATGATGCGTACGCCCCCCGACAATTCGCATGAATTCCATTCGAGCGAAAGCGCCGGCGGGCAAAACTATGGCAGCTTTCGGAATGCCGAAGTCGATCAGCTCATCGACCAGCTCAAACACACCGCACCCGGTCCCGCGCGCGTCGCGCTCGACCACCAGCTCCACCAACTACTCGACCGCGAGCAGCCCTACCTCTTCCTCGGCTGCCCCGAGATTCACTCCCTGGTGGCGGAGCGACTCCACGGTTATGCCCCCAGCGCCGCTGGCCTTTCCCTCGCTCGTCTCTCGGTCAGCCCGTGATCCGCCGAATCGCAGCGACCCTGACCATGCTGCTCGGCATCACGCTGGTGACCTTCGTGCTGATCGAAGCCTCGCCCGGCGATCCGGCGCTGGTACGGTCGGGTCTAAAGGGCATCGCCGCCGACAACCGAGCGCTCCTCGGCCTCGATCGACCGCTGCCGAAACGCTACCTCGAATGGCTAACCCATAGCGCCCGGCTCGACTTCGGCCGCTCGCTGACCGATGGCCGATGGGTACGGTCACGGATCGCCGAGGCGCTACCGACCACCGCCCTGCTCGCGTTCGCTGCACTCTTCGTCGGGTTCGCGAGTGCCCTCGTGCTGGGGGTCTGGAGTGCCCTGCACCGGCACACGCGCCGGGCCACCCTCCTCGATGGAGCCTTGGCCCTGCTCTACGGCACGCCGGCGATGGCCACCGCCCTCCTGCTCTTGCGGCTCGGTGCGCCCTACGGAAGCGTCGGTTTCGCGCCGGTCGTCTGCCTGGCCCTCCCCTCGCTGGTGACCCTGACGCGCCATCAACATACCGCGCTCGTGGAGGTGCTCGGTGCCGACTACCTCCGCACCGCGCGCGCCAAGGGCGCTTCCGAATGGACCGTCCTGATTCGCCATGCGCTGCGCAATGCGCTTTTTCCAACGGTGACTGTGGTTTCCAACCAGCTGCCGGTTCTCCTCTCGGGCAGCATCCTCATCGAGCAGGTATTTGGTCTGCACGGCATGGGGCAACTCGCCTTCGACGCACTCGCGGCGCGCGACTACCCGCTCCTCATGGGGATCGCGAGCGTCTCGGCGGTCATCACGCTGCTGGCGGTGCAGGCGACCGAGCTGTGCTATGCCCTCATCGATCCGCGACTCCGCAAGGCAGCGCCATGAGACACCTGCTGCTTCTGCTGATGCCACTCTGGGTGATGGCCTTCGGCGCCGATCTCATCGCCTCCGATCTTCCCATCGCGGCCCGCGTCGATGGCCGACTCTATCTCCTCCCCTGCCTCACCCGACCGGCGGCGCTGCGCGATTTCGATCAGCAGGAGCTCGCCCAGCGTGCCACTTGGCTCCTCGGCACCCCGATCCCCTACGGCCCCTTCGCGTCGCAGTTTGCCGGCCTCCAGCTGTCCCTCGCTCCGCCCTCCGCCACCCACCTTCTGGGTACCGATGACCGCGGGCGCGATGTCGCAGCACGCCTCGTCCATGGTGCCCGCACCGCCGTGGCGATCGGCGTCGCCGCGGTGGCGCTCTACCTCGCCATCGGACTCCTCGTCGGACTGGCAGCCGCAGTCCATCCCAGGATCGACTGGCTGCTCGGTCGCCTGATCGAGCTGGGCCTCACCTTTCCCACCTTTTTTCTCCTGCTCGCGATCCAGGGTGCCTGGGGCAGCTCATCGCTCATCGAGGTCGCCATCGCGGTGGCCCTGGTGCGCTGGCCCGAGGTCGCACGCCTGGTGCGGGCGAGCGCCCGGCAAGCCGCGCAATCCCCCCACGTGGAAGCGGCCCGCGCCCTGGGAGTCGGCCCCGCGCGGCTGGCCTGGCACCACATCCTGCCCGCGGCTGCGAGCCCCGCGATCACCGCAGCCGCCTTCGGCATCGGCCAAGCCGTGCTGATCGAAACGGGTCTCACCTACCTCGGCTTTGGTGTCCCTCCACCCGTCGCTAGCTGGGGGGAGCTGCTTTCGCAAGCACAGGGCGCGGGGCTGGCTTGGTGGCTGGTTGTTCCACCGATGGTCGCGATCGCTGGAACGGTTTGGTTATGTCAGCGAGCGGCGGAAGCGATTCGTCACACCAGTCGTCCCAGCAGCTTGGAGGCGTGTGCCACCCGGATCCCCGAAGGACTCACATGACCTTCGCCGACGGAACAACAACAGAGCCAGGCAGAACACCCACCCAGCCCCCGCTGGCCGCGGCCGGCCCATCGCACAGCTCGAAACGCTGTTGCCACTCTCTCCATAAACACACAGTGCGCCATCGCTGCCAAAGTCCTGGCACACGAGACCTTGGGGACAACTCGTAGCATCGTCGAGCGAGCATTTGCCGCTGCAGAAATGGCGCCCGTTGAGCTCGACGCACAGCCCCGACTGGCAATCGCTGTTGGTGCTGCAATCATCGCCGAGCGGGTGTGGCATCGACATCATCATCATCATCGTTTGTCCATTGCCGAAGTCGCACACCTTATCGCTATTGCAGTGGAAGCCGTTCGGGCAGCTGCCGCAGGTCTGGGTACAAACCATGCCCTTCGAGGTCTTGGCACACAGCCCGCTCTGGCACTGGGAGGAGGCCGAGCAGGGGCTACCGAAGCTCAGCTTGCTACCGCTCTGTACGGTGACCGTCGCGTGGGCGACTCCCTTGTTGCCGGCGGCATCGAAGGCGGTGGCAGTGATCGTCCATTCGCCGTCGGCATTGGCTGTCACATTGGTGGCATAGGGCGCCACCATCAGCGACTTGTTGACCGCATTGCCCGGGCCCGTGACGCTCAGCGAAACATGGTCGACCACCGCATTGTCGGTCGCGTCGATGGCCACGGCGAAGGTCTTTCCGACCGTCGCGCCATCGTCGGGCGCAGCGATCGCCACCGTTGGTGGGGTCTGATCGATGTTCACATTCCCGGCATTCTTGCCGAGGATCTGGAGCAGCAGCGCATTCGCATCCTGCGTTCCGACGCTATTGTTGCAGTTGCCCGAATCGGCATACTTGCCCGAGAGGAAGCCCGAAACAGTGTCGCCGCTTTGGGGATACATGATGTCCTGCGGATTGTCCGAATGGCCCAAGCCAAACGCATGCGCAGCCTCTTGCGCGATGGTCACGGCGAGGCTGTGGATCTTATCGTCGTAGGGATAGGGGCCGATCTTGTCGGTGAAGTACTTTGCGATCGCAGAAAAGGCGTAGACTACTTCGGTATCACCGTAATAGTTGTAGACCGCCTGGTTGTTCTTCCGCTGGCAGTCGAGCGGCGCGTAGCCCGCAGTGCAGCCCCCCTGGCAGGGCTGGTTGATGATATCGGGCAGACCACCGATCGCCGCCATCACATAGTCGCCGGTAGGGGGACGAGAGGTAACGATATCGATGTTGTAGGCGGCCCAGTAACTTTTCACCTTGGCGGTCACATCGCCGATGATCTGATCGCGGGTGAGCTTGTTCGAGTAGTTCGCATAATCGAAGGGAGGCACCACCAGCGACTTTTTCAGCCCCGAGGCGATCGAGGACTTATTGTGAACCGCATCGTCATAGTCAGGCAGCAGGGTCACCCCATCGAAATTGAGAAAAAGGACATGGTGCCCATTGGGGCCGAGCGCCTGATGGATGGGACGATCCGGCCGGGGCGGCGGGAAATAGATATCGTCCGCCAGGTGGGCCTGGGGAGGCGTGCAGCCGTGGACCAGAATGGCGACCAAAGCACTCAGGGCAAGGGGGCGGCGCATAGATCTATTGTACCCTAGCAACCTTCGCGCCGAGCGAGGGGTGGGGGATTTAGCCCCCAGTCAGAGAGGAAACCGCTGAACGGAAGACGGGGTACCGCCGCTGCCGAAGGGGTGCGCCGCCTCGGATGGCGAGGCGGACTGCCACACGGTGGCCACTAGGGGCGCCAGTGTGGATCGAGCCGCTGAGCGATCTCGCGGCGCACTGCTGCGAGCTCCTGCGGTCGCAACTCGAAGGTACGGGGTGCCAGGCGGCGCGCCCAGCGCTCGGCCGCGGCCCGGCCGAAACGGCGTTCCAACAGACGCAGGTATTCGTAGTCTTCGAGGCCGTCGCGGATCCGTTTGAGTCGGATGCTTTCGACCGGAATGTGGGTGCGGCCACCGATGAGATTGGGCCGACCGGGGTAGAACAGCGTGCCGTCGCCATTGCCGCCGTGGCGCCAGGCATCGCGCCAGGGATCGCCTGGCCCTCGACCGTTGGGAGTCCGATAGCTCTCGACGGTGTTGTAGTAGAGCTCGCCGCCGATCCGGTAGCGATAGGTGAGCCACTGTAAGGCGCGATGGGCGATGGGTGGGGCATCGATGGCATAGCTCGGCCAGCCGCTGAAGTAGGTCTCCCCCGGCCCCTGGCAGCCGTGAGAGAGGCACGACTGGTACCACCAAATGCGCGTGTTCGGTCGGTCATAGGCGGCGCGGGAGGGGTTGGCGGGTTGGCCTGGTTTATCGTCGAGTAGGTTGATGGGTGGGCACCAGATATCGACTGCGCCCAAGAGCGACGCATCGAGGGTGTGGGTCACCAGGCGTGGGATCTCCGGTGCACTGGCGCGAAGCTGCGCAGCGCGCCTTCGCAGCTCCGCGAAACGTGGGGGCTGCGGCTCATCGGCGGTGTAGTCGAAGACCCGGCCAATCCAGCCGCGGGCACGGAGGTGGCGGACGACCACCGTGAGATACTGCGCCTGTTCCGTGGCGGTGAGCCCGCGCGGCCGGCGGAGCTCGAACGCGCTCCAGCGCGCCCCTTCGGCCGGCCCTCCAGGATCGGCCGTACCATCGAGAAACGGCCCCACCTCCTGGTCGTAGGCGCGAAAATCGACCCTACCTCGTCCCACCCAGGGAGCAGGCGCCATGCTGCCGCCATGGAGGCTGATCCGGTGGCGTAGCGCCGAAAGCGCGTAAAGTCGTGTGAGCGCCGTGTCCTCGGGGCCCCAGGCGACCCGCCCGAAGTGGCCCATCGCCGCGGTCGACTGCGCAAAGCCGAATGTCACCGGCAGCGAGGAGGTGGCGGGGAGAACAAAGGGATGGACGTGGAGCGCGATCCCCACCCGCGCGACGGTCTTACCATTGCCGCGCACATCGAGTTCGCTGCGGTAGTCGCCCGGGGAGGCGCTGCGGGGCACGAAGAGCTCGACCCAAAGCGTCAGCTCTTCGCCGCGTCCGAGGCGCGAGGGCAGACCGCTTCGCCGCTCGCCGACGAAGCGATCGATGACCGGAATCAGCGGATCGGGCCACTTTCCCACTCCCCC
>JAHFDT010000099.1:0-6324 GCA_023248875.1 Myxococcales bacterium | reverse complement strand
GCGGTAGAGTTGCGGCTCGTCCAAGAAGGCCCCGCTCGGCCCCCGCAGCTTTGCGGTCGCAACATCGATGGTGATCGGCTCGGCGCCCGCGTGCACGCGTAGCTGGAAATTCTCCCATTCACCGCGCGCTGCCGATAGCTCGGCGCTGCCCGAAGCGACCTCGAGCGACCTCACCTGCGGCCGCAAAAGGGCCAGCGAAGAGAACACCTCGACCTGCGCCGGCCGGCCGAAGATCAGATCCGGGCCGCCAAAATCGGGCCCCGCGGCGTCCAGAGGCAGCACAAACTGGCCATCGGCCACGCTGGCGAGGTCGGGAGGTATCCCCAGGTCGAGGGACGGTCCGCGAGCGCCGACGCCCGGGCCACCCCCGAGTTCCGGCAGCGGGCTGACGGAACAGCCGATCGCGCTGACCCAGATCCAGACGAGCGGGTGAAGCCCCACACGGGGAATATGGGGCAGTGGGAGCTAAAACCAGAGGTATGCTGATTGACACTCCGATCTCCCCTCGCGTAGAACCTTCGCATGGCTCTCTATCTCGTCACTGGCGGTGCAGGATTTATTGGCTCGAGTCTTTGCCATGCGCTGGTCGCGCGGGGCGACATGGTGCGCGTACTCGATAATTTCGCCACCGGGCGGGCGGAGAACTTGGCCGCTCTCGAAGGCAAAATCGAGCTGGTCCGCGGCGACATTTGCAGCCCCGAGACCGTGCGCGCAGCGATGCAAGGAGTCGACTATGTGCTCCATCAGGCGGCGCTGCCATCGGTGCAGCGATCGATCGATAACCCTCGCGAAACGGATCGGGTCAACGTCGCCGGCACGCTGGAGGTGCTGACCGCCGCGCGTGAAGCCCAAGTGAAGCGTGTGGTTTTTGCCGCCTCCTCCTCGGTGTACGGCGAAAGTCCGACACTGCCAAAGGTGGAGACCATGGTCCCCGACCCGCTCTCTCCCTATGCGGTATCCAAATTGGCGGCGGAGGCCTACTGCAGGGTCTTCTTTCATAACTACGGTCTCGAAACCGTCGCGCTGCGCTACTTCAACGTGTTTGGACCGCGCCAAGATCCCAAATCGCACTACGCCGCGGTCATCCCGCGATTCGTCACCGCGGCCTTGGCGGGCGAGCCTCCGACCGTCTACGGCGACGGCGAACAATCGCGCGATTTTTGCTTCATCGAGAACTGCGTCGAGGCGAACCTGCTCGCCTGCACCGCGCCCGGCGCGCCCGGCAAGGTGTTCAACATCGCGTGCGGTACCCGCACGTCGTTGAATGACACCCTCCGCCTGCTCAGCGAGATCCTCGGCCGACCCATCCAGCCGAACCATCAACCACCGCGCTCGGGCGATATCAAGCACTCGCTCGCCGATGTGTCGCGCGCGCGATCGATCCTCGGCTACACTGGCAAGATCAGCTTCGCCGAAGGATTGGCGCGCACCGTCGCCTGGTTTCGCCAGACCTAATGCATTCCATGACCGGCTATGGCCAGGGGCGCGCGGAGTCTTCCGGGCGGCAATTGACCGTCCAGATCCGCTCCGTCAACCACCGCTTCTTTGATCTCAAACTCCGGCTACCGCCGCCCTGGAACGATGCGCAGCTGGAGCAGCGGGTGAACCAGCGCGTGCGTGGCGCACTCGAGCGCGGTGCCCTCACGCTCACCCTGCACGATAGCAGCCAGGCGATCGGCGCGGTGAACGTCAACCTGGGCCTAGCGAGCGCCTACCACCGGGCCCTGGAACAACTACGTGCGCAGCTCGAGCTAGTGGAGCCGGTCTCCCTGACGCTGGTCGCCTCACAGCCAGGGGTACTTTCCTCTGGCGAGAGCCCTGCCGATAGCGAACAGCTGTGGAGCGAACTGGATCCGGCACTGGAGCAGGCCCTCGCGGCACTCCGCGAGGCGCGCCATCGTGAAGGCACGGCACTGCGGACGGATCTCTTGCAGCGCCTCGGCCTACTCCGCGGATTCGTGGTCGAGCTGCGCACGCTGGCCGCGCAGGCCCCCGTAGAGGTACAGCGACGGTTGACGGAGCGCCTCGAGAAGCTGCTCGAAGTCCCGATCGACCCCCAACGGCTGGCCCAAGAGGTCGCGTTGCTCGCCGATCGTGCCGATGTCACCGAGGAGCTGGTGCGTCTCGGCGTTCATTTCGACGAGATCGCGCGGCTGTGCGATCTCGGTGAACCGGTAGGGCGCCGTCTCGACTTTCTCGCGCAGGAGCTGCACCGCGAATTCAACACCATCGGTTCGAAGAGCCAGCGCGCTGAGGTGGCGCAACGCGTCGTGGCGGCCAAGGCAGAGGTAGAGCGGCTGCGCGAGCAGGTGCAAAATGTGGAGTAGCGTGTGGTAACATTCTCCGCGCCATGAGCGATCCCATCGTCCAGAGACCGGGGCTCCTGGTCGTGGTCTCCTCCCCTTCTGGCGCCGGCAAGACCACCTTGTGCCACCGCCTGATGGGCGAATTTCGCGACCTCAATTTTTCCGTCTCTTACACCACGCGCAAGAAGCGTCGCGGCGAGGAGGAGGCGGTCGACTACCGCTTCGTCGAGGATGCGACCTTCGACCAGATGGTGGCATGCCAAGAGTTCGCCGAGTGGGCGGAGGTCCATGGGCACCGCTACGGCACCCCGGTCGCGGCGGTTCGCCAGGCGCTCGAGGGCGGCCAGGATGTCCTGTTCGATATCGACTATCAGGGCGGGCGACAGATCAAGGCGAAGTTCATGAACGAGGCGGTGCTGGTGTTCGTGTTGCCGCCCTCTTTGGAGGAGCTGGAGCGGCGGCTCTGCCAGCGCAACACCGACGATGCCGCGACCATCGAGCGGCGCCTGCACAAGGCCCACGATGAGCTCAAGCAGTATGGGCTCTACGACTACCTGATCGTCAACGATGACCTCAACACCGCCTACGATCGGCTGCGCGCCATCTATCTCGCCGCCCAGTGCACCATCGAACGCACCGGCCACATCGCCGAGCGGCTGGTGAAGGAGTCGGAGCGGGGCTGAGACCGGTCATAATTGATCCACACCCAACGCCAGGTTAAATTATGGTGGCCCTATTAGCCCCAATGGCCACCATCAGCGAAATCATCGATAGCGTACGCACCTACCATCCGGCGGCCGATCTCGATCTAATCCAGCGCTGCTACTCCTTTGCCGAAAAGGCCCACAGCGGGCAGCTTCGCCGCTCCGGCGAGCCCTACGTCATCCATCCCCTCGGCGTGGCGGCCACCATCGCCGAGCTCAAACTCGACGTGCCCTCGCTGTGCGCAGGGCTGCTGCACGACTGCGTCGAAGATACTTCGGCCACTACCGAGGAGCTGCAGCGCCTGTTCGGCCAGGAGATCGCTTTTCTCGTCGAGGGCGTGACTAAGCTGGGGAAGATCCCGTGGAACACCCGCGAGGAGCGCCAGGCGGAAAACTTCCGCAAGATGCTGCTGGCGATGGCGCGCGATATCCGTGTCATCCTGATCAAGCTGGCCGATCGCGTCGACAACATGCGGACGCTCGGTGCAATGCCGGCCGACAAGCAGGAGCGGATCGCGCGCGAAACGATGGACATCTACGCGCCGCTGGCCAACCGAATGGGTATCCAATGGATCAAGATTGAACTTGAAGATCTAAGTTTCAAATACCTATATCCAGAAGAATATTCATCCTTGCACGATTCTCTGACGCGCTACCACGAGGAGCGCGCCAAGTACATCGAAGACGTCACGGCGATCCTGCGCGACGAGATGACCCGCAACGAAGTCGAATGCCAGGTCTACGGCCGCCCCAAGCACCTCTGGTCGATCCAGCAAAAAATGAAGCGCACCGGCTGCGATCTCGAGCAGCTCTACGATATCATCGCCTTTCGCGTCATCGTGCCATCGCTGCGCGCCTGTTACGAAGCGCTCGGCGTCATCCACGCCAAATGGACGCCCATCCCCGGACGCTTCAAGGACTTCATTGCCCTGCCCAAGCCCAACATGTACCAGTCGCTGCACACCTCGGTGATCGGTCCGCGTGGCGAACGCATGGAGGTGCAGATCCGCACCCCCGACATGCACCGCGTCGCCGAGGAGGGCATCGCGGCCCATTGGCGCTACAAAGAGGGGCGGCCCTACCTCGGCAAAGGGGATGAAAAAGACGAGAAAACCTTCGCCTGGTTGCGGCAGCTCATGCAGTGGCAACGCGACCTCAAGGACCCGACGGAATTCATCGAGACCGTCAAAATCGATCTATTCACCGACGAGGTCTACGTCTTCACACCCAAGGGCGATGTGCGCGCCCTCCCGAAAGGGTCGAACCCCATCGACCTCGCCTATACCATCCACACCCAGGTGGGCAACCGCTGTTCCGGTGCGCGCGTCAATGGAATCATGGTGCCGTTGCGCTATGTGCTGCGCAACGGGGACACCGTCGAAATCCTCACCTCGCCCAATCAGAAACCCAACAAGGACTGGTTGAAATTCTGCCTCACCTCGAACGCCAAAGCCAAGATTCGCCACTACATCCGCACCGAGCAGCGCGAACGTTCGAAGCAGCTCGGTCGTGAGCTGTGCGAGCGCGAGTTCCGACGCGCTGGCCGCTCCCTCAATCGTTTAGAAAAGTCGCCGGAGCTCGACAAAGTGGTCAAGCAGCTTCACCATGCCACACTCGACGATCTCTTCATCGCCGTCGGCTACGGAAAGCTGCTCCCCGCCGACGTGGCCGACAAGCTGGCGCCCGAACCGCGCGCCGACCGCCACGAGGGAGTAGTCGAGCCGGTGGCCGACACCCCCTCCGAAAAGGTGGCACGGCGCACCGTGCGCCGTGCGCCCACCGGGATCCGCGTGGCGGGTATCGACGATGTGATGATCCGTTGGGGGAAATGCTGTTCACCGCTGCCTGGCGATCCTATTATCGGCTTCATCACCCGTGGGCGCGGCGTCACCGTGCACACCCGCACCTGCCCGAAGAGCCTTGACCAAGATCCCGATCGCCGCATCGAGGTCGAATGGGATGGCAAGTTGAAAACGCCCCGCCCCGTCTCGATTCAGGTAGTCTGCGCCGACAAACCGGGGCTGCTCGCCAACATCTCCCAATCCTTTCACGAGCAGGGCGTCAACATCTCGCAGGCCAATTGCCGCTCGACCGACGACCACCGCGCGGTCAATACCTTCCAGTTCAGCGTCTCGGACTTGGACCAGCTCAAAATCGTGATCAAGGCTATCCAGCGCATCAGCGGGGTCTACTCGGTCGACCGCATCTAGTACCCCAGAGAGAGTCGCGCAATGAATCACTCGCCAGACAGCGGTTCTCTTGCGTATAGTCTTCGTCTCGTTACGGTGCCGACGATCTGGACGATCTTTCTATTCGGTATCGCCGGCTGCACGACGACGCGTGCGGTCACGCCTTGGCTGCGAATTCACGAGCGTGCGCCTTTCGAACTCATGGCCGAATCTGGCAGGGGACCTCACGGACACCGCGCGTGGGTGGATCGCAAAGTCGACGGACGCTGGGTGCCGGTGTCAGAGGCCGACCCGGTCGGGTTCTCGTTCGCCAACGATACACGTGCTGTGGCCGGGAATGTTCTCTTGACGCGGGATGGTCGAACACTACCGCTGCCGTGTCCTCATACCGGTAGAATCGGCGACGGGTCGCGCGCCGCGCCCGGAGGCGGCTTGGTGTGCGTAGTCAGTCGCGGTGCGTTCGACCATGATATCGCGCCCGAGGATCGCGAGACCGTGACCGTGACCCATCTAACCGACGACGGCGCCGAGCGCGCGCGTCTTCGCGCCGGGGTGCCGATCAAACGTCCCGCTGGCGCGCCACCGCTCTCTATCGACATCGACACCAGCTTTGTCGGTTTTCTCGGAGACGAACTGGTCTTTGCCGTGTTGGTGATCCGCGAGCGCGAGAGCTGGGCCACCGAAGAGTGGAAACAGGCCGACGCATGGGCGCTCACGGCCGGTGGCAACTGGCGCAAGCTCGGCACGCTGCACTTTCAGGTCAGCAGCGCCTGGCAATTACATGTCGCCGCGTGTTGGGCGTCCGCACTTGGCCTACCAATCAATGCTGGCCATTATCCGCAAGACACCGACAGCCGTCCGCGCTGGTCGTCGTGCAATTGACGAGAAAGGACCGATGCCACCACGCTACATCCCGATACCAGTGAGTCGCGATCAGGAGATCCTTGAACGGGAGGACAAAGTCGCGTAATGAAGTCTGAGTCCACCACGGAATTTCAACAGCGCGTCGGACATCCCCCGAGCATGTCACCAAGGCCATCGCCGAACTCGAGCTCCAGCGCGCAGAGTAGTGTTATATTTTACAAACATGAGCGACCTTGAGAACCGCGGCCCGGAGGCAATAGA
>JAHFDT010000277.1 GCA_023248875.1 Myxococcales bacterium | reverse complement strand
GAAAAGAACCGTCTGGTTGTGGGTCTGGTCGTAGGCCATGCCCAACGCGCGGCGGCCGCTCGGGGAGGTGGAGGGGCTCTTCGAGGACCAATTGGTGCCGTTCCACTCCCAGGTGTCGGACATGTAGTCGGTCGAATCGCTCGTGCCGCCAAACATGACGACCTTCTGACGGGAGGTGTCATAGGCCATACTATGTTGAGCCCGCGAAATCGGTTTCGTCGACGGGCTCTTCGAGGTCCAGTTGGTGCCATTCCATTCCCAGGTATCGGCGTAGTAGATCCATGACCCCCCGTTGAAGAGGCGACCTCCGAAGAGGACGGTGGTGCCGCTGCTGATATCGTAGACCATGGCGGAGTCGTTGCGCGAACTTGGCTGCGATGAGGGGGATTGCTGCAACCAGTTGGCAGTGGGAAATTGGGCCTGCGCACTGGGCGCTAGGAGGAGGGCCAGGAACGCTACGGCACTACGCGTCATTTCAGCACGGGGGACCACCGTCGGCGTAGCCCGATGAGCGATGGCAGGGCCAAGAGGGCGGCGGCGAGGCAGGCCACTTCGCCAAGATCGGCCAAAAGGCCGAACGACTTGAGGGCACGGTTCGAGGCGAGCAGCAGCGAGCTGTAGCCGATGATGGTGGTGGCCGAGCAGAGCGCCACGGCCGAACCGGTATCGGCGATCACCTCGACGATGCGGTCTGCGCCCTCACGCCGGAGGCGATCCCAAATATTGGCGGCATAGTCGGTGCCGACGCCCAGCGTGATGGGCACCGCAATGAAGTTCACGAAGTTGAGCTGGAGGTGGATCTTCGCCAAGAGGGCACCGAGCCAGACCATGCCGATGAGCAACGAGAGTACCACGGGGCCTGCCCCCCAACGGAAGGCCCACACGATCAGCGCCAGCACCCCCAGAAACGCGATCCAGCTGACCCGCGGCCCGTCGCGTACAATCGTTTCGATCATGCCGGCAAATACCGTCGAAGTGCTGGCCGCGACCCAGGTCTGGCCGAGCGCCTCGACGCGTAGCGCTTTGGCAAGGCGTAAGAGATCGTGACCATTCCAGTCGCTGAAGTTGGTGGCATCGATGCCCACGAGACGGCCACGCTGGCCCCCCACTTCGGTGAAGTTTTCGCGCACCGGGCGGGGCAGGTCATCGACGGTGAGGGGGCGCAGATCGTCGGGCGGCCGGAACTGCGCCACCTCGGCGCGCTCCTCGGCGCTCATGAGTTCGCGGTGGCGATCGATCTTGGCGCGCAGCCGCCGGAGGATTTCGAGCTTCGGCGGCTGTTCACGCGGCAGCATCGAGGAGAGCGTGCGTACCTCTTTGAGGATGTGATCCTGGCCGCGCGCGCGGTCTTGGACGCGCAGCGCCTCGGCCACCGGGTCGGCCTGCTCAGGCCGATCGACCAGCAGCACCGCATCGGTGGCGATGTGGCCGGCGCCGACATCGCCCATCCCGAGGCGGTACATCTTGGACCAGTTTCGCTGCGAGCGGGTCTCCGCACTGCGCAGATTGCCGAAATTCCACTCCATCGGATCGGCGAGGTAACGCTGGAGCGGCAGAACCGAAGCGGCGACCAGTCCTAGGATCACCAGCGCAAAGAGGCGCGGGCTGCCTGCCACCACGCGGCCGATCCAGGCGAAGGGGCGCCGGAGGAGGCTCGGTCGCGGCGTCAGGAGGCCCGGCCGCAGTCGCTCGCCGAAGACCACCAGGGGAGGTACCAGCAAAAAGGTGGCGATCCAGACCAGCAGCATGCCGGCGCCACCGACCAGCCCGAACTGGCTAAAGCCGCGAAAGCTGGTGGCGAGGAGCGAACCGTAGGCGATGCTGGCAGCCGCCATCGCCGTTCCGGTGGCCAGCAGAGTGCCCGCCATCGCCTGCTCGAGCGCGGCGCGCACGGCGGTGCCGCGCCGGCGCTCCTCGCCGTAGCGGGCCAGTAGAATGATCGGCGAATTGATGCCATTGCCGAGGATGATCGAGATCAAAAATGCGGTATTGGCGTTGAGGTAGTGGATGGTGATCTGAGCCATCGCCAGCGCCAGCAGCAGCCCGAGAAAGGCGGGCGCGCCGATCACCAGCAAGAGCGCCGCGCGGCGGAAGTAGAGGTAGATCACCAGCAGCACGAGCGAGGCGCAGATCGCCGTGGCGATCGTGAGATCGTCGCGGATCGCATTGTGCTCATCGATGCCCATCGCGATCGCGCCGGTGTACTGGACCTCCATCTGCGGGTGGAATGTGTGGGGCTGGAGCTGACCCACGACCCGCTGCACCGCGCTCAGGGTCTCCTGATCCCCTACCGAGGCCAGACCATCGCCGCGGCGCCACAACATGATCCCGAGAAAGTGGGAATTGCCCTCGTGGCCGATGAAGTGGGAGGCGTGGTCTCCGGTCGGTCGGGCCGGGAGCTGCTGCTCGAGCCGCTGGCGAAGGGCGCGCAACTCCTTTTCCGGATCGTCCTCGAGGTCCACCACCAGCGGCTGCGAGCGATGGGCGATCAGTCGGTCGAGCAGCTCCTCGGCCTGCTCGAGGTCGCTGCGGTCGGCGTAGAGCCAGCGCCAGTGCGAAGCAAACTCCGGGATCTCGCCGTTGGGATGCCATTGGATCTCGGAGAACACCGAGGGCACCATCTGTTCGAACGGGGTGCGTAGCGCTTGAGCCAAGCGTCGGTTGGCCTCATCGCTCGGACTCTCGATGAGCAGGACCAGATTGGTGGAGGCCTTCTGCCGGCCCGAGATGCGCCGCAGTGCCAGCACTGCGGGGTGCTGGTCGGGCAATAACTCTTCCATCGCTGTGTGCAATTCCAGGCGCACCGTGAAGGCGAGGGCCGCGATGGCGATGGCACCGAGAGCGAGGAGCAACCAGCCGGTACGGCGCTCGACCAGGTCAAGATAGCGGGCGAACAGCGCCGCACTCCGGTGAGGCGGCTCAGCGACTGGGGCGGTGTCAGACATCGAATAGGCGCGAGATTATAGCGGGAGGCGGGTGGTGTCGATAATTAGGCGGAGCCGGAGCCGGAGTCGCGCCGTCGTCCCCAAGCGCGCCGCCGAGTTTGCCCGCATCCTGGGGTACTCGGTCAATCAATTCGTCGCCGTTGCGCTGGAAGACGAGCTGCGACGCGCCGGAATCCCGCGCAAAGTCAGCCTGGGTGCGGCGTAGGATCGGGTAAAGCCAGCGGACAAGACTCGCTGGGTCCGGCGGCTGACCTGCGTTGGTCATGGATGTTTTCGTGTTGTGGCCATCGCATGAAGCGTAGTTACAGTCCTCCAGCTGCGAGTCGTGGCGCTCAGGCCCAGTACTCGTTCGATGGCGCTGTTCGAGAGCTTCGTTCGGCCGTATCCGTTAGGGCAGTAGAGATAGATCTCCTTATTGGCGGAGAGAAAACGATCAGGACTCCCGGTAATTGCCTCAAGCTTGTCCATTCCAGCTTTTTCCGGTTTCTTGGAGAGGAAGGTTACGTGAAGCTTGGCGGCGTCGATATCCGTCTCTTGCAAGAACGGATTCCTGCTC
>JAHFDT010000098.1 GCA_023248875.1 Myxococcales bacterium | reverse complement strand
GGGCATCGCTTGCAATTCGCCCGAACAGCGTCGTGTGGGATATCGGCGCCGGCTCAGGCTCGGTCGCCATCGAAGCAGCGCTTCTTGCCTACGAAGGGCGCGTCTACGCGATCGAAGTCGACCCAGAGGGGGTCGCCATCTGCGAGGAGAATCTCCGCGCCCATGGGGTCGACAATGTGCGCCTCGTCGCCGGTCGGGCGCCCGCGGCTTGCGTCGACCTCGAGCCGCCCGATGCCGTCTTCGTAGGCGGGTCCAAGGGCGCCCTCGATGAGATTATCGATCTGGCCCTTGCGCGTCTCCAGCCGGGCGGACGTCTGGTGGTCAACGCCATCACGCTCGAAAACGTCGGCGAAGCCTATGCCAGCTTTCGACGTCGCAACCTGGTGCCGGAGGTGACGATGCTCAACGTTTCACGTGCCGAGCCGTTGGCCCACTACCTCCGCTGGGAAGCGCAGAATCCGATCCATATCTTCTCTGTCACAAAGGAGATCCCATGACCGGGGGCAAACTCTACGGCGTGGGCGTCGGCCCGGGCGCACCCGATCTCATGACCCTGCGTGCGGTGCGGGTGCTGCAGCAAGTGGATGTGATTGCCATCCCGCGCCGGTCGGAATTCGATCGCTCCGTGGCCTGGTCGATCGCCGAGCCCAGTGTTGGCGAAGTGCCGGGACAAGAGCGGCTCTTCTTACAATTTCCGATGACCAAGGATCCCGATCGACTGCGCCCCGCCTGGGATGTCGCCTTTGCCGCGATCGGCGAGCGCCTCACCGCTGGACAATCGGTTGCCTTCATCACCGAAGGGGATCCTTTCGTCTACAGCACCTTCATCTATCTCTTCAGCGAAGCGCCCAGCCGCTGGCCCGAGGTGCCGATCGAAATCGTGCCGGGACTTTCATCGATCAGCGCCGTCGCTGCATCGATCATGGTTCCGCTCGCTGATGGACGAGAGCGCATCGCCATACTGCCGGCAACCTATGGCACCGAGGATCTCAAGCGCGTGCTCGCCGAGTTCGACACGGTGCTGCTCATGAAGGTTAGCTCAGTGATGCCGGAGGTGGTGAAGGTCCTCGAAGAGATGGAGCTCATAGATCGTGCGCTCTACGTTTCGAAAGCCACCACGCGCGAAGAGAAGATCGTTCGCGACCTGAGAACGATTCGCAATGACCGCTGCGACTACTTCTCGATGGTGGTGGTCTCTCGCAAGGATCGCAATGGTTTTCTTCAGGGGAGAGGCTCATGAGCGATCGTCGCCCCTTTGCTGTGTATGCCATTACCTCCCACGGCATCGGTATTGCCGAGCGGCTGTGCGCTGCACTTCCGGATGCCGACCTTTTCGTATCGGAGAAGCTCTTTGCGCGCGCCCCAATGGGTGCCCACCGGCTTCCTTTGCCGATGGGTCCAACCTTGGCCAAGACCTTCACCCTCTACGACTGCCACATCCACATCATCAGCGTCGGGGCGGTGGTGCGAATGGTGGCACCGCTACTCCAAAACAAGAAGGTCGACCCGGCGATCGTGTGCATCGACGATGCAGCGCGCTTCGCCATCTGCGTGCTTTCGGGCCACGTGGGACGCGGCAACCAGTTCACCGAGCGGGTTGCTGCAATCCTCGGGGCCGCGCCAGTGGTTACCACTGCTTCCGATGTGCGGGGAACTCTCACCGTCGATATCCTCGGCCGTGAGCTCGGCTGGACACTCGATGACGCAGATCGCAATGTCACGCGTGGCTGTGCCGCGGTCGTCAATGCAGCGCCGGTGCTGTTCGTGCAGGAAACGGGCGAGCCCGACTGGTGGCCGCTCGCTGAGGCTCTGCCCGAAGGAGTGCGCTATACCACTTCCCTCGTAGGCGTAGATCCCTCGCAGTGGGAGATACTGCTGATTGCCAGCGACCGTGATCTACGCGAAACCGCGCGCGGCGCCTGGGAACGGGCGGTGATCTATCGCCCGAAGAGCCTGCTGCTGGGGCTCGGCTGCGACAAGAACACGCCGACCGATCTGGTGGAGCGCGGCGTGCGCGCGCTGTTGGCCAAACACGGGCTCGCGCTGGCATCGGTAAAGGCGATTGCGACCATTGATCTCAAGCGCGAGGAGCCTGCGCTTCAGGCGCTCGCACAAAAGTTCGGCTGGCCACTCGACACCTACACCGCCGCCGAGCTTGATAGCGAACCGATGGTTTCTCCGTCGGAGATGGTCAAGAAGCACGTCGGAACCCGGGGGGTCGCGGAGCCCGCTGCACTGCGGAGCTCCGGGGCGTCTGAGCTGGTGATCACCAAACAGATCTACACCGAAGAGGGAGCCGGCCGCTCGATGACCCTGGCGGTGGCCCGTATCCCCTTTGCCAAGCGAGCTGAACATGGCCACTAACGATCGACGCGGCATCCTCTACGTGGTCGGTATCGGACCGGGCGCTTCCGAGCACGCCACACCGGCAGCCCTATCGGCGATCGCCGACGCCGAGTTGGTGGTGGGCTATCGCACCTACATCGGCCTCGTGCAGCATCTCCTCACCGGCAAAGAGATCGTCCAGACCGGCATGACCGAGGAGATCGGGCGCGCCCGCGCAGCGGTCGAACGAGCCCGGGCGGGTGCCAAGGTAGCGCTGGTCTCGTCGGGGGATGCCGGCGTCTACGGCATGGCCGGCCTGGTGTTCGAGGTGTTGCGTGAGATCGGTTGGCAACGCGACCAGTCCCCCGACCTGCGCATCATCCCGGGGATCAGCGCCATCAACTCCTGCGCTTCGCGCGTGGGCGCGCCGCTGGTCCACGACTACTGCGCCATTTCGCTTTCCGACCTCTTGACGCCATGGCCAGTGATCGCGCGGCGTATCGAAGCCGCCGCCGCCGCCGACTTCGTCATCGGGCTCTACAATCCTGCCAGTGGACGCCGCACCCGCCAGATCGCTCTGGCCCAACAGATCATCCGCCAACACCGCGACGGCACCACTCCGGTCGCGCTGGTGAAGAGCGCCTACCGCGAGCTCGAGCACAGCATCATCACCGATGTCGACCACTTCCTCGACTACGAGATCGGCATGCTCACCACCGTGCTGGTCGGATCGACCAACACCTTCCTGTTCGAGGGCTACATGGTGACGCCCCGCGGCTACGCCAATAAGTACACCTGGGATGGCGAGGTGCTGCCGGGCCAGAAGCCGGCGCACTCTCTGCGCATGCCCTCAGGGCCCGCGAATGAATAAGTCGATCGATGATCGTGGTCGAGGCACCCGGAGGGCGAGGCGACGGCGAGGACCGGAAGGGAGCATCCTCGACGGATGTGACCTGAGGACCGGAGCCGGCAACGACGCCAGCCGGGATGGATCGGCTGCGAGGGCGATCGACTTATTCATTCGCGGTCCCTTAGCAGGGGGCGAATAGTGGCGCGCATCGGGCGATTCGCAGGTTCGCTGCTGATCGCAACCCAGGAGGGTTGGTTCCTGGTCGGCAATCCCAAAGAGCCCTGCGAATGGGTGCAGGAGAATCTTCCGCCGCCCTATCTGCTCGCTGTGCCCGAAAGTGCCGAGCGGCTGCGACCACCCCTGCTCATCGTCGATGGCGAAGGAGAGCCGATCGCGCGCGCGATCGGCGATCGGCTACTCATCGATCGTAATGGCTTGGTGTCGGAACGATTGTGGCGAATTCTGTTGCACGGCCAGGAGGGTGCCGCGGAGATCCGCTGCGAGTGGCTCACGAAGATTCCGGCCCATGTCTGGCAAGTCGTGCGCGACAGCATGCTCAAGTGTTCGTGAAGGAGAAGGTATGAAGGTCTACATCATCGGCGCGGGGCCAGGCGATCCGGGGCTTATTACCGTCAAAGGCGCGGAGCTCGTCGCCCGCTGTCCAGTCGTGCTCTACACCGGTTCACTAGTTCCAGTCGAGGTGGTGGCCCGAGCGCGCCCCGACGCGACCGTGCTCGACTCCTCTGGCATGACGCTCGATGAGATCATGGCGATCCTCTCGGCGGCTCGTGATGCAGGGCACGATGTCGCCCGCGTCCACACCGGCGATCCGGCGGTCTTTGGCTCGACGGCAGAGCAGATGCGGCGTATGGCGGCGCTCGGCATTGCGTACGAGATCATCCCGGGCGTCTCGTCCTTTACGGCTGCCGCCGCGGTGCTCGGCCGCGAGCTGACGCTGCCCGAGCTCTGCCAGACCGTGATCCTCACGCGCGCGGAAGGGCGGACGCCGATGCCACTCAAGGAGAAGCTCCCCGATCTGGCGCAGCACCAGGCCACATTGGCGCTGTTCCTGAGCATCACCCTACTCGATGAGGTAGTGCGCGATCTGATGCCCTCCTACGGCGCCGACTGCCCCGCAGCGGTAGTGCACAAGGCGACTTGGCCGGATCAGGTGATCGTTACGGGTACGCTGAGCGATATCGTCGAGAAGGTGCGTGAAGCGAAGATTCGCGCCACGGCCATGGTGCTCGTGGGGCGCGTCCTCACTGCCAGCGATTTTGCCGAATCGCGCCTCTATGCGGCCGACTTCAGCCATGGTTACCGAAGAGCGCAGCACGTTGGAGAAGGTACATGACGCTGGTCGGCCGACGCATTTTTGTGGCGCGTGCGCGTCCCGGGCCGTCGCAGCTGGCGGCGGAGTTGCGCCGGCGCGGTGCAGCAGTGTTCGAAGCCCCCGCGCTGACCGCTGTCCCGCTCGACGATCTCGCACGGCTCGACGAGGCACTAGGGCGTCGACCAATTCAGACGTCGTCGCGAGAGCGACGAGACCGAAGTGAGTCGAGCGCCCGACAAGCGAGCAGCGGAGCGCTACTTGCAGTAACGAGAGCAGCACAGCGAGGAGGCCGCCCGGCGCAGCGAAGGGATCGGCGCTTGCAGCAGACGGATGAATTGGTCGGCGCCCTAGGCCAGGCGAGGGAATTCTCCGCGCTGATATTCGCTTGCGCCGAAGGGGTGAAGGTGGTCAGCGATCGCCTCGTGCAGTGCGCCATGCTGCCACCTCTTGTGGCCATTGGCGAAGAGAGTGCTAGCGCCCTCCACGAACGGGGTTGGCCCCCTGCCGTCGTAGCTCGCGGCGCCTGCTCCGACGCGATTCGACAAGCCGGTCTCCAAGGCCGCTTGCTGCTGATCACCGAAGAGAACGGCCGCCCCCATCTGGTCGCCGAACTACGAGCGCTCGGCTGCGAGGTGACGACGGTCCCGGTCTATCGCCTGCAGGCACAGTTTCCGACCGATCCACCGCACGGCATGGAGCTTGTCGTTGTTCCCAGCTCGAGCGCTGCTACCCGGCTCTATGGGAGCGTATTCGGTGCGCTGCTCGTCGGTCTACCCACGGTTGCATTTGGCCCCCAATCGGAGGCCGCGGCGCGGGCAGCGGGTGCCAAGTGCGTAGTCCGGTCACACCATGACGATCGCCGGGCTGTGATCGAGCGTATCGAGGAGGTGCTGGCATGAGTACCCCACGCGGCCTGGTGCTGGTCTACACCGGCGCTGGCAAAGGCAAGACTACGGCGGCGCTCGGGATCGTCTTTCGTGCGCTCGGCCGCGGTCTGCGCGTTGCAGTGGTGCAATTCATCAAGGGCAAGTGGCGCACTGGCGAGCGCACCTTTGCCGAGCAGCTGCCGCAGCTCACCTTCCTTGTCATGGGGCATGGTTTTACCTGGGAGAGCGACGACCTCTCACGCGATCGCATGGCTGCGCGCGCCGCCTGGGATCGCTCGCGCGATCTCATCCTTTCCGGCGAACAGGCGATCGTGATTCTCGATGAGCTCACCTATGTGATCCAGTACGGCTTCGTCCCGGTGGCAGAGGTGATCGCCACGTTGCGCGAACGCCCGTCGCATGTCCATGTGGTGATCACGGGCCGCAACGCACCCGAAGAATTAACGGCGGTGGCCGATCTCGTGACCGAGATGCAGGCGGTCAAACACCCATTTACCGAAGGGCTGCACGCCCAGCCGGGCCTCGATTTTTGATGCGCATTCCTCGACTGCTCATCGCCGGTACCGCCAGCGGGGTCGGTAAAACCACGGTCATGGTAGGGCTGGTGGAAGCCTTGCGAGCGCGCGGTCTGCGTGTGGCCACGTTCAAATGCGGTCCCGACTACCTCGATCCCACCTACCATGCCCGCACCAGCGGCACGCCCTGCCATAACCTCGACGGCTGGATGATGGGGCGCGAGGCGGTCACGGCCACCTTCGCTCGCGCTGCAGCCGGTGCCGATATCGCCCTCATCGAGGGTGTCATGGGTCTCTACGATGGTGCCTCACCCGACAGCGAAGCGGGCTCGGCGGCCGAGATCGCCAAGTGGTTGGAGGCGCCGGTCATCGCCGTGGTCGACGCTTCTGGAATCGCGCGCACGCTGGCCGCGGTGGGCCTCGGCCTCGCTCAGTTCGATCGAACGCTGCGACTGAGTGGGCTGTTCGCCAATCGGGTCGGCAGCCGCAGCCATCTCGAACTGCTGCGCCGCGCCTGCGCCGGCGGAATTCCGATCGTCGGGGGGTTGCCCGATGAGCCCGCGCTCGCCTTTCCAGAGCGCCACCTCGGTCTCCATGCAGCGCAGGGCATAGAAGCGGCGCATTTTTCCGCCTGGGGAGCGCGCATCGCCGAATGGTGCAGCCTCGATGCGCTACTTGCACTAGCCCAGGAGGCACCAACGCAGAACTCAGTTTCACCCACCGCGAAGAAGGAGCTGCCGCGCTGTCGCATCGGCGTTGCACGGGACGCGGCCTTTCATTTCTACTATGAAGACAATCTGGCGCGGCTCGAAGCACTGGGTGCTGAGCTGGTCCCCTTTTCTCCACTGAGCGATTCCAACCTCCCGGCCGAGCTCCACGCCCTTCTCATTGGCGGCGGCTACCCCGAGCTGCACGCAGGTGACCTGGCGCGAAATCGGTCGCTCCACGGCGAACTGCGGGCGTTCGCCGAGCGGGGGGGGCCGATCTATGCGGAGTGCGGTGGCCTCATGTATATCGCGCGCGCCATCCGTACGCTCGACGGTAGCGAGCATCCGATGGTGGGCCTGGTGCCCGGTGTAGCGGTGATGCAGGAGCGGCTGCAGGCGCTCGGCTATGTCGAGGTAGAGACACAAACGCGTACCCTCTTCGGGGGGGCCGGGCTGCGCCTGCGCGGCCACCAGTTTCGTTATTCGCTGCTCGAAGGGGCGCAGACGGGCAACCTGGCCTACACCGTGCGTCGGCGGCGGAGCGGCAGCGTGGAGCGCGAAGGCTATGGCGCCGGTAACCTGCTCGCCTCCTATGTTCATGTGCACTGGGCTTCGAATCCATTGTGCGCCGAGGGGCTTGTGCGTTCCGCCTGCGCCTTTGCAGAGCGATCCGCATGACCGCGCTACCAGCGGAATTCGCGCCACTGACCGAAGGTCGGCTACTGGTGGTGCCATTTGCCCAGCCCCACCGAGCGCTATCGTGGGCAGTTAGCGGTGGTGGCTTTCGACGAGTCCGGACAGTGGTGTGGCGCCAGGTGGGCGATGCTGAGCTCGCGCGAGGCATCGATCCAGAGCGCCTGCTTGCGGCTGCCTTGGCCCCGTTTCCCGATCCGATCGGCCTGCTCACCGCCCGTGACATTCACCGCTTTGATGACGTCACGCTGGGCGAAGGGAACCTTACTGCACGCTGCGTCGCCACTGTGGGGCTGGGGAACGCGCTTGCGATCGGCGACCCGCCCGGACCGCTCAGACAGGTTGGGACCATCAATTTGCTCTGCCAGCTCTCGCGGCCGCTCTCCGATGGCGCGCTGGTCGAAGCGATCTCGCTCGCCACCGAGGCGCGTACCGCTGCCATGTTGGCAGCCCACGTTCCGAGTCGTCGCTCCACTGGCTGGGCTACCGGCACCGGCACCGACTGCATCATCGTCGCTACGCCGGAAGGGGTCGGCGCTGGCGAGCGTTATGCAGGCAAACACACGTCGCTCGGCGCCCTGATCGGCCAGTCGGTGGGGGCCGCGGTTTCGCGTGGCATCGCGCGCTGGCAAGCGGAGCAGCAGTGACTCCGTTTACCGAGCAGGCCCTCGTCTTGACGGGAGCTTTGTTGTGGGATGCGCTCCTCGGCGAGCCGCCCAAGTTCTGCCACCCCGTCGTCTGGATCGGACGGCTGCAACGCACCCTGCGGCGGTCTGCCCCGCGCAGACCTGCCTCCGCTTTTCTGCATGGCTTGGGCATGGCACTCCTTGGACCCGCCCTGTTCGGCGGTGGCAGCTGGCTGCTCCTGCGTGGGCTCGAACCTTGGCCGGTCGCGCGCATCCTCGTGTCGATCTACCTGCTAAAGAGTGCCTTTGCCGTCCGATCACTCGCGGAGGCTGCCGTAGCCGTGGCGACCGCGCTGCGCGCCAATGACCTCGTCTCCGCTCGCGGTGCACTCCGCAGTCTGGTCTCGCGCCCGACCGCAGTACTCGACTCACCACGTGTCGCGGCGGCGGCGATCGAATCAGTCGCCGAGAACACCTCCGATTCTCTGGTCGCTCCCCTGGTCTATTTTCTGATCGCCGGCGTGCCCGGTGCCCTTGCCTACCGCGCCATCAACACCCTCGATGCACTCATCGGCTATCATGGCGAAACCGAATGGCTGGGCAAAGCAGCCGCGCGACTGGACGATCTCGCCAACTGGCTACCGGCACGACTGACCGCGGCGCTGCTCGTAGCGGTGGCTGCAGCGGCAGATGCATCACCACGCCGTGCGCTTGCCATTTGGTGGCGCGACGGCGGCACCACTGAAAGTCCCAACGCTGGACGACCGATGGCCGCGATGGCGGGTGCGCTCGGCGTCGAATTGGAAAAGATCGATCACTATCGCTTGGGAGCGGGACTCGAAGTCGCGGATGCCCGCACCATCGATCGGGCCGTGAGATTGCTCTGGCTGGTCGGTGGGCTGACCACGACGCTGGTCTTTGCTCTATTGAAGGTCGGCCATGGCTCCTAGGCCCCGTCCTGAACTCGAGGAGCTGTCACCCGTGGTCCATGGGGGGGACGGTGCGCTGGGTCAACTCGATTTTTCGAGCGGTGTGGCGCCCTTTCCGCCGCCGCCTTCTATCCTGGAGGCCTATCGTGCTGCCGATCTGACGCGGTATCCCCACCCGACGGCACTGCCGCTGCGCCAGGCGATCGCGGCGCACGAACAGCTGAGCGTTGAACAGGTGGTTGCCGGCCATGGATCGGTGGAGCTCATTTGGGCGCTGGCGCGGGCGTTTGTCGGCGCCGGTCGACGCGCGCTGGTACTCACGCCCGCGTTCGGCGAGTACCAACAGGCGATTCGCGCCAGTGGCGGTCAGTGGCTGGAGCTTCGTGCCGATCCGCCCGACCTTTCTTGGTCCCTCGATCGGTTAGCGACGCTGCTCGCGAAGACCCAACCTGCGCTGGTCTTCCTTGGCCGTCCCAGCAACCCCTGCCTCACCGGGGCTCCGGACGGCGCACTCGACGAGTTAGCCAGGCGTTTTCCCGAGATCTTATTCGCGATCGACGAGGCCTATCTACCGCTGTTCGAGGGTCTAACGGCGGTGCGACCGCAGCCCAATATCGCGCTCCTCCGCTCGTTGACGAAGGTTTTCGCGCTGCCCGGTTTGCGCCTGGGCTATCTCACAGCCGATGCGGCCGTGGCTCGTGCGGTGCAGGTAGCGCTGCCCCCGTGGAACGTGTCACAGCCGGCGCAGAGGGCAGGACTCGCTGCGGTCGATGAGCTCCGACAGATCCCAGAGATCCGTAGCGCAGTAGCGCGCCTACGACGAAATCTCGTTACGGTCCTCCGCCACGCCGGCGCTTCGGTCGAACGGGAGGGCGGACCTTTCGTACTGTGCCGTGTCCAGAGTGCCGCGCGAGCCTCTTGCCGGCTGGCCGAGCACAACATCCGGGTCCGCGACTGCACCAGCTTTGGCCTGCCACACCACCTTCGCATCGGTATCCGCCCCGAACATGAACAGCGTGCCTTGGCGTCGGCCTTTCGGGAGATCGCATGAGCGGGCGTACGCTGATGGTGCAGGGGACAGCGTCGAGTGTCGGCAAGAGCCTCATCACTACTGCGCTTTGCCGACTCTACTCCCGACGCGGTCTGCGCGTCGCGCCCTTCAAGTCCCAGAACATGGCGCTCAATTCGGCGGTGACACCCGATGGCGCCGAAATCGGTCGAGCCCAACTTGTTCAAGCCGAGGCCGCGCGGGCGGTTCCCTGCGCCGATATGAATCCCATCCTGCTCAAGCCGGAGACCCCCTCGGCGTCGCAAGTAGTGGTGCTCGGTCGGTCGCGCGGCACCATGAACTTTCGTGATTACCACCAGATGAAACCGGAGCTGCGCGAGCTGGTCGGCGCGGCGCTCGATCGGCTGCGAGCGCAGTACGATCTGGTTCTCATCGAAGGGGCCGGTAGCCCGGCAGAGGTCAATCTCAAGGAGCGCGACCTCGTCAACATGTGGGTGGCGGCGCGTGCGGAGGCAAAGGTAGTGCTAGTGACCGATATCGAGCGTGGCGGAGCGCTGGCCGCGCTGGTCGGTACACTGGCACTCCTCGAACCGGAGGAGCGGGCGCGCGTCAGTGCGCTCGTGGTCAATAAATTCCGTGGTGATCCCGGGCTTTTTGTCGACGGTATTCGCTTTCTCGAACAGCGCACTGGGGTCCCTGTCGCAGGCGTCATCCCTCACCTCGGTGACCTCGGCATCGCCAGCGAAGATTCGCTGGATCTGCGACCGCAGGAACCGTCTATGAGCGACAGGGCAATCGCCATCTTGAAGCTACCCCGCCTCTCCAACTTCGACGAATTCGAACCGCTGGCGAGGGAACTCCCCGTGCGCTGGTGCACGCGGCCTGCGGAGTTCGAAGACGCGCCGCTTGTGATCGTACCCGGTACCAAGTGCACCGTCGACGATTTGGGTTGGCTGCACCGCACCGGTCTGGCGGAGGCACTGCTCGAGCGAGCGCGTCGGGGTCAGCCGATCCTGGGGATCTGTGGTGGCTATCAGCTGCTCGGCCGCGAGATCCTCGATCCCGAGGGCATCGAGTCCTCGGTAGCACAGGCATCGGGTCTAGGGCTGCTACCCATCGTCACCCGTTTCGAGCGCGAAAAGATCACCTGGCCGGTACGGCTGCGTCTCGGCAGTGGACTTCCGCTACTCGACAGCGCGGCCATGGTGGAGGCGCGTGGCTATGAGATCCACTGCGGCCGCGTTTCAGTAGCCCCCAAGGCGCGCCCATTGGGACAGATCGTGCAGCGTGGCAGCGAACCGTGTGATGCGGCGGAGGGCGCTGTCGCTGGCTCTGTCGCTGGTACCTTGGTCCACGGCCTCTTCGAGAACGCCCCAGTGCGTGCCGCCCTCGCCAAGGCACTCGGCTATTCGCCAACTCCTACCCATCCGTCGGATCCCTATGACGCACTCGCCGATCATTTGGGGAACGCACTCGATCTCAAACTGATCGATCGCCTGGTGGGGCTGTGATGAGTGATTTTAGCGAAGCAGCTCGCCAGGCCATCTATGATCTATTCGCTAAGCGGCGCGACATTCGATCTTTTCGCTCCGACGGAGCGATCTCCAAAGAGATCCTCGAACGGATCCTCGGCGCCGCCCATCTCGCGCCGAGCGTCGGCTACTCTCAGCCCTGGGATTTCATCATCATCCGAGATCGCAAGCGGCGTGCGCGGATTCGCGAAAGCTTTCTCACCTGTCGCAATGCCGAGGCGGCGCGCTATCCCGAAGCCCGGCGCACCAAGTACCTTTCCTACCGTCTCGAAGGCATTCTCGAATCGGCGATCAATCTTTGCGTGACGGTTGACCTACGACCTGCCGATGAAGCGGTGCTCGGTACCACTGCCCAGCCCGAGTCGCTGCGCTGGAGCGCCTGCTGTGCCGTGCAAAACCTGTGGCTCGCCGCGCGGGCAGAAGGGATCGGCGTGGGTTGGGTGAGTATCGTCGAGCCAGCGGTATTGCGCGCCGAGCTGATGCTGCCACCCGGGATCGAACCGGTCGCCTACCTTTGCGTCGGCTACCCGATCGAGTTTCGCGAACGGCCGATGCTAGAGGAGACCGGTTGGCGCGATCGACGTTCGCTGCAAAGCACAATCCATCTGGAGCAGTTTCGTTCGGCTGCGACACCGGTACAGATTCCGACTCCGTCTCCGTCTCCGTCTCCGATACCGATACCGACTCCAATACCGTCTCCGTCTCCGTCTCCGTCTCCGTCTCCGTCTCCGTCTCCGTCTCCGTCTCCGTCTCCGTCTCCGATACCGACTCCGATACCGACTCCGATATCGACACCGACACCGACACCGACTCCGTCTCCGTCTCCGACTCCGTCTCCGTCTCCGTCTCCGTCTCCCTCGGCGTCTTTGTCTCCGATACCGCCCTTGTCTGAGACCACGACGGCCGCTGCCCTCGCCCACCAGCAGCGCCTGTGCAAACCACCGGGCAGCCTCGGCCGGCTCGAGCAGATCGCGGTCTGGTATGCTGGCGCGCGCGGACGATTTCCTATCGCTGCGCCTGAACGTTCGCGGCTCCTGGTGTTCGCCGGCGACCATGGTGTTGTCGCCGAGGGGGTGAGCCCCTACTCCTCATCAGTGACGGCAGCAATGGTCGCCAACTTCCTTTCTGGGGGCGCCGCCATCAACTCACTCGCGGAAAGTTGCGGTGTCGAACTGACGGTGGTCGATGTGGGCGTGGCAGGCGACCTCTCCTTGCTGTCGACGCTGTTGCGTGAACCCCGCGCACGCTTTATTTCGGCCAAGGTCGGATCGGGAACGGCTAATCTCCGACGAGAGCCAGCCATGGGCCGCAGTGACGCCGAGCGAGCACTGCAAACAGGCAGCGATCTTGCGCGATCTGCCGTGCACGAGGGCGTCGATCTCCTGCTCGCGGGTGAAATGGGGATCGGCAACAGCACCAGCGCCGCCGCCCTCCTTGCTGCCTTCACCGGAATCGATCCCGAGCTCGCGGTTGGACGGGGTACTGGCCTGGACGATGTGGGGCTGGCGCAAAAGGTTTCAGTGGTACGCGACGCCCTGGCGCTACACCGCCCGAACCCGAACGATCCGATCGGGGTGTTGGCGACCCTCGGGGGATTCGAGATCGCCGCCCTGACCGGGCTGATGCTCGGCGGCGCTTCGGTACAAATTCCGATCATCGTCGACGGTTTCATCAGTGCCGCGGCTGCACTCGTCGCGGTCCGTATCAATCCCTCCGTGCGCGACTACCTTTGCCTCTCGCATCGCTCCCCCGAACAGGGCTTTGCGGTGCTGGCCCAAACGCTCCAGCTGGAGCCCCTCTTCGATCTCGGAATGCGGCTGGGGGAGGGAACCGGTGCGGTGATCGCAGCTCACCTCCTGCGCTGCGCAGTGCGACTTCAGAGTCAGATGGCCACCTTCTCAACGGCTGGGATTTCGGGGCGCACTGCTCTTTAGCTCAGCCTCGGATGGGCGAATATAGCGGGGCACGGCCCGATCGAGATCGTCGCTTTCGCCGCGCCGCCAGCGATGGCGCGCGATCCTCGCCACATCGACCGGATCGGGGCCCGCAATCACGGGTCTGTCCACTTGGAGTACCGGCCAGCGACCGAGGCCATCGCCGATGAGCATGGGTACCTCGCCCTGTCGAATCAGCTCCTCGATCCGCTGTCGTACGCGTTCGGGAGGCGCGACCACCTCGTCGGACAGTGGTTGTGGTGGATCGCCGGCTCGGTAGAAGCCGGCGTAGAGCTCGCCCCTGAACGCGTCGAGGATAGGGATCGCGAGGGTGCCTGCGGGTACCTGCGCTGCCAGAGCCTGCAGCGATGACACCATGATCAACGGCTTTTCAAGAGCCAGGCAGAGCCCCTTGGCGGTGGCCAGTCCGATGCGCAGGCCAGTGAAGGATCCGGGACCCGCGCCACAAGCGACCGCGTCGAGATCGGCGGGCCCAATCCCCGCCTCCTTCAAGACCGCATCGACCATCGTCAACAACGCATCGGAATGGATGGTCACTCGGACCCGACGCACCGCCACAACGAGGCCATCAGTCTGGACGACCGCTGCCCCAGCATCGAGCGTCGCCGTATCGATCGCCAGAATCATCGGCCCCACCAATAGCGCAGGATGTCATTGCGCGCCGCCAGAATCATCAGCGCCACGAGCAATGCTAGGCCCCAATAGGCGGTCCGCTCATGCGTGCGTCGGGACAGCGGTCGCCGTCGGAGAGCTTCGATCCCGAGCAAGAGGGCCTGCCCGCCATCGAGTACCGGCACCGGCAGAAGATTGAGCAGCCCCAGGTTGAGCGAAATCAGTGCCACCATCTCCGAAAATTCGTCGGTACCATGCGCCGCCGCGACGCCGGCCAGATGAAATAGCATGATCGGCCCCCCAATCGAGGTCAGCGGAACCTGCCCGCGAACGAGGCGCCCGAGGATCCGGGCCAGCGTGCCGATTCGATCAAGCGTTCTTCCCAGGGCGCGTCGAGCGGCCATCCCCAGGCGACCCTCGATCGGCACGAGGGGCACCGGCTGTCGGGCCTGCGAAGGGCGCGCGCCAAAAAGATAGAGGGTCGATTCCGTCTGATAGTCGTCGCGCCTCGTGCT
>JAHFDT010000276.1 GCA_023248875.1 Myxococcales bacterium | reverse complement strand
GACCGGGGTCTGCCCGACCAGAAAACCCTGGTACTTCACCCGTTCAGGAAAGCGGAGTGTCAGCGGGCGCCAGATCTCCTGCGACACGGCGAAGTGGCGAGGAAGTGCGACGAGCTCGGCACCGATGCGAAAGGGGGCGAACTGCAGATCGGCTTCGCCATCGACGGTGATGGGATAGCGGTCGGCGAGCTTTGGAGCGAAGGTGTAGCGATAGCCAGCGTGTTCGAGGGCCGAAACGTGGCGCGTGTCGATGGAACATTCGGTGAAGAACAGGCCGGCCAGCATCGGCTCAGGGGCACCTAAGAGGCCATGGATCGCTTCGCGATTGAGGCGCAGTTCGTCGATGAATTCGTCCGATTCTAGCAGTGCAGGGTGGGTGTGGTGCGCCGCGACATATACGGGAACGATGGTGCCGGCTTGGTAGGCGCCGGCGAGTTTTTGCAAAGTGCTGGGCGCATGGCGCCGCAGCTGATGGAGCAGCTCATTGGTGGCATCGAGCGCCACGGGTGCGCCGATGCGATCGGCAAAGGCAATCAGATCACGGTAGATGTTGCGCCCCTCCTTGAGACGTCGACGGATCCAGCTCTCACCGACGATTCCCGATGCGATTCGCCGATCCGGCGCACTGCGTTGTAAATGGCGTGGCAAGTCCCACAACGGCTCGTGAGCATGGAACGCGAAAATGACCTGGACTCGTTTCAGAAGAATCTCTCCTCGCGCGTTCGGTGGACCAACTCCCAACCGCCATTCTCGCAGTGCTGCCGAGGAAATCGGCGTCCGCTGATCCCGAAAAACTCATGCGCGCCACAGCTGCAGCGGTAGATGCCATAGAGCTTGATCACCTCACCAGCGGGAAATCCCTTCTCCATTGCGTCGCCTCCCGCCCCCGCCCTTTGCAATCCAAGTGCCGCGAACTTCATCCGCCGGCCAGCAGATCGTCGAGGCGGTCGAGGCCGATGTCGAGCACATGGGCAGTTTGTTGCCGATCGCCGGCGAAGGCTGCCAGTGTCTGCTGCGCTAAGAGGCGCGTCGCTTCGACGGCTTTGGTACCGATCCGAATGGGCACTGTCCCGCGTTTCCGTCGCTGTGGGCGCTCTGTGATGATGGCTGCGAGTTCGTCGGCAACCAGTACATCGTGGGTGGCGAGGAGCACCGACTGCTCGACCACATTGCGTAGCTCACGCACATTGCCTGGCCAGTCATAGGCCTTGAGCACCTCCTCGACCTCTGCTGGAAGGGCGCGCAGCTGCTTGTGGTAACGCTCGGCGGCGGCGCGCATGAAGCGGTCGGCGAGTAGTCCGATGTCATCGCCGCGCTGGCGCAGTGGTGGCAGCTGGATGGGAAAAATCGAGATTCGATAGTACAGGTCTTCGCGGAACTTTCCGTCGCGCACCATCTCCATCAGCTCGCTGTTGGTGGCGCAGACCACTCGAACCTCCGCCTGGTGTTCGGTCTTTCCACCGACGCGCGTGTAGCGAAACGTTTCCAGCACCCGGAGCAGGTCAACCTGGGCACGCTCGGGCATGGTCGAGACCTCATCGAGGAAAATGGTGCCCCCCTTGGCGGTACCGAATTTCCCTTCCGAGCTGCCGACCGCACCCGTGAAGGCACCGCGCTCGTGCCCGAAGAGCTCCGATTCGATCAGGTCCTTGGGCAGCGCACCGGTGTGGACCGGAACGAAGGGGCCGCTCGAACGCGATGAACGGGCATGGACCGCCCGCGCCACGAGCTCCTTGCCGGTGCCCGTCTCTCCCACTATCAGCACGGTGGCATCAGTGGTGGCGACCAGGTGGATCCGCTGAAACACGGCGTGCATGAGCGGCGACCGAGCCAGCATGCCCTCGAAAACCTGATCGCCGGGCTGCTCGGCTTCGAGTAAAGCATTCGGGAGATGCGAAGGCCGTTCGCTTGCCAGCTTCATGACCAACTTACGCAGCTGCTCGGGATTGGCAGGCTTGACGAGATAGTCGGCGGCACCATGTTTCAGCGCCGTCACGGCGGTGTGAACGGAAGCATGTCCTGTGATGAGAATCACTGCGGTGGCGGGGGCTGCACGATGGAGGCGCTCGACCAACTCGATACCGCTCTCCCCGGGGAGCTGAAGATCAGCGAGCACTACCGCATAGGTGCTCTCGCGGAAGCGTCCGAGGGCCTCTTCCGCGGAGGGGGCAGTATCGATCTCCAGGAGGTCGTCTCCCAGGATCTCACGCAACAGGGCGCAGGAGGCGGGGTCGTCATCGATGATCAGCAGGCGCACTGGTGCACCCGGCTTCGCCATAACAGTGTTTGTGGGTTTCTGGGTCGTGGTATGCAACCAGGCCGGGAAGCGTCAAGATCGCGCTTGCCAACGGATCCGCAAGCACTTACCCTTCACCGACATACCAGGTAAACTTCGTCCGAAATCCAACCCATTTTCAAAGAAGGAGCGAATGAGTACCAAGCTTTTCGTTGGTAATTTGTCCTATACGATCACTGAGCAGGAGCTGCGCGACGCCTTCGCGCAGAGCGGACGGACCGTCAATAGTGTTCGTATTGCTGTCGATCGAGAAACGCAACGTCCACGTGGTTTTGCCTTCATTGAGGTGGCGACCGACGCCGACGCGGAATCGGCCATCAAGGAGTGGAATGGCAACGCCCTGGCGGGGCGCAATGTCTTCGTCGAAAAGGCGCAGGAGCGCGTTCCCGGGGCGCCGCGCCCAGCGCGCCCACCGCGTCCGATGGGAGGGCCCGGTGGCGGGGGCGGTGGTTACGGCGGACCGCGCCCGATAGGAGGCCGCTTTGTGGCCTCGGCCGAACCGCAGCGAGAGGAGCAGCGGCGGCGGCAGGCGCGCCCAGAGAAGAAGAAAGAGGAGAAACGCCGCTCGTCGCGTCCCCGCGAAGAGGAGCTGGAACGCGGAAAGTGGCGCTGGGATGGAAACTCTGACGACTGATTCTGTGGGGGGGAGATGAGACTGTTCCGATACTTGGTTCCCGCGCTGGTGATGGCCGTTGTTCTGTGGGTGGTTTACCGCGAGCGCAATCCCGCCCATGCGGCGCCGCCGGTGGCTCAGAAAAATGAGGCCAAAGCGCCGATTTCATTTGCGGCGCAACCGCCCACAGGAACGCGGGCACGCTGCCCCGTCACTGGCGAGAATTTCACCACCGGCCCCGAGACTGTGTGGGCCAACTACGGCGGGCGTGTCTATGGCTTTTGCTGCGCCGACTGCAAGCCAAGTTTTGAAAAAAATCCGGCCCAATACGCCGATAAGAAATAGTCAGGGTCTGTCCTCAAAGTCCTCCCGTCGTCGGTCTCGTTCTCGCCGCGGCTCGCTTTGTCGCTCCTCGGTTGCCTACCGCCAGTAGGCGCCCTCGTCGCTCCGCGCGAGCCGGGCTGCGAACTTCGCCTGGCTCGGTCCGGACATTGAGGACAGACACTAGTACTACCTGATCTGTTTATCACGGTTCGCAACACGTCACATTCGCGAGGGCGCTCGGGGTAGGGAGCGGGCGTCTACGGGCCTTGCGCAGAGCGGGCACCACCCGATTCGCTGCAGC
>JAHFDT010000097.1 GCA_023248875.1 Myxococcales bacterium | reverse complement strand
CCTCTTGTTGCAAAGGCGCTGCAAGATCTCAGGGAAATGGAATAGTTCCCACCGCGGACTTGGGTGAATCGTCGCCGAGTGAAAGTCGCGTGCGTTTGTGGTAACAACGCGCCATGGAAAAAGAGCGTCTTGTCATCGTCGGCTCGGGCCCCGCGGGCCACACTGCCGGGATCTACGCCGCGCGCGCCAATCTCGCTCCGCTGATGTTCGAAGGGTTCATGGCCGGCGGCGTGGCGGCGGGCGGGCAGCTCACGACCACCACCGACGTGGAGAACTACCCCGGCTTTCCCGAGGGGGTCGATGGCACCAAGCTGACCGAGCTGTTCCGCGCGCAGTCCGCGCGTTTTGGCACGCGGATTCTAACGGAGACGATCGAAACGGTGGATCTCTCGAAGCGGCCGTTTCACCTGCGCTCGTCGGAGCGTGAGGTCGCGGCCGAGGCGCTGATCATCGCCACCGGTGCGACCGCCAAGCGGTTGCACATCGCAGGCGAGGACAGGTTGTGGCAGGCGGGCATCTCGGCCTGCGCGGTGTGTGATGGCGCGTTGCCGATGTATCGCGACAAGGTGCTGATGGTGATCGGTGGCGGCGACACCGCCGTCGAGGAGGCCACCCATCTCACCAAGTTCGGCAGCAAGGTGCTGGTGGTCCACCGGCGCCACGAGCTGCGCGCTTCGAAGATCATGCAACAGCGCCTGCTGGCCAATCCCAAGGTGGAGATGGTGTGGGACTCAGTGGTCGAGGAGGCGCTCGGCGAGGGGGTGCTGCAGGCGCTGCGCGTGCGCAATGTGAAGACCAATCTGACGCGGGAGATCGCGGCGGGAGGGCTCTTCTATGCGATCGGCCACGTGCCGAATACCGAGTTTCTCGGAAGGCAGCTGACGCTCGATGAGACCGGCTACATCGTCACACGGCCGGGCACCACGCAAACCTCCGTCGCCGGCGTGTTTGCGGCGGGCGATGTGCAGGACCGCGTCTGGCGCCAAGCGATCACCGCTGCCGGCACCGGCTGCATGGCCGCGCTCGAGGCGGAGCGGTTTCTTCACGAACACACTGTTTAACGGTAGCTCAGAGGGAGTTCTTCTTGACGAGATGACCGTCGCCCTTGGGCTCACCCACCTGTAGCTCACTGATGGCTCGCCCGCCGTTGGATAGCTTGGCCTCGATGGTGTATTTCCCATCGGGGATCTTCACCTCGTAGCAGTTCGTGCAGGTCTTGAAGCGATTCGGTGTCGACCACACCGTGTAGTTCAAACAGATATTGTTGCACGGGTGGTGCGGGCGTGGATGCCATAGCAGTTTGCCCGTACCGTACCCAAGCTCATGGTGGCACATTCCCCCATCGCCGTGCTCATCGCAGGGCGCCGAGGTGACGAATTGCGACGGGCCATTGCCCACCGGCACACCTTTGGAATTGAGGAGGCGAACGCTGTTTACCTGTGGGGAGCCGGGCCCCCGACGCAGTGCTCGCGGCACAATGAAGCGCAGCGTGACGCCCGAACTCTCGGCACGGTCGGGGGCCGCCTGTCTCTTGACGAAAGCGCGGTCGACCACCGAGAAGATGTGGGGTGAGCGGATCTGGTCACCGCTGTGGTGGAGTAGCTCAATCAGGCTGTTGCGCTGGTCCATGAGCTGGTAGACGTTACTCTTCGGCATCTGAAAGAGGTTGGAGGCCGTGCCGAATTGCATGCGCAGTGGGGGCAGTGTTCTCACGTAGCTCTGTCCTCCGACGAGAGTGAGGGCCTCATCGAGTGACTCGGCCTCTTCGAGGCCTCCGCAGCCCCCCCATCCGGAAACGGCGCAAATTCCGCAGAGACCCAACAAGGAACGGCGCGCGGCACGAAAACCCATGTGAGTCCTCCAGTTGTCAGGGAGAAGAAACGATAAGCAATCACTGGTCCAAGGCTGATGTCGGCGCCGGCTGCGGAAATCGGTGAGGGACAACGACAGGCGATTGACGATGGCGGTAGCCCGACGTCAAGACCAGCTACCACTTGGGGGGAGGGCGTACTTCTGCGAGGAGAGCGGTGGCGCAGAGCGCCAAGGCGGCGGCCGAAGAGAATGCCGTCAACGCTCCCTGCTGCTGGTAGAGCCAACCGAAGCCGATCGAGGCCGGTAGCGCGACGAGACCTGTGAGGGCGTGGAACCAGCCAAAGGCGCGGCCGCGGCGACCGGGACCGGCGAGATCGGCGACGAGGGCACGCTCGCTGCCTTCGACGAGGGCGTAGTAGAGACCATAGGCGATGAACAAAGCCCAGAGTTGCCAGGCGGCAGTGGCGACACCAAAACCGAGATAGGTGGCACCATAAAGAAGCCAGCCGCTGCCGATCAGCCAGCGTCGGTCGACGCGGTCGGATAGGCCACCGAAGGTGCGGGAGAGAAGTGCCTTGGTGGCGTTGTGCGCCGCCCAAATGAAGAGAATGATCGCATCAGAAATGCCGATCTCGTGGGCGCGCAGGATGAGAAAGGCGTCGGAAGAGTTACCGAGACTAAAGATGCTGACGGCGAGGAGGTAGCGGCGGAGGTTGCCGTTCTCTCGTGTGGAGGCGGACGCAGAGGTGGCGGCGGCAGCAGGCGCGGGCAAAGGCTCGCGGACTCCGAAGACGAGCGCCATCATGGCCAATAGTCCCGGCAGCGCAGCGCAGGCAAAGATAGCGCGCAGGTCGAAGTGGGCGAGTGAGAGCAGCGCCACACCCAGCAGCGGGCCTGCCACCGCGCCGGCGCTGTCCATGCCACGGTGGTAGCCGTAGGCATCGCCGCGCTGGGCGAGCGGCGTCACTTCGGCGACGATGGCATCGCGCGGGCTGGCGCGCACGCCTTTGCCCACGCGATCGGCAAAGCGCACGGCGAGCACCATCCAGGGCGCGGTGGCGAGCGCGACGAGTGGGCGTACCAAAGAAGAGAGGGCATAACCGACCACCGTCAGGGGTTTCTTGCGATGCATCCGGTCGGCCAAACGGCCGGAGATCAGCTTGAGCAGGCTGGCGGTCGCTTCGGCGACTCCCTCGACGGCGCCGATGAACTCCTTGGGCGCGCCCAGCACGCTGGAGAGGAAGCGCGGCAGAAGTGGATAGATCATTTCCGATGAGGCGTCGGTCAGGAGCGAGACGACGCCAAACCAGACCACCGATCGGGGCAGCCGCTCAGGCTTCATGTTCCTCGGTGAGCGCCGCCAGCTCCTCCGCCGCAGCATCTTCGGCCACCTCCGCCTCGGCGTGGGCGAAGAAACGGTGCACCGCTTCGGCGGCGGGCCGCGCCATTCCGGGCACCGCCACCAGGTCCTCTAGCGATGCTGCTACGACCTTTTTCAAGCTACCGAAATGGCGCAGGAGCAGTCGCTGGCGTGCAGGGCCGACGCCCGGAACATCGGCGAGCGCGGAGTGCAAGGTGCGCTTTTTCCGCAGCGATTTGTGGTAGGTGATGGCGAAGCGGTGCGCCTCGTCTCGCACTCGCATGAGGAGGAACAGCTCGGCGGCGTTGGGGCGCAGTTTGAGCGGGTCCTTGGCGCGCGGCCGGAAGATCCGATCGGGCTGACTGCCCTTCTGGCTCTCGCGCTCTTTGGCGATCGCCACCACATCGATGCCCTCGTGGCCGGTGTCGACTCCCACGTCCGAAAGCGCCGCTATCGCGCTAGCGAGCTGCCCCTTGCCGCCGTCGATCACCAGAAGGTCGGGGAGCGGCCACCCGCGTTCGCCGGCCACGCCTTTCACCGACCGGCGAAAGCGCCGCGAGATCACTTCATACATCGCCGCAAAGTCATCGTTCGTAGCCAGCTTCACCTTGAAACGGCGGTACTCCCCCGGGGCGGGATCACCGTTGATAAACACCACCATCGACGCCACGGTCGCGGTGCCCTGGAGGTGCGAAATGTCGAAGCACTCGATCCGCTGCGGCAGGCGCTTGAGTCCCAGCCGCGCCTGCGCTTGGGCCAACAGCTCGGCGCTCTCCTGAGCGCGATCGCGGTGCGACGCATAGGCCGCCGCGGCATTTTTATCGGCGAGACGCACTAGCTGGCGACGGGGACCCCGTCGCGGCACCAGCACGTCGACCGCTTGCCCACGCCGCTCACGCAGCCACTCCTCCTTCACCGCGCGGTCCTCGATCGGGCACGGCAGCAGCACTTCGTCGGGGATGTAGCTGCCAAGATCGTAATAGAGCGACACGAAGGACGACACGATCTCCTCGTCGGGAAACTCCTGTCCGCTGAAGCGAAAGGTGCGTCGACCGAGCAGTTTGCCGCCGCGGATGTGCAGTACGGCGATCTCCACCACGGTGCCCTCACGAAAGAAGCCCATGACATCCTGGTCACGCCGCTCTTCCGACACCACCCGCTGCTCCTCGAGCGTTTTTTCCAGCGCTCGCAGCTGGTCGCGCACCGCCGCCGCCACTTCGTACTCCATCGCGTTCGAGGCCGCGCGCATTCGCTCGTGGAGCCGCGCCACCAGCTCCTGGTCCTTGCCATCGAGAAAGAGCGAAACATCGCGCACCTGCTCTTGGTAGACTTGAGGATCTACCGGAAATACACACGGCGCATCGCAGCGCTTGATCTGGTACTGCAGGCAGGGGCGCTTGCGGTGGGCCAGCACCTGGTCCGTGCAGGTCCGCAGCTTAAAGTGGCGATTGACCACCTGCAGCGTTTGCCGGCAGGACGTCGCCGAGTGGTAGGGGCCAAAATAGCGCGCCCCATCGCTGCCCATTCGGCGCACCACTTCGAGGCGCGGGTAGGCCGCCTCCCCCCAAGCGGTGGTGTGGGGCTGGTCAGAGCTGTCGAGCCGCAGCACCAGGTAGTTCTTGTCATCGACCAGTTTGACGTTGAAGCGCGGCTGATGCTGCTTGATGAGATTGTTCTCGAGGAGCAGCGCCTCTTTTTCGTTGTTCGTGACGAGGGTCTCGATATCGCCGAGCAGCCGGCCGAGCAGCGCCACGAAGGCGCGTGTGTCCCCCGAGCGGGTGAAGTAGCCGCGCACCCGCTGGCGCAGCGACTGCGCCTTGCCGATGTAGACGATCTTGCCGCGCTTGTCCTTCATGAGATACACGCCCGGCTCGGACGGGATCCGCTCCAGGATCTCGCTTAGCAAGGGGGGCAGAGCGTCAGCATGGGACATCGCAGCGAAGGATAGCCTGCCGCGATCAACTGATCTTGAAAATCCGCTTGAGCTCGCGCACCTGGCTGCGCGCGCTTTCGAGCTGCTCGTTCGCGGCGGTGAGCGCATCTTTGAGCACGGTCACCGAATCGCCTGGCGCCTCGACGCCGAGCACGCCGATCTCGTCCGACGCCGCGCGCAGACTGCTGCGCAGGTCGTCGAGTGCATCGCTCATGGTCGTGGTCGCCGTCGTCGCTACCGGGTCGACCGCGCTCCCGGCGGCCGTCGCCCGAGGGGGTGTGGATGGGACCGAGGCCGCCGCCCGTTTGGCACCATCCCGTTCCGCCGCTGCTGCCTGAGCCCTCTGCACCGCCTCGTCGCGCTCGCGCTCGGCCCGTTCGGCGCGCGCCTCGAGCTCGGCCCACTTGGCGCCCTCACCGCTCGCCGGATCTTCCACCGGCTGCCCCCCGCGCAGCCGTCGGATATCGGCCTTGAGCTGGTCCACTTGCCGATGCCAGCGCTCCCCCTCCCGGGCCGACGTCTCGAGCGTGATGGCGCGTTCACCGGCCGCCTGCGCCTTCGCCTCCGCCGCGTTCAATCGACTCTGGAGTTCGGTGAGCTGCTGTTCAAATTCGTAGAGCCTCCCTTCGGCGTAGGTGGCACGCCGCTCGGCCGCCGTATGGGCCTCCTCCGCTTGAACGCGCCGCGCGCGCTCCGCACGCACCTCCGGGGTGTTGGACATATCGACGGGCGCGGGCGGCGCTTCGGGGGCGGGTGGAGGAGCCGTGGTACGCAGAGGAGGAGCCGAGGGCGCCACTGCCCCGAGGGCGCCGGTCATTCGCCGTCCAGCCGGCGCCGAAGCCGGCGGGGGCGCATAGGCTGGGGGAGCTGCGGGCAGATCGATCTGTAGCCGCAAGGTAAGGCTACCGCACCGCACCTCATCGCCGGGGCGCAACGGCGCGCGCGGCACTCGCTCGCTTCCGACATACACCCCGTTGGCGCTGCCGAGATCCTCGATCCAATAGCCGCCGTCCCAGAGGATCCGCGCGTGACGGCGCGACACCATCGCATCCTGGGTCTGGATCGCGCATTCCGTGGCGCGGCCGATCAGCAGCGGATCGGCGCCGAGATCCACGGTACGGTCGATTCCTTGGGAGTCGTGGAAGACAATTTTCGGCATAATGATTCGCACGTTAGCATAGCGGCCCGACTCTTCAAAAACCTTCTGCTTGCGATCGGTCGCACGCCTGGTATAAAGACGATCCTATTCCCCGAGTGGAATCAACTTAATCGGAGAGACTGCCATGAAGCGTACACTAGCGATTATTCTGCTTGTTTCTGGTTGTAACGCGTCCGATATGCCGCCGCCTCCGCCGGCGACCGATATCACGGCGGCCGAAGGCGACTTCACCTACTATGTGGTCAACAGCCTCACTGTGCCGATGAAGAAGAAGGACTTTTCCATCGATCTGAACGGCGACAAGGTGGAGGACAATCAGCTCGGCAATCTCATCGGCACGCTGGTCGCGGCTGACTCGAGCGGCAAGCTCAATCCGCAAACCGCCGTCGACAAGGCGGTCGCAGACGGCAACGTGGTGATCCTCGCCTCGGTGCAAGCAAAGAGTCTCAAGGATGCGACCAATGTGGGCACCACCCTCTACCTCGGGGAGAAGATGGCCACTCCCGATTTCACCGGCAACGGCAGCTTTACCGTCGATAAGAAGCAGTCTCCCGCAACTTTCTACGGCAGCGTCGCGGGCGGAACAATGTCCTCCAATAGCCCGGTGACGACCACCCATCCGGTGACGGTGACGCTCAACCTGCCGCTGCTCGGATCGGAGCCGATCGCGCTCAAGCTCAACGGCGCGCACCTCAAGTTCACCGCCGGCACCGCTTCGGGCAAGCCGACCCTCGTGAGCGCCTCGCTGCAGGGTTCGATTAGGAACACCGATGTTCAGACTACGGTGCTGCCCAAGGTCGCCTCGCTCATGACCGCGCGCGTGGCGGGCTGCGCAGCGGCAGGCGTCGACATGGGAGGAGGCGGCGGGACTGACGGCGGCACGGGGACGGGCCCGGAGTGCGATGCGACCGCGATGACGATGGAGATGACCTTTGACATCGGTGGCTGTGGCACTGCCAAGGCGAACGACTACGTGATCGAGACCTGCGAAGTGGCCAACAACAGCCTGATCCAGGGCGTGCTCCAGCCCGATATCCAGGTGTTCGACGCCAACGGCAACTACGCACCCAATCCGGCCAAGAACGCGACCAAGGACTCGCTCAGCGTGGGCATCGGATTCACGGCCGTCGCGGCCAAGTTTACTCCGTAATTGCACTGGATCGTCATCCTGGCTGGAGGCGGTGGCACTCGCCTCTGGCCCCTGTCCCGTCGGGCCCACCCGAAGCAGTTTCTGCCGCTCTTGCCGGGCGGTGAAACGCTGCTCCAGGCGACCGCGCGTCGAACTGGAGTTCCGATCGAACGGACACTCGTGGTCACCACCGCGGCGCAGGTGGATGGAGTGTACCGGTCGCTGCCTACGTTGCCCCGAGAGAACCTCGTCATCGAACCGGTCGGGCGCAATACTGCACCCTGCATCGGACTGGCGGCGCTGACCGTGGCGGCACGGGATCCAGAAGGGGTGATGGCCGTGCTGCCCTCGGACCAGTTCGTCGCCGACGAGCCGGCCTTCGCACGAGTGCTCACCCAATCGCTCCAATTGGCGGCGCACGGCGAGGTGGTGACCGTCGGGATCCGGCCGAACCGCCCAGAAACAGGGTTTGGTTACATCCAATGTGGGGCCACCCTCTCGGAAGGTGCCCGCCGGGTGGTGCGCTTCGTGGAAAAGCCCGACCGTGCGACTGCGGAGCGCTATCTCGTGTCGGGCGACTTTCTCTGGAACGCCGGGATGTTCTTTTTCACGGCGCGCCGGATCCGCGAGGAGATCGCGCGCTGCATGCCCGATCTGAGCGCGCTGCTCGACGGGATCGCGCGCGCACCGGAACGGGCCGGCGAGCTCTATCCCACCGCACCGAAGGTATCGATCGATTACGGCGTGATGGAAAAGCTGGGCGGCCAAATGGCAGTGGTCCCGGCCGACTTCGGCTGGAGCGACGTCGGCTCCTGGTCAGCCCTCGGTGAAGTGCTACCGCCGGATGGTACCGGCAATTCCGTAGTGGGGCATGCCATCGCCCTGGATGCGCACAACAATGTTCTAGTCAGCGACGGTAAGCGACTGGTGGCGGTGGTGGGCGTTGAGAATCTGATCATCGTTGCGACCGGGGATGCGGTGGTGGTCCTGCCGAAGGAGCGCGCGCAAGAGATCAAACGGATCGTGGAAGCCCTGGAAGCGACAGGGAACGAGACCTACTTGTAGTTGACAGGCAACCGTCGACGGTCGAAAGTCCCGACGATGAATCCACGAATCTTTCGCGAGTACGACATCCGCGGCGTCGCGGAGCGCGACCTCGATAGCTCCTTTGTGCACGACCTCGGCTGCGCCATCGGCACGCATCTCGTACAGCACGGCGCTCAGCGCATCACGCTCGGACGCGACTGCCGCGTCACCTCCCCCCGGCTCCACGAGCGTCTGCTGGTCGGCTTACGCTCCACGGGACTGCATGTGATCGACGTCGGCATCGTGTCGACGCCGCTGCTCTACTTTTCCGTGTTTCATTTCGATGCCGACGGCGGCGTGCAGATCACTGGCAGCCATAATCCGCCCGAAGACAACGGCTTCAAGATCTTGCGCGGCAAATCGACCCTCCACGGCGCCGAGATCCAGACGCTGCGTACGCGGGTGGAGTCGCGTGATTTTCATCGTGCGTCCAGCCCCGGAACCTACGAACAGGTAGACATCCAAGCGCCCTACTTGGCGCATGCGGTGAGTGCGCTGAAACTCGGCGAGCGGCGCTTTCCAGTGGTGGTCGATGCGGGCAATGGCACAGGCGGGATCACCTGCGTGCCGCTCTTGCGACAGCTCGGCTTTCCCGTGACCGAGCTCTACTGCGAGCTCGACGGGCGCTTTCCCAACCACCATCCCGATCCAACGGTCGAAGAGAATGTCGCCGATCTGCGCGCAAAGTTGGTGGAGACTGGCGCCGAAGTGGGCATCGCGCTCGATGGCGACGCCGATCGCATCGGCGTGGTCGATGCGCGCGGCCGGATCGTCTGGGGCGATCAGTTGATGATCCTGTTTGCGCGAGCGATTCTGGCGGAGCAGCCGGGCGCCACCTTCGTGTCGGAGGTGAAGTGCTCGCAGGCGCTCTATGACGAAATCGCACGCGCCGGCGGCCGCGCCATCATGTGGAAGGTGGGCCATTCGCTCATCAAGGAGAAGATGAAGCAGGAGCACGCGGTGCTGGCTGGCGAAATGTCGGGCCATATCTTCTTTGCGCACCGCTACTTCGGTTTCGATGACGCCATCTATGCGGCGGCGCGGCTGTGCGAGCTCCTCTCGCGCTCGCCGAAGACACTGGCAGATCACGTCGATACACTGCCCAAGCTCTACAACACGCCCGAGATCCGGATCGACTGCCCCGACGAACTCAAGTTCGAGGTGGTCAAGCGTGCGGTCGAACGGTTTCGCTGCGAGCACGAAGTGATCGATGTCGACGGTGCACGCGTCAAGTTTTCGGACGGTTGGGGACTCGTACGGGCTTCCAACACCGGACCCGTCTTGGTGTTGCGCTTCGAAGCTGCGACGGAGACACGGCTCGCGGAGATCCGGAGCTACGTCGAGCAGGGGTTGGCCGCGGTCCGCGCTGAGCTGCGATGATTGCGATCGGGGTCGATCTGGGCGGCACCAATGTACGCATTGCCCAAGTCGACCTCTCTGCCGGCCGACTCCTCGATGAGCGCCGGGCCATCATCGGTTCGCGCGATCCGGTCGCAGTGGCAGAACTCCTGGCCGCGCTCGTGGGTGAAGTGCGCAGCAAGCCCGACGTTCCGATCGGGGTAGGCATCGCCGGAATGTTGCGCGGCTGGTCGGGCGTGGTGGCCTTGGCGCCCAACCTCGGCTGGCGAGAGGTGGATTTTCGCGCTCTCCTGCGCGATCGCCTCGGTGCCAAGGTGGAGCTCTACAACGATCTCAATGCTATCGCTTTTGGTGAAACGTCCTTCGGCGCGGCGCGCGGCGTGCGCGATGTGCTCTGCATCTTTATTGGCACCGGCATCGGCGCCGGCCTGGTAGCCGATGGCAAGCTTTACATCGGTGCGTCGCATCTCGCTGGCGAATTCGGCCATATGAAGGTAGTGCGTGGTGGCCGGCGATGCGGCTGTGGAGCATGCGGCTGCATCGAAGCCTATGCTTCAGGCGCCAATTTGGCGACACGGGCGCGGCAGGAGCTGGGCGCCGGACAGACGAGCTCGGCGCTCGAATTGGCCGGCTCGCTGGACCGGCTTCACGCCGGCCATCTCGACCAGGCGGCCCAGGAGGGTGATCCCTATGCCGTCCACCTGTGGGCCGAAGTGGCGCCGCTGCTCGGCCTCTCGCTCGCCAACGCGGTGACACTGCTCAATCCGGCGCGCGTAGTGCTGGGCGGTACGGTGTGGGAGGGCGCGCCGCGGCTCCGCGAGCTGGCGGTCGAAGCCTATCTGGATACGGTCAACGAGCCATCGAGCGAAGCGGCGACACTCGTCGATACTGTATTGGGCGATGCGGCCGGTGTGATCGGCGCAGCCGCGCTGGTCGCCGCGCAATGATTATAGCGGTGCTCACTCGGCTTGATACCAAGCGGCGCTCGGGCGCGTTCAGCGCGAGCGCCCCCGGACCGAGGCCGAGGAGCATACTTTTCGGTATGTGACGAGGCCGAGGGAGGAGGTAAGCCGCGATCAACGCGCCCGAGCGCCGCGTTAGTACTGGGTAGAACCCAGCAGCAGCTCCCCGGTGAGGCGCCACAGAGCCTCGCGGAAAAACAGATAGACCAGCGCACCCGCCACTAAAAACGGGCCGAACGGGATGGCGACACCAAACACCGCCGGCTGGTCGCCGCCCTTGGGGGCTCGTAGCCGTCGCCAGAAGAGCAAGGGCAGAGACACGAGCGAGCCCAGCATCGAGCCCACGAACAGCGTGAAGGGAAGCGACTGCCAGCCGAGCAGCCCGCCGATGATCCCCAGCAGCATTTCATCACCGCCGCCCAGACCATCCTTTTTGAACAGCGCTTTGAAGCCGACCCGCATGAGGAAGAAAAAGCCAAAGCCACCACCTAAGCCGAAGAGCGCATCGCGTAGCGAGATCTCATTGATGACGCGCCCCAGGAGAAAAAAGCCGGGCAGCGCGGGCAATGTGATCGCCAGCGGTAGATACATCGTCTCGAGATCGATCACCGCCAGCACCAGCAGCACGCCGCAAAAGAAGAAGTAGACAATAAAACGGGCGAGCGCCTGACCGGGAGGGAGCCACGGCAGCGCAAACCGGTGAAAGACGAGACCGCTGAGCGCGGTGCCAGCCAGCTCTGTCAGTGGATAGCGAATCGAAATGGCGATGCCACAGTGCCGGCAACGCCCGCGTAGCAGCAGCCAGCTGACGAGTGGAAGATTGTCGAACCAGCGGATCGGAGTTTGGCACTTGGGACAGTGCGACGGCGGATACACCAGCTGGCGCAGTGCACCGAGGCCGCTTTTAGCGGCTTCCCACCAGGTCTCACTCTGATCGGCCACTGCTGCCGCTGCCAGACGATGGATGGCGACATTGAAGAAGCTGCCCCACAGCGCACCCCACACGCAGGCACACAGCAGCCCCAGCGGCGTTTCGAACAGCGGGGCCAGCAGTGACGGGTCAGGGGAGATGGGGTCAGAGTTTACTGATGATGGCACTCTGAAACCAGACCCGTCTTCCTCTCCGACCGGCTACTGAGCTCGCCAGGCGTCCCGGTTGGCTACTTGATTCGCCCTGCCTTAGGGCCCGCATATGAATAAATCAATCGTTCTCGCCCCCGATGCATCCCAGCTGGCTGCGTTGCGCGTCGGTCACTTGCCTACGGGCAAGCTCCCTCCTTGCGCCTTGCCATCCGGGCGCCTCATGGCCGAGCTTCGATTGATTTATTCATACGCGGGCCCTAAGCGGGGCGAGAGCTGGCATCTTCTTTGCTATGCGTGCGGTGCGGAGGAGCCGCCATGACTACTCGAACCCTGCTTTGGATCACTGCGATCGCCAGCGCTAGTGGCTGCGGTTCGCTCGAAGACGAGGGAAGGCTCGAAGAGGAGCTCAACGTGCCCAGTGCCCTGATTGGCACCTGGCAGGGGCCTGGGGGGAAAGAGGGGACGCTTTCACGTCTGGTCATTAAGGATCGGGATCCCGTGCTGGGGCGCGAATTCGACGCCAAGTCGGGCGGCCTCGGGAACCTTGAAGTCATGGGGCGCTACCAGGTGGCTACCCATCTTGGCAAGCCGACACTTCGGCTGCGCAACTACCGATTACCTGACCTTTCCACGGGCGCATGGAAAAAGTTTGAATACCGGATCCAGGGATCGACCCTGCACCTGCGCAACATTGTGCAGAACGTCTCCTTCGATCTCCAGCGCGCTCCTGCCTGGTGCTCAAGCATGTTCGACTGCAGGCTCCAGCACTTTGATTCGACGACCGTTCTGTGCGGTCTCGAGAGCATCCCAGTGTCGGACTGCGGCCTGAACCACACCTGTTTCGCACGCTGCCCGGCAGTGCTATCGGGCTCGCAGCACCAGTTTATTAAGGATCTGGCTGCCGCTGTGGGGGGCCAATTCCTCCAGTATCACGGGACCCCCTGGGAGAAGTACGTGCGTGAGATCCCATTCCACAGCATTCCGGGCAGCGTTCGAACGAAGTGCAGGTCTCAGTTTCAGCCGGGCGATCTGCTCGCGGGCCATGTTTATGAGATTGCGCGGGAGTTCAGCCGCATCGGCTACGTCATCGGCACGGTCGGGGATCAGGATGGCGAATACGGTACCTACTACTTCTACGATGTGACCGGTCAGCTGGTGACCTCGGTGGATTGGACCGACTAGACCGCTTTCACGCTAACAGTGACCGGCTGTAGCGCCCAGTCCCTTCTTGGATTACTGCAAAGGGGGCGATTCCTAAGAAGGCCGCAGTCGGGTAGTGTCCACAGCGGTGATGATGAGAGCAGCATTGAGCCTGGTCCTCCTCGCAGCGGGCTGCGGCCCTGCAAGCCAGGCGATCGATCTGACCATCGACGCCCCTTCGATTATCGCTGGCATCGCCACCTTTGCCATCACGGTGCAGAGCGAGCGGGGCATGGCCCATTCCGATTTTCCCGCACCGGGCGGGCTCGTGGGGATCCCACCGGCACATCGCTTGACGCTGATGTTCGACGACGCACCGAACAGCGGCCTCAAATTTCTGGTGGAGGCGAAAAATGGCCAGGGGGACGTGCTGGCGCGCGGCCGAGGGGCGCTCATTATTGGGCGCGCGAGCGCGCTGACGATACTGCTCGGCGGGACGAGTCCGGTCGACGCGGGCGTCGATTTCGCGCCGGCGGCAGACCTGGCGATGTGCACGCCCGATCTCGGTCGCTGCCCGTCGGGCTGTATCGATCTCTTGAGCGATGTCACGAACTGCGGCTACTGCAACAACGACTGCACGAAAAAAAAGTGGGCGAACGTTGCGAGCTACCAGTGCAGCACAGGGATGTGTGGGCCCAAGGGCTGCGCACCGGGTTACCAGCACTGCAGTAATCTCGCTGCCGATGGCTGCGAGACCGATATCACGAGGGTCGAGAACTGCGGCGGCTGCAAGATGGACTGCAACCAGCTGGGCTGGCCGCATGTGAACATCTACCAGTGCACCACGGCGCAGTGCTCGGTCAAAGTTTGTGAGACTGGCTTTGGCGACTGCGGCATGCTGACCGGCTGCGAAACGGACCTCACCTCGACGGTGGTTCACTGCGGCAGCTGCAACAACGACTGTACGGCGAAAGGCTGGCCGCACGTGACCAGCTATTCCTGTCAAGCGAGCCAGTGCCAACCGAAGGACTGTGAGCCGGGTTGGGCCCACTGTTCGAGCAGTGCCGCGGATGGCTGCGAGGTGAACACCGCGACCGATCCCACGCACTGCGGCGCCTGCAGAGGACTCAATGCGGTTTGCGAGTTTGGCGTACCCTGTAAGAGCGGCGTTTGCACCAAGGAAAAGTTGTTGGTCATCGGGACGGACGACACCGCGCTGTTCGATATAGCGAACCTGATCAGCGCGATGAAAATTTTTGAATCGGTCGCGACGTTCAACGCCGGTCAGAATGGCGGTTTCTTGACGCCGGCACTCAGCTACTTACAGCAGTTCCCTGTGGTTCTGGTGTTCGCCTCCGGCTACTTTGCCAGCCCGATCACGCTGGGCGACAACTTGGCCGACTATTATGACAGCGGCGGCCGCGTAGTGACGGCGCCGTGGGCCAATCTCAGAAACGTCCTGTACGGTAGGTTTAGTAAGGTGGGGATGGGTTACATGCTCATTGAGCCGACGGCTGGGGAGGTTCCAGGGGGGGATGGTTTAGGCAAAATCTACGAGCCGAAGAGCCCACT
>JAHFDT010000096.1:8286-14629 GCA_023248875.1 Myxococcales bacterium | reverse complement strand
CGGCCTGATGAGCGATGAGCATTTTACCGTCGACGGGACGCTGATTGATGCCTGGGCGTCGCTCAAAAGTTTCCGCGCCAAGGGCAGCAAGGACGATGTGGCGCCGCCAGAGGATCCGGGCAATCCGACGATCGATTTTCATGGCGAGAAGCGCAGCAACGAGACGCACGAGTCAACTACCGATCCAGAGTCGCGATTGGCGCGGAAGGGCAAAGGGAAGGAGGCAAGGCTGTCCTATTCACAGCATGCGCTGATGGAAAATCGAAATGGACTGCTATTGGATCTTCGAATCGCAGAGGCCAACGGGACGGCAGAGCGCGATGTGGCGCTGCAAATGCTCGACGAAGAAACCTCGCGAGAAAAGCGCTGCACACTTGCAGGCGATAAAGGCTATGATACCACTGACTTTGTCGCGGAATGCCGCGAGCGTCAGGTCACTCCTCATGTCGCTCAGAACGTTGGCCGCCGCGGTGGTTCTGCTATCGATCGGCGCACGACACGCCACGCTGGCTACGCGATCAGTCAACGCTTCAGAAAACGCGTCGAAGAAATCTTCGGCTGGACGAAAACCGTCGGCAACTTTCGAAAGACGCGCTACAAAGGCCGAGAGAAAACGCAACTCGCTTCCTACTTCATCGCCACCGCATACAACTTGATCCGAATGGTGAACTTGCTCCACTCGACCGCATGAGGCGTGCCAGGCGCGCACAGCGCGCCCGCCGCGGAGTCGCGGCGTAGCAGGTTGGGAGGCTCGACGGGCTTCGCCCGGCGAGGGAAGGCGGCACGCCTTCCCCTAGATCGGCTAGCAGGCGCTAAAAAGTACGCTGCCAAAATGCGCTCGAACGGTTTTTCAACAGCCTTGTATCTTGAGCCTGTGTCATCAATGGTAGTGCCTCGCACTAGCTCATCACCGCCTGGAGCTCGAAGCTCGTCTAGCAGCAAGAGCGGTGCGAGGTGCAGTCAGTCGTGAGCCCGAACAGTTGCCAGGGAGCAAATCCCGGATCGTTCGCAAGGAAGGGCGGGTGACTGACGAGGAGGAGCCATGGAGAAGATTTTTGTAGGCATCGATGTGTCGAAGGATTACTTCGACGTGTGTGTGCTCCCGAGGAAGGAAGCTCGGCGTTTTCGCATGACGCACATCGCGGAAGCGAGCACGTGGCTCTGCGAGCAGAACCCAGTGCTCGTCGTGATGGAGGCGACCGGCGGCTATGAGAGAGCGCTATGGCGTGCTCTCTCGGAACGGAAGCTGGTTGTCGCGGTCGTCAATCCAAAACGGACACGTGACTTCGCCAAGGCGATCGGTCGTCTGGCCAAGACCGACAAGATCGACGCCGAAGTGCTCGCACTCTTCGGCAGCCGCACCGATGTCCGAGCCACGCTGCCGCCAACGGTGGATGATGAGGACCTCGAGGTGCTCCTCGGGCGACACCGACAGCTCACCGAGATGCTGACGGCTGAACAAAATCGGCTCAAGCAGTGTCCGTCCGAGGCGGTCCGAGCACGAATCGAGAAACACATCGTGTGGCTTCGTAGCGAGCGCGACGAGGTCGACGGGGACCTCGACAAGAAGCTCGAGCAGCACAAGAACAAGAGCGACTTGCTCCGGCTGCTCGATGCCGTGCCCGGCGTCGGGCCGTTGACCTGCGCAGCACTCCTCATCGACCTACCTGAACTCGGTCGTCTCAATCGGCGCGAGATTGCAGCTCTTGTCGGCGTGGCTCCGATCGCGCAGGACAGCGGCAAGCGCGCTGGACATCGCTCCATCGCTGGCGGCCGACCTACTGTCCGCGCAGCGCTCTACATGGCCACACTGAGCGCCTCTCGCTGGAATCCTACGATTCACGATTTCTACAAGCGGCTCGTTGAGCGCGGCAAGCCGAAGAAGATCGCGCTCACCGCTTGCATGCGCAAGCTACTCACCATCCTCAACGCAATGCTAAAAAGCCGCACCGAATGGCAGCCGCTGATTCACGCGAAAGACAGTTGCTGCTAGGGCCAATTGCCCCAAGTAAAGTAAGCACCGACCAGAGTGAGCAGAGTCAGCACCCAAGCGCCGCCTAGTTCGATCATCGAATCCGAGGGCGGTCGGCGTGCCGCCAGTCCAGCCAGCCCGGAGCCGCCGAGCGCTCCGGCCAGACCGTAGCAGAGTTGTCCAAAATAGCCGATCGCCACGGCCCCCGGCGTGATCGTCCAGAGAAAGCGGCGCGCGATCGGATCGTAGAACAGGTTCGGGAGACGGGCGAAGATCGGCAGCGAATAGCCGAGTGCGAACCCGATGGCGGCCCCGCAGGCAATGAGATAGGCGCGCATCATACCGAGCGAAAGCTGGCAGTCAGAAGACCGATGATCGCGCCTGTCCATGCCGTGCCACACACCAGCAGCGAGAGACCCCAATAGAGTATCAGAAAGCGCCGGTCCTGTGCCGGATGAGCGAGGCGAGAGAGAAAGAGAAGCACGAGCGATGCCGCTGCGCCCAACGCGACCCAGTGCTCTTTGATATCGAACAGGCGCCCGATCCAGGCGAGACTGTTCGCGGTAGTGGGAGGAGGTGTACCCCGTACGCGTGCCGCCTCTTGACGTAGCTGCGCCTCGGCGAAGACGCTCTGAGGAGAGTCGAAATACTCTGATCGCACGCGCACCTTGTAGGTGGGATAGAGCGCGCTGCCCAGCAAGAAAGCGGTGAGAAACGCCAACGCCGTTAGCCCGACGAACCGGCGCTCGGCACCCACCCGATCAAATCGGCCGCGAAGATAGCGCCCGCACCAGAGCAGCTGGTGAGTGCTGGCGCCCACCACCACCGCCGCCGCGATAGCGTGGAGAACGATCAGAAACCGCGCGTGCGCCTCAAACACCATGCGCGGCCAGTATACGTCCTATTCGCTCGGGGGAAGCCGGCGCAGGAAGGTCGGGACATCCAGCTCCGTCTCCTCCTGAGAGGATAGCGCGGGATGCGGCCGCGACGGTGTGCGGTCGGTGCGCATCGTCTGCGAGATGGGCTGTGCTACGGCCTCGTTGGGATAGGCGGGCGCGTAGCTCTGCGGATAGGGAGCGGGCGGAGCCGTTGGGCGCGCCGGAGTACGATCCGAAGCGCGGGCCATGTAGGCAAGCGGGACTTGGGTCGGTCGGCTGATGCGGCCCCGCTCATGAACCATCGGTTCGACGACCTCAGGCCGATCGAAGCCGGTGGCGATCACCGTGATGCGCAGTTCGTCATGGAGGTTGGAATCGATCACCGATCCGAAGATCACGTTCGCGTCTTCGTGCGCCTTCTCCTCGATCAGCGCGGCCGCCTCATGAACTTCGAAGAGGGTGAGATCGCTGCCGCCCGTGATGTTGATCAGGATGCCGGTGGCGCCTTCGATCGAGACGTCCTCGAGGAGCGGTGATGCGATCGCCTGATGAACTGCTTCGACCGCACGTCGCTCACCGGAAGCCCGCCCCGTCCCCATCAGTGCGCGCCCCATGTGCGCCATGATGGTTCTCACGTCGGCAAAATCGACGTTGATGAGTCCTGGCACCGTGATGAGGTCGGAAATGCCCTGCACCGCATTGAGCAGCACTTCGTCCGCCCTGCGGAAGGCCTCGAGCATCGTGGTCTTCTGTCCCGCGATCGCCAGAAGGCGATCATTCGGAATCGTGATCAGCGTGTCGACCGCCTGCGCCAACGCCGCAATCCCCTCCTCCGCCTGCCGCCGTCGCCGCTTGCCTTCGAAAGCAAAGGGCTTGGTCACCACGCCCACGCACAGCGCACCGATCGAGCGCGCCACCTCGGCGATCACCGGTGCTGCGCCAGTTCCGGTCCCCCCGCCCATCCCCGCCGTGACGAACACCATATCGGCGCCTTCGAGCATCTCGGCGATCCGCTCGCGATCTTCGAGTGCCGCGTTGCGGCCAATCTCGGGGTTGGCCCCCGCGCCGAGCCCTTTGGTGAGCTTGCCCCCCAGGCCGATCTTGATCCCGGCGAGATTGGCCTCCAGCGCTTGAAGATCGGTGTTGCCGACGATGAAATCGACCCCTTCGAGCCGGCTTTCGATCATCGTGTTGACCGCGTTACCCCCGCCGCCGCCCACGCCAAAGACCTTGATCCGCGCGCGAGCTAGCCGATCATCATCGAATTCGAGCAGCGCCATGTGATTTTCCTCCAGCCCCATTGTCAGGCTGGGACCAACCCGGTCAATTTTTTTGCATCAATATTTGCAGTCTTGACTTGCCGTCGGGGATGCGCTGCCATGAAGGCCATGACCCAGCGCACGTCTCCCACCAAACGCCACTTCCGCGGACAGCCCCGCCCTGCGCGTTGCCTCGAGGTACAGTACCGCCTGCTCGACCAGGATCCTCCCGAGGAGCAAGTGGCGCCAACCCTCAACATTAGCGTTGGGGGCGCATTTCTACTGACCCCCGATCCCGCTCCTCCCGGAAGCAAGTTGACCGTCACGATCCAGCTGCCCGCAAGTCCTCATCATCCTGCCCGGACGGTGACCATCGCCGGCGAAGTGCGCTGGATCTCCGATGGAGAGGAGGACCCGGTCCACGGCATGGGCGTGCGCTTTTCCCGGCTTCAAGCCGACGACATCGTCGAGCTCAACGATTATTTCAGTTCGCTCACATCTTCACTGAACGACGATATCGACCTCGGTTAGCTCATGAGCGAAGTCCTGCTCGCGGTCGAGGATGAACCCTCCATTGTCGATCTTCTCCGTGCCTTAGCGGCACCACTGAACCTGGAAGTGGTGGGGGCTGGAGATGGCGCCGAGGCGCTCGAGCTCATGGATCGCCTTCAGCCCGCCGTGGTGACGCTCGACCTCGTGCTACCGGTGATCGATGGGCTCACCGTACTGGACCGGCTGCGGGCACAGCCCGCGTTCGAGACCCTGCCGGTGATCGTCGTCACCGCCGTTTCTGACCCCACCACGCACCGGCGTGCCTATGCGCTGGGTGCAACCGATCTCGTCACCAAACCATTTAATGTGGATGTTCTGGCGGCCAAATTGCGAACCTTTTCTCGCCTGGGCTGTCTGGCCAGAGATGTCCGACAGGGGAGAACCCTCCAGGAAGCCCAGCTACGCGCGGTTCGGAACTTCGCCCACGAGGTGCGCAATCCCCTCACTGCGATCGCCGCAGCGGCGCAGGTGTATCTGCGTGGCCAGGAGAATGCCCCTCTCCGCGAGCGGATGGCACGGGCCATCGAAGGGGAGGCCCACCGTGTCGCCGAGCTGGTCCGAGCGTATGTGGAACGCCAGCCGCATCCAGTTCCTACGGCTGCGGTCGATCTGGCACTGCTCCTCGAGGAGGTCCTCGAATTCAATCTGGTCGGGTTGGAGGTGTGGTCGCGCATTGCGGTGGCGCTCTCTCCGACACTGCCGCGGCTCCGTGCCGATGCATCCCGGTTGAAACAGGTGGTACTCAATCTCGTGCTCAATGCAATCGCAGCGACGACGGAGGGTGGCGCCATCACACTCGCAGCCTCGGAAGAGTGCGGCGGAGTGATCCTGCGCGTGATCGATACCGGCCGTGGTATTGCCGAGGAGCACCTGCCCAGGATCTTCGAGGAGCGGTTCACGACGCGCCCGGATGGCGAGGGATTGGGATTGCCGATTGCGCGCCGAATCGTCGAGGAGCACGGCGGAAACATTACTGTCGAGAGTAAGCCCGGTGCCGGGACGACATTTCACGTCTGGCTCCCGGCCGTCTGAGCATGTGGACGCCCCCGGAGCGCATCAAGCACGCCCTTCCTGTCGCACATTGGCCCACGGCGGAGACCGCCGCGAGCTCGCGCTGGTTCAGTCCAGTAAGAATGGGTCCGCTCGTGGCACGCCAGCGCACCTGGGTCCCGGCGATGGTGCCCTGGCGAGCCAGCCAACAGGGCGAGGTCACACCGGCGGTGATCGACTGGTACCGGAGGTTTGCGGCAGGGCGCCCGGGGGTCCTGGTCGTCGAAGCAACCGGTATACGCGATGTGCCAAGTGGCCCGCTCCTGCGCGTGGGGCACGACCGATTTGTGCCCGGTTTGCAGAAACTGGTGGCCGCCGTGCGCGAAGCCTCCAACGGAGAGACGCTGCTATTTCTGCAGACGATCGATTTTCTCTCGATCCGTAGGAGGCCGGAGCCAGAGAGGTTCTTCGCCCGTTTTTTAGACGTGACCCCCCACCATCGTCAGGCCCTGGCACAGCTCCAGCAAGAGGCTGCCTGGCTGACCGCCAAGGAGCCCTCGGTGCGTATCGCACTCGCCGAGCTCTCCCCGGCCGAGCGGTCTCAGGTGCTCACATCGCGCGAACTCGAGGCCCTCCAATTCGGCGCGCGCGAACGGGTGACCGATCTGCATCTTCCCCACATCCGCGCACTG
>JAHFDT010000096.1:6155-8276 GCA_023248875.1 Myxococcales bacterium | reverse complement strand
ATTCTCGGCGGCTGCCGAGCGCGCCTTTGCCGCTGGCTTCGACGGTGTGGAACTACACTTCGCGCATGCCTACACCATGGCCTCTTTCCTCTCGGCGACCAACGACCGCCCCGATGGCTATGGCGCTTCACCAGAAAACCGCGTGCGCCTCCCGCTCGAAGTAATCCGCGCAGTGCGAGAGCGCGTCGGCCCACGTGCCTTAGGCTGCCGTTTTCTCGGCGATGAGGTGATCGCGGCAGGCAGCCGCATCGCAGACGCGACCTATTACGGCGTCCAATTCGCCCGTGCCGGGATCGACTTTCTTTCCCTTTCCAAGGGCGGCAAGTTCGACGATGCCAAGCAGCCCAAGATCGGCGAGGCGGCCTATCCCTACACCGGGCCGAGCGGCTACGAATGCATGCCGACCATCTACTCCGATGCCCGCGGCCCCTTTGCCCGGAACGTCGGACTCGCTGGAGCAGTCAAGCGCGCAGTCAACGCGGCGGGTTTTGCGACACCGATCGTGGCAGCGGGCGGCATCGGTACCTTCGAACAGGCGGAAGCCATCCTCGCCGCGGGCGACGCCGATATCGTCGCGGCCGCGCGCCAATCGCTGGCCGATCCCGACTGGTTTCGCAAAGTCCTTCTCGGCCGCGGCGAAGAGGTGCGACGCTGCACCTTCACCAACTATTGCGAAGCGCTCGACCAGCAGCACAAGCCGGTCACCTGCAAGCTCTGGGATCGCCTCGATCTCGACGAGCCCGGTGTGGCAAAGGACCCGACTGGACGAAGGCGACTAGTCGCACCGTCTTGGCGGTAGTTTTGGCGCGTTTATTGCCCAGTCTCCTGCCATGCGGCGCTTTCAGCTGCTGGCTGTACTCTGGGGTCTGCTGGTCATAGCCGGCCTGATCCTTTCGCTAGGCTGGGCGCAGATCGCCGCCCAGCTGCGCCACATCGGACCGGGCTTCAGCTGGGTCCTCGGCGCCTACCTGGCAACGCTGCTGATCTATTCGCTCCCGTTGGGGCTGCTTCTGCCGATGCGACCATCGCTGCGCGCCCTGGTCGCGAGTCGCTGCGCAGCGGTGTCCGTCAACGCCGCCACGCCGCTGCTCGGCATCGGCGGTGAGCCGGTGCGGCTGCTCTGGCTCGCGCCGGAAATGCGCGCCCGCGGCGCTGCCGCTCTGGTGATCGACCGCAGTGCCTTCTATGTGGCGAGTGCGCTCTTCCTCACCTTCGGAGTGGCCGCCGCCACCCGCTTCAGCAGGCTGCCGCGCTTTGCCATCGAGCTGCTTACGGCGATCGGTCTCGCCACGATCCTGCTGACACTCGCATTGCTGCTCCTCGAACGACGGCACGGGGTGCTCCTGCCCATCGCTCGTCTCGTGGGGCACCTCGCACCACGCCGTCGTTTGCAGCTCGAGCAGCGCGCCAATGAGCTCGATGCGATCATTCGCCATTTTCATCATCAGCGCCCCGGCCGCTTCTCGGCAGCGGTGGCGCTCCACCTCGCCGGGCGCCTACTCAGCGTGCTCGAGATCTTGGCGGTCTCGCGCCTGCTCCATCTCGGTCTGGACCTATCGGGCGGACTGGTCTTCGCCGCTCTGCCCCTGCTGGTCGATCTCGCCTTTGGGCTCATTCCCAGCCAGCTCGGCGTTCACGAAGGCTCGACTGCACTGCTCGCCACCCTGGTAGGACTCGAACCTGCCGCGGGGTTGGCGCTGGCCTTTGTGCTGCGGCTCCGGCAAGTGGTCTTTGTTGCACTCGGCTTCACCCTCTTGGGGTTGCGGCGCCACAAACGCGCGCTCGTCGCGGTGTCGTGATACGCTGCCAGACAGTATGATCCATACTACCTCCTCCATCACCGCCCGCTATCTCGAGCGCTTCCAGTGCATCGGACCCAGCTGTGAAGAGAGCTGCTGCATCGGCTGGCAGGTACCCGTCGATGAGGGGAGCTACCGCAAGCTAAAGAAAGCGATGAGCGATTCGCGCACCGAGCGCACGGAGTTTCGCACCGTCTACCTGCCGGTTCTGCCAGCGGACCGCAATCCCTCCCTCTACGCACGGATCAAGCTGCTCGACAATGGCGTCTGCTCGCTGCTGGACAGCGACAAGTACTGCTCGGCGCAGCGGCGCTATGGGGAA
>JAHFDT010000096.1:0-6145 GCA_023248875.1 Myxococcales bacterium | reverse complement strand
AAACGGTCCTGTCCAACACCTGCGCCAACTATCCGCGCATGCTGAGCGTGGCCGGACCGCGCCTCGAGATGTTTGCCACGCTATCCTGCCCGGAAGCGGCCCGTCTGGCCTTGCTCCACGAAGATGCTTTCGAGTTCGTCGATTTCAAGCCCAAGCCCGATCTGCGTATGACGTTACGCAACGCCATGGCTCCCAACAGCCCGGATCCCTACGAACGCTATTTCGACGACGTCCGTCTTACCCTCCTCCGGCTGCTCAGCCAATCGAAGTACCCGCTCGCATCGCGCACGCTGTTCGTGCGGAACTTCGCGCAGCTCTGCGCTCCTTTCTATTATCGCGGTTGCAGCCCCGTCGATGAGTCGACACTCGCTCAGATTCTGGGCGGCATCGCTACACCGGAACTACTCGATGAATGGCACCAGAGCCGAACCACCGTCGATCCATCCACCGAGACCGCGCACTTTCTCGTCGAGCTTTTGCAGGAGCGCCTTCGCGGCACCTCAGCAACCAGTTTGCACCGCCTTTTTTCGGACATCACACAGGAGGGCAAACGCGACAGCGCCGAATTGATCGACCTCTACCATCGACGCCGCCAGCGCTGGGAGACGGCCTTCGGCGACCGCATCGATCTCTATTTCACCAACTACAGCCGCAACTATTGGCTGCTGGAATGGTTCACCCATTCGCCGAACCTCACTGCGCACGCCGACAAGCTGCTGCTCCGAATCGCGCTCTTGCGCTTCCTCCTGTTTTGCCATCCACGGCTCGAGGAGACGGAGACGCGCGAGGCCCTCGATGCGGCGGTCGTCGAGACGGTCCAACGGTTCTCGCGGGCGATCGAGCACCAACGCAACTTCGTCTCTCGTCTACACCAGGCGCTCGAGGAGAGCGGCATGGACAAGTTGGCACCGCTGCTACTTTCGCTGTAAGGCGCCTAAGGCGAGCCTCACAAAAATGATCAGACTAGCGCGCCCCAAGTAGGCCAGGTGCGCGGCGAGGTAGAGGAACAAAAAAAGATCGAGCCGGTCAAAGGCGCAGACCCAGAGGAACCAGCTAGGATAGTGGAGAACATAGCGACCGATCGCTTCCACCAGCGCGAGCGGTGACAGCGAACGCGGCGCATGGTCACCCCGCTCGGTCGCCGGAGGCAACGGCGGCGCGCCGGTCGCTTCGAGGTATTCCGGCCGACGCACAAACGAGGTCAGCGTCATGCCGATGGCAGCAGCAATCGCCCCCAAGAGTCCGCCGAGCAGCCAACGCGGATCACCGCTTTCCCGCCACATCCGCGTCGCAGCAGCGCCGATCACCAAAAGCGCCTTGACCTCATCGAGCAGAAAATCGAGCAGCGCCCCCACCGGCGAAGCCAGATTCTTAAGCCGAGCCAGCTGTCCGTCGACACAGTCGACGATGTAGGCCAGCTGCAACGTCAGTCCACCGACCACCAGTCCGGTCCAGCCGGGCCACCCCACCAGGACAGCACAGCCTGCCGCGGCGATCGTGATCGCCGCAAACGAAACCTGATTGGGCGTGACGCGGGTGCTTGCCAGCAGCCAGACCAGCACGGCGGCCGGCGGGCGCGAAATCCACTCGGTCCAGAAATTATCCCGGCGCTTCTTGGATCTTCGATAGATTTCAGCGATCGCTGCCAGCATTCTCGATCAGCGCCTGCCCGTCGCACGCCGCCGTCGCGAGTAGGCGACTGCCAACACGACCGCGACGAAGGCGATCCCAACGCGCAGGGTGAGGCGCGACTGTTTGCTCTCCCAGGTCCGCGCCCACCAAGAGGATTCGGCGGCCCCTTCCGTGCGAAGTACAGCGGCCTCGAGCGATGCCTCCTCGCCGGCAAAGTCCTCGGCCGGCATTCGATAGGTGAGGTAGGCAACTCCTTCGTGGCCCGGGATGAGGTAGCTGAGCTGGCGCCGCAGGGCGCCATCGTCCCGGCGCTCGGCCACGATTCGGCCACACCGGACGCCCTTCAGTGTCACGACGCGCCGATCAATGAGGTGCGGTACCTGCTCGTCCCCGCTGTTTTCAACCCCTCGCGTGAAGGCCTCGAGGTAGCCCTCGGAAATGGGCTCCTGTTCCGCATAGACCACGGCGACCGCGTACCTACGAAAGTGGCCATCTCCGGCGCGAAGATCGGCGGCGAAAAAGGTCGCACTGGAGTGCTTCACGCTCGCCAGTTCGTTCGGTGCGAGACCGGCGAAATTTTCAGACGGCGCGCCCGGGGAGAGATCGGTCCAACCCGTGGGTGGAAAAAAATGAAACGATGCCCAAGCAGGCGCGGACAGCAGGCAGAGGACGAACCAGAATCGGGCCACGCTACTTGTTTTGGAAAATCTGATCCGCCCACTCCACCGATCGGCGGTAGAGATCGGGCACCTCGGCTTCGACGATTTGGAGCTTCTCGCTGAGCTCGCTAATCTGCTCCCATTCCCCCCGCTCGTAGGCGCGGGCGAGTCCAAACACATCGGCCATCCGAGTGCCCCCCTGCAGCAGGGTCTTCTTGACCTCATCGGAAAGCGGCATCGGCTCGATGATCTCATCGAGCGGTCGCCCCACCAGCGCGTCGACGGTCGACAAGATGCCGACCAGGAACAGATCAAGCGCAGCGCTCGCCATCCCCGCGATCGGCGCCAGCAGTTCGCAAAAACGCGCACGAACCAAGCTGGTGACCACCAGCTCGCCGGGCTTATCCGCGCCGATGTTGGTAACCGCGATCAAGGTCGCCCAGGTGCGAATCGATCGCTCGCCGAGCATCACCAACGACTGGCGAATGGAGGTGATCTTTGCCGGTCGGGCAAAGGCCGCGGAGTTCAAGATGCGCAGGAGGCCCACCGAGAGCGACACCTCCTGTTTGATCACCTGCTCGAGGCCTTCGAAATCGAGATCCGGACGGTTGATCTCTTGCAAGAAGCGCAGGTAGTTGATCTTGAAGACCGGGATCTCCTTGCGCGACAGCATCTCCGGCTTGCAGAAAAAATAGCCCTGGAAGTAGGCGTAGCCGCAGTCCAGCGCCTGCTGAAAATCCTCGTTGGTCTCGACCTTCTCGGCGAGCATCTGGATGCCCTGCGGCAGATATTTTTCGGCCACCTGGCGCCGCTCATCGCCTTTGGTGACGAGAAAATCGATCTTGAGCACATCGGCCAGCGCAGCGAGGTCGTCCATCCCTGGCTTGCAAACGAAATCGTCGAGCGCAATCGCATAGCCCCGCTCCTTGAGCGTCTTGCAGGCAGCCAGCACCTCGGGGTCGGGCTCGATCGTCTCCAGCATCTCGACGACCGTTCGCTCATGCGGCAGCACCGTGATGAGCTCGTCGATGAGCACACGTCGAGTGATGTTGACGTAGGCCTTCTTGGAGCCGATCAGGGTGTCGAGCCCAAAGACCAGCAGGCTGTTGTTGATCACCTTCGAGGAGGCCTTGTCCCCATCGGTTCCCGCGGCAAAAAAGTTCTGCGGCCCCGAACGGAACAGGAGCTCGTAGGCCAGCACCCTCTTCTCCCGATCAAAGATCGGCTGACGGGCGATGAAGATGTTCCCCGGTTCGACGGCCGGCTCCGTTTTTTTCGTGGGTTCGGGCGTTTGGTTCATTGAAAATCCAGCTTCTTTCGCAGTGTTTCGTTGGGCAAAATGGTGACCGAGATGGTCTTGTTGATCTTGTACTCTGGGTTGGAGAGCGACACCGAATGCGTGCCTGCCGAGAGCGTCTGCTTGAGCGGCGTGACCCCTCTGGAAGCCCCGTCGATGCTGACATTGCACCACGGATTGGTGTCGATCAAGAGCGCGCCATTGCCCGAGATCACGGGCGGTTCCCTGGGAGGGGCGGGCCTCGTCATTGCCATCGGTTCGGACAGGTTCGGTCCCCGCGGCAACGATCGTCCGCCCGGATCGCGGACTTTCACTCCCCGTACCGCCACCAGTTTTGCCTCCACGGTCAGGACCTGATTGGGCCGCAGCGTAAAATTCTGCACGAGGTCTTGGTAGCCCATGTGCTGGATCAAGAGGACGTGGTCGCGGTTGGCTTCGACGCCATCCAGGGTGGCCGGCACCGTCTCCTCTCGTTTTTTTCCATCGAGATAGATCGTCGATCCCGAAATCCCTGTCAGCTTGACGATGCCGATCGGCACAGGCGCGATCGGTGCGGGGAGCGGCGCTGTCGTCGTCACTGGGGCAAGTGGGGCCACTGGCACCGGCGACGCCATCGGCACGGGCGCCGGAATCGTTGCCCGGGGCCACCGCCAGACCGCCACTCCCCCCGCCAGCACCACCGCCGCGCCAACCACCAGCCAGCGTGCGCCCGTCCGCCGCGGCAGCAGATGAGAAACGCTCGAAATATCCTCCTGCACCGCGAGGTTGCCACTGACACTCAGCGGAGCCACCCTCACTGTCGCTGGACTACCGCCCACCTTCACCGTCGGCACCGATCCGCTGGTAGTCCGCGGCGATGGCGCCTGGGACGGCACGCCCATCGGCGGCGTCACCTGCGTCGCGCCCGCGAGCTGACCGGTGTAGTCGACCTCGAAGTCTTCAATCATCTCGATATCCGCGGTCTCTCCTGCGGTCTCTCCTGCGCTGAGCTCGGCGCGTTCGAGGGTCATCGTCTCGAGATGCTCACCGAGCGAGCGCCCCTGCGCCTGGGCTTCGCGCCACGCTTCGACCTTCTGTCCGAACAGCTGCTCCATGAACTGCTTGAGCGCGTTCGATGATAGGTAGATTCGCGTGCTCTGCACGTAGGATTCGAGGTCGGCCTGGAGCTCGGCTGCCGAGGAATATCGAAGGTCGCGATCCTTGGCCAGCGCTCGCATGACGATCTGCTCGAGCGTCGGGTCGTAGTCTGGGTTGTAGCTGCTCGGCGCCGCAATCTCACCGTCGACGATCATCTTCATCACTTCGAACTCGCTCTTGGCGCGAAACAGCCGCCGACCGAGCGTGAGCTCGTACAGCATGATGCCAATCGAAAACACATCGGTGCGGCGGTCGAGCACCTCCCCGCGGCACTGCTCCGGACTCATGTAGGGCACCTTGCCCTTGAGCGTTCCAAAACGGGTCTCCCCCGAACGATTGGACGCTTTGGCGATGCCAAAATCGAGCAGCTTCACGCCGCCCTCGAAGGTGACGATCACGTTTTGCGGCGTCACATCGCGGTGGATGATGTTGAGCGGGCGGCCGTCGAAGCCGACCTTATCGTGCGCATAATGCAGCCCCGCGCACACGCCGATCATCACATTGAGCGCATGCTCGACCGGCAGCGAGCGCCCCGTGGTGACGAGCGTCTTCATGACGCCGCGGATGTCTTCGCCGTGCAGATACTCCATCGACATGAAATAGTTGCCGTCGACGAGCCCGACGTCGTAGACCTGCACCAGATTGGGGTGCTGGAGCGTGGCGGCGATCCGTGCCTCATCGAGAAACATCTCGATGAAATCTCGCTTGGAGGCGAGCTGGGGAAGGATCCGCTTGATGACGACGATCTTCTGAAAGCCCGGCAGCGCTTCGACGCGCGCCAAGAAAATCTCGGCCATGCCCCCCGTCGCTAGCCGTTTGATGATTTCATACTTGCCAAGCCGATGGCCGGCGCCAAATTCGGGCGGCGGATCACCTTCGCTATGTGGTTGTCCGGACACGGGAATCGCAGTGGGAGCCAGCGGCCCCAAGCCCCATAGTATAGCGCACTGCGCGAGACCCAATCAATGAAAGGTCAATGGGAGGTGTTTTGCAGGGTGTACACCTTGTTGGTCGTGCTGGTCACCACTACATCCACGCGCTCGTCGGGTGGGTCGAGGTTGCCTACAGCGACGGCGAGCGGATTCAGACCGGCCCCACCAATATGCTGCAGGCTGCCAAAGGTGCCTCCTGGCCCCCCGAAGAGCACCGACACCTCGCCCCCCTGTACCCAAAGGAGATCCCAATTTCCATCCCGACTGAGGTCGGCCACCTGGAGGCCGCTCGCCACCCCCACCCCGGAAGGAGGGTAGATGTTCACACTATAAGTGCCATTTCCCTTATTGAGAACGGCCGCCACGTGGCCCATGGTGCCGAGAACTGCCAAATCGATCTTCCCATCGTAGTCGAGGTCGACGGCAACCAGGGCAGAGGGCGAAAAGGTAAGTCCCACCTTAAGGAGCGGCGTGAAGCCCCCCCCCCC
>JAHFDT010000275.1 GCA_023248875.1 Myxococcales bacterium | reverse complement strand
AACGTTGAAGATGCCGCGGCTCGACCAGCCATGCTCGTCGTCGCCGACCAGCTGCCGCTCGGGGTCGGCGGAAAGCGTGGTCTTACCGGTACCCGAGAGGCCGAAGAAGAGCGCCACGTCACCACCCGCACCGACGTTGGCCGAGCAGTGCATCGGCAGCACGCCGCGCTCTGGCAAAAGGAAGTTCATGACGGTGAAAATCGACTTCTTAATCTCACCCGCATAGGCGGTGCCCCCGATGAGCACCATCTTCTTGGTGAAGTTGAGGATGACGAACACCTGCGACTTGGTGCCATCCTGCTCAGGAGTGGCGCGGAAGTGGGGCGCGTGAACCACCGTGAACTCAGGCGCGTGATGAGCACGCTCGTCATCGCTCGTCGGTTGCAGGAACATGTTGCGGGCAAAGAGTGAGTGCCAGGCCTGCTCGGTGATGACGCGGACCGGCAGCCGGGTCGCGGGATCGGCTCCCGCAAAACAGTCTTGCACGAAGAGATCGCGTCCGCCGAGATGCGCTGCCACCCGCTGGAAGAGCGCATCGAAGCGCTCCGGCTCGAACGGCTGATTGACCTTTCCCCAGGTCACCTTGTCCGCCGTGAGGGCATCGCGGACGATGTATTTATCGCCGGCCGCGCGTCCGGTATGATCGCCCGTGCGACAGACCAGCGGGCCCGCCTCCGCGATGAGCCCTTCTCGTCGCCGCGCTACCTCTTCGTAGAGTGCCGCCGCGGGCATGTTCCAGAGCACGGCCCCGGCATTCTTGATACCGAGCGCTGAGACGGCAGCGTGGATGCGATCGTCGTGATAGCGCAGCATGGGCCCTCCCCTTTGTAAACGGTGTTCTTATCATAGGTTGTCATCTTTTTCTCAGGAGCTCGATGCGGCGTTCGAGTTCAGTAGGAGCGGCTCCGCTGATTTCGATAAAGGGTCCCTCGGAACCTCCCGGAATCCGGTCGACCACTCTCACGCTGGCCCCGGGAGCAAAGAGTGGGCAAGCGCTCTGCTCTTCCGAGCGATCGATGCGAGAGCGAGCGATGGCACAACCGATCTCGCCACGCAGCGACTCGGCCGCCGCCGAACCGCCTGGGCGAAGGCGGTAGCCCGAGGAGAACTTTTCGACGGTGAATGGCAGGTTGATCGGGCAGGTACGCCACTGACTCGGTGGCACTCGCTGGCACAGGATCTCCGCTTCGTGGCGAAGCTGCTGCGCGACCTTTTCATGATCTGCCGCGGTCTGGATTTCATACGCGGCACGTCCCGCGGCAATCTCACCGGCCGGCGCTCCCGGATCGCTGATCGCTTCGTTGGCGGAGGGCATCGGCCGCGTGGTCTCGGCGATCCGTATCGCTGCGCGCGCCCGGTCGGCTTGCGCTCGGTGGTGCTCCGCTTCTCGCTCATGCTCGACGGCAGTGCGCGAATCGGGCAGACGGCAGCCGATCAGCAGAAGCGCTACCATCCAGGGGAACGAACGCATGGCGTCCAATCTCAGGTATCTCGGGCGCTATTTCAAGGCTTCGGCTTCCGTATGCGATCGTCGGCAGCCGACTGTTCGCGTGCTGCCCGCCCCCGCGAGCCCTCGCGGCGGGTACGAACTTGCTGCGCTTCCGCAGCCTGTCTCTGATGGAGCGCCTCTTCCAGGGCAGCACGGGCCTGTTCCGTGGCCCGGGATAAGGCTTCGACCCCACGAACTGCAGCGTCGATTTCGCGTTGCGACTGCTCGCGGGCCCGCCGACGAGCTGCCACAAAGGCCTGCGCCCGATTCAAGGCCGAGGCCACTGAGGCACGAGACTGGATGGCGCGTAGTTTCGTTTCGGACGCCATAAGCTCCGCGGTGTCCACCGCCCAGCGCGCCTGGGCAGCCTGAACCGCCTGTTCGGCCCGGTCGAGCGCCGCCTGATGGCGATGCAGCGCCTGAGCCGCGGTACTCTCGTCAGCCCGTCGCAGGGTGATGAGCGCCTGAAGCTGGTGCGGGCCCGGCACTCGACCATTCTCTCGGGTCGCCGGGAGCACGTCAAATGGGTCACTTGACGGGGACACTGTTTTGGATCAGCGTCGGAAGAACGATGCGCGCAATGATCCCTTGGGTGCTCTTGGTCTTCGGCTGCTCAGCACCCCAGCCCCCGAGCTCATCGCCCGATCTGGCAGGTGGGTGGCTTGGAACGGATGCGAGCGCCCTCGATCTCGGCACGAGCGATCTAGCGATGAAGGCTGATCTGGCCGCCAAGCCCGATCAGGCGATCATCCCAGATTTGGCCATGAAAAGTGACCTCGCGCTCTCCAGCGATCTCGGTGCTCCCGTCGATATGGCGGCGGCGAAACCACTCATCGCCGGCAAGCTGGTGCTGCTCGGCGTCACGTCGGATGGCTACGCCATCGTCTATCAGGAGCAGTCCGCATCGGTGTTGGCGCAGCCGCTCGCCGGGGGACAAGCACTCACCATCACCGATCAGGATGCCGACTACTTTCGAATCGCAGGCAAAGTAGTTTTCCTATGGAGGAATGTGAACCCGAACAGCGGTGTGGGCACCCTCGATGTCTGGAGTGCCGCCACCGGGCTCAAGTTCGCGGCCACGGCTTCAGTCGTTGGCGTGGTAGCAGTTCGCGGTGACAGCCAGCGCCTGCTCTACACGGGCCAGGCGGCCAGCGGTGGCACCACGGCCAACCTCCTCGGTGCCAATGGCGATCTCTCGTCACCACAGACGCTGTACGTTGGCATCGATACCCAGACTTCCCTCGGAACCGGTTTGCCCCTGCCGCGGATCGCCTTTGCCGGTGACCATGCGCTGGTCGCCCACGCCAAGGGGGGCGCTACGTTCGCTACCATTACCAGTCTCGATGACAAATGGACCAAGACCGACCTGTCCGCGAGTGCGGCCTGGTATTTCGATTTCGATACTGCGGGCACCCTGGCCGCCCTCATCACCAGCACGAACCAGCTCCAGGTGCTACCGATTGGAGGCGGCAGCGCCACCGTCATCGATTCCGACGTCGCCTGGGCCTACCTCTATTTTGACGGCAGCGCCATCGTCTATCGCACGAGCAGCAAAGCGCTCAAACGCTCGCCCGTCGTCAACCCCGGCCCGATCTCCCTGGTTCCCAGCAACGTGGCGCTGCTCTACCCCATCTCGCCCAATAGCCAGTTCATCCTCTACGCCAGCAAGATCGACTCCGTCACCGGCTTGACCGACCTCTACCTCGCTTCGGCGGCGACGCCCGGTCCACCGATCAAGCTGGTAGCCACCACCACGGCCGATCGCTTGGGTGACGGTTTTAGCGCCGATAGCAGCCGTGCCCTCTTTGTTTCCGACATCAATGCGAATAGCTACTACGGAAAACTTGCGAGCATCCCCGTCGGTGGGGGCCTGGTCAAGCAGCTGGCGATGACCGCCACGCGCGACCTCGCAGCAACGGGCGGCAAAGTGGTCTTCAACGACGCCTACACGAAGCCAATCAGCGGCGCCGAGCGGGGCAACATCAAGGTGATCGACCTTTCCCAGGGCGGCGGCGCAGCGACGCTGGCAACCCAGGCGGATTGGAGATTCGCGCTCTCCCCGGGC
>JAHFDT010000095.1 GCA_023248875.1 Myxococcales bacterium | reverse complement strand
GTGCGAAGAAAACACCAAGCCCTGCAGCTATTCGCTCCGGTGTTTCAATGGTGTTTGCACGGCTCCGCTGGCGGAAAACGTGGCCTGCGACCCGGAACATAAGACCACCGCCTCCTGCAATACATGGGCGGGCCTTCAGTGCGATTCTGGCACGATGAAATGCCAGAAAATCCCCATCGCTCAACTGGGCGACAACTGCGGTGAGGTCGGCGCTCAAACGATCGCCTTCTGTGCCAACGGTAGCTACTGCAAACAGGAATCATTCGGTTCCGCCGGGAAATGCACGACCAGGGCCAAGGTGGGCGAAGCCTGCAACTCCGGCAACGCCTGCGAACTTGCCCTCATGTGCCGACAGAATAAGTGCCAGGTGGTGGATGCATCGATGTGCATGTAGCGATTAGGGCTTCCAGCCTTTGACCGGACCTAGTCGCCGCCGTTCGCCGGCATATTTCCCGCCCACATACTTGGCAGTCATCACGTAGATCGCCGACGACAGGCGATTGGCGGCGAGCTTGAGATCCTCCCGCTCCTCCACTTCGGGAAAGGCCGCGTAGAGCTTGAGCTCGGCTTCGCGTGCATACGCGCGCGCGAGGTAGAGCCGCGCCACGACCGGCCCCTGGTGCACCGAGGGGTACATGAAGGGCACGCCGTACAGCTCGAAAGTGCGATGCGAAGCGCGCTGAATCTCCTCGGGTGAAAGGCTGCACAGCGTCCAGCTCGGCAGCGGCTTGCCCGTCACTTCGCAGCCGACCAGGGCGCGTACGAGGTCGAGTGCTTCGCCCAGTTCGCCCACCAGATCGCGCGCACCCTCGGCATCGGCGGCCAGCTGCGCATCGAGCAGCAGGCCTTGCAAGGTGTCGAGCTTGCCGCGCAGCGCCATGCGCGGGTGGGACTTTTCCACTAGCGATTCATCGTCGTGGAGATGGGTGAGGTGGACCGGCTTTTCGGCGAGTCGCTCGCCGGTGGCCATCACGCGGTATTTTCCGCGGGTGGCACCCGCCGGTCTGGCCCCCGGCGCTTCGCCCGCGGCCCGCACCGATCGCTCGACATCGAGCGGTGCCCGCGCTACGTCCACCACCGCGGCAGCAAAGGCGCGCGCGGCCGCTTCGCAAGCATCGAGCTCACCCGTGAGATAGCCGCCGCCGTAGTTGGTTTCCGAGGGCGGGCCAAACCATTTGGTGAGCCGCACCGGCGCCGCTTTCAGCGCGGCGTCGAGCGCCAGGATCGATTCGAGCGGGGGGGCAATCAGGTAGGCGAGCGGCTGACCGCGCTCGATCTGTGCCTGCTGCGACAGGTAGCTGCCCACCGAGCGCACGACGTGGGGAAAGAAGGCCAGCTCGCCGCGCGCATCGGCCGCGTAGAACCAGGCCTCCTCCTCGAGACAGCGACGGCAGGCGGCGAGCGCGGCTGCGATTTCTGCCGGATCGCGCGCCGCATAGATGCCGATCGCTTCGCCCGAAAGCGGCCCCGAAGGATAGGACGCGCCTGCATAGAAGGAGCGTGCGTAGACCACTTCGACCGGTGCCGCCTTGGTTCCCTGGTCGAGCGCCACGAACAGCGCATCGTCGGAGGTGGCGGTGAGCATTCCCACCGCGCGCAGGCCGTCGGGAAGAGCGAGCTTGAGGGCCAGCGCCTCGTCGGCGCGCGGGATGGTCCGCACTGCCAGGACGCGCGGCTTGACCGGGACCAGATCGACCAGCGCCGCCACCGACTATTTTGCCTCCTGGGGCAGATGTGGCAGTACCCGCGCGGGCGGCACTGCAACCTCGAGCTCGCGCAAATTCGCTTCGACGGTCGAGATCTTCGAGCCGTTCGGTAGGTGCGCCTTGTACTGGCGGTAGTACTCGAGCGCCCGCACATGGTCGCCGCGCATCTTGTAAGACTCGGCGATCCCCAAGATCGCATCGCCATTGTGCGGGGAATAGCTGAGCGTCCGTTTGAAGATGTCGACCGCCGCGGCAAAGTGCTCGCTGTCGAGATTGCAGTAGCCGAGCCCATTGAGCGCTTCGATGTTGTCCGGCGCCAACTCAAGCGCCTTTTCGAATAGCCGCTTCGCATCTTTCGGGCGCCCGCTGTTCTCGAGGAGACGGTTGCCCTGTCGCACCAACCCTTCCACACCGTTGGGCGTCGGCGAATCCTCATCCAACCTCTCCCGATCCGACTTCTCCCGCTTCGCCGCGCCGGAGGACACCGGCATTGCGCCCGCATCTGGGGGCGCAGGTGGCGCCTGAAGCTGCGCGGCCAGAGCCAGTGCGCGCGCATGCTTGCCACTCTGTGCAAGCACCTTTTGCACCAGCACTCCCGCCTCGTCGCGCCGCCCCTCGCGCACCGCGATGCGGGCGAGAAGAAGCGTGGCACGCACCAGATCGCGGTGCTCCTTGTTCTGGTGCAGCGTGTTCGCGCGCTCGAGCTTCTGCCGCGCCGCCGCCCACTGGCCTTCGCGGAACAGCAGCGCGCCGCGAACAAAGGTGACGGCGGCATCCTCCGTGCGGCGCTCCTCAGAACGCACCAGCGGCTTTTCCACTTCCGCCGCGGGCGCCCCTTCCACCAACAGGACTGTGGCCATCGCGCGCTCGGCATCCGCATCGCCCTCCTTGGGAGCGCGGCGCAGTGCCTCGTCGGCATAGCGGTGGGCCTCCTGGAGGTGCTGCTCGGCCACTCGGCGCAGTGCTTCCGTGGCGCCGCTGGTAGGAGCGCCAGCGTCAGCCGCCGGCGCTTGCGCCTGGCCCGACTCTTCGTGGATCGACCCGGCCCATAGCGCGTTGACCTCTGCCAGCGCTGCGAGCAGGACCGGGCTTGGCTCCTCTGCCCCGAGTGCCCGCAAGAGCTCCTGTTCCGCTCGCCGCAGCGACTCGTCGCTATCCTGTTCGAGTTCGGACAGGCCGCGCTGGAGCGCTTCGCGACGCTTGAGCTCCTCCCCTGGACGGGTTTGCCGCATCCCCCAAAAGTAGCCGCCGACCGATGCCATCACGAGCAGCACTCCGCCCGCCACCCACAGCCCCATCGGCCCACGTCGTGGTGACTCCAGCATCTCTGAGCCATCCATGACCCGATCCACATCCGTCTCTTCGCTGGAGGACTGCGTGGATCCGATCGGTGTCACACCCACCACCGAAATGGGAAAGGGCTCGGTGGTGGCAAAGGCGGGCGGACTGGTCACCGGCGGCGGAGGGGGCAGAGCGATGGGGGCTTCGGGGGGTTCTTCGGGCGCCTCTTCCACGGCATGAAAAAACGAGGCCAGCTCAGCGATCGCACCGAGCCGCTTCCAGCTCTCCCCGGTGCGGGAGATCTCATCGTCGCGCGAAACGCGCCGCTCTACGATCCACTGTTGTAGCGTCTGAAGTTCGCGAAAACGCCGCACCTCCCGGGTGGCCGCCGTGCGCACCAGCCACACGCGCTCGTCGGCTGCGTTCGCCCCCCAGACCGGCGTCATGGAGCGGGGACGAGCAGAAGGTGGAACCGGGCTGGGACCGGAGACGGAAAGGGGTGAACGGGCGGCCGCGGCCGGGCTCATCAGGGTACGGGGTCTAACGACGAACAGGTTGCCGCACTGGGTGCACTTTACCGACACACCATTGGGTGTCACATTGGCGTCGTCGAATTCATACACCGTGCGGCATTTCTCACACTGGACGTCCATTCCCCGGCCGATGCAACCTTAGCACAGGGATTCGCCCTGCCCAAGGCAAGTGTGCCGAGGGTTGGTTAGTACTAGGGTCTGTCCTCAAAGTCCTCCCATCGTCGGGCTCGTTCTCGCCACGGCTCGCTTTGTCGCTTCTCGGTTGCCTACCGCCAGTAGGCGCCCTCGTCGCTCCGCGCGAGCCGGGCTGCGAACTTCGCCCGACTCGGTCCGGACTTTGAGGACAGACACTAGGCGAACTTGCGGATTTTTTCGATCAGCGTGGTGCGGTTGAGGCCCAGCAGCACCGCTGCTTCGGTGCGGTTGCCGCGCGTCTTCTCGAGCGCCTCTTCGATGAGCTTGCGCTCCACGCTATCGAGTGCGAGGCGGAGCGTCATGGGTTCGCCCACATCCGGCATGGTGTCCTTGAGCGAGAGCACCGGTACCTGCGGCGCCGTCTTGTGGCGGCGCGAGGAGAGCCCCAGATCCGCGGCCGTCAAACGCCCCGAGGCCGAGAGCACTACCGCGCGCTCGATGGTATTGGCCAGCTCACGGATGTTGCCTGGCCAACCATGTTCGCACAGCGCCCGCTCGGCGCTCGCCTCAAAACCGACCACCGGCCGCTGCGCCTGGGCCGCCGTCTGCTCGAGGAATTGGCGCGCGAGCGGCATGATGTCTTCCGTGCGCTCCCGCAGCGGCGGCAACGAAATCGGAATCACGCTGATTCGGAAGTAGAGATCGGCGCGGAAATTCCCCGCCTCTATCGCTGTCTCGAGATCTTTGTTGGTGGCCGCCACCACCCGGATATTGATCGGCACTGCGCGGTCGGAACCGAGCGGCATGATGCGTTGCTCTTGCAGCACTCGCAAGAGCTTGGCCTGCGCCGGCAGTGGCATATCGCCGATCTCGTCGAGGAACAGGGTGCCACCGTGGGCCGCCAAAAGATGGCCTTCGCGCGCTGCCACCGCATTGGTGAAGGCGCCGCGCGAATGGCCGAAGAGCTCCGCTTCGAACAGCGCCTCTGGGATCGCCGCGCAGTTGAGCGCCACGAAGGGCTTATCGGCTCGCGGCGACGCATCGTGGATCGCACGCGCCACCAACTCCTTGCCGGTCCCGCTTTCCCCCGTCACCAGCACCGTCGAGCTGGTCGCCGCCACATTGCGGATCACCCGGATGACATCGAGCAATCGCGGATGTTCGCCGATGATCTGCGGGCAGAACTGTCGCCGCCACTCCCCGGTATGATCCTCAGCCCCTTTGCCAGCCACCCGATGGGTGGTCAATAGCGCCACGATACGGCTCGTTTCAAATGGTTTTTCAATCACATCGGTGCAGCCGGCACGCATCGCCGCGACCACCGTGGCGCAGCTCGCATCCCCCGTCATGCAGTAGGCGGCCTGCGCCTTATGGGCCGCCAGCGCCGACCGCACCAGCTCGGGCGCCGTGCCATCGCCCAGATGAAAATCGCACAGCAGCACATCGTACGAGGAGGAGGAGGAGGAGTGCGAAAGCAGCTCGCGGGCGCGCGCCAGCGAGTCGGCCCCCATCACCTCGAATCCCATACGCAACAGCGAACGCTCGACCGTCTTCAGCAGCAGGGCATCGTCATCCACGACCAGGACGCGAGTTGGCTCGGCGCGAAGATTCATGTCGGCTTCCCCCTTGGTGGTGGGAGCGTGCTTGAGCAAAGAACGATCCACAGTCGTCAACCTAGACGGTTCGCGGACTTAGCGGATCTGGAGGAGGCGAAGGCGAAGGAACATTTGACGCCGACATGGGCCTACATGTAGGCGGAAGGGCGAGTTTGCATTGTGGACAATGTTATAACCATTTTAAATCAATTGTTATTTTTGTTCTCGTCAAGTCCTTGACAAGGCTTGTCAGCCGTTTGGACAGGCAAGGCGCCGCCAGAATTGCCGACAGCCATTCCGCGGCCAATCGCTAAGCGGCTGATTCGCCGCCACTTCTTCTTGGGAACGGGGCTTGCTACTCAGGGCAGCGTGCGGATCGCCCTGCTCGCGACTCTCCTGCTCTGCGCCCCTCGTGCGCTCGCCACTCCACCGCTTGTGGGGCTCGAAGCGCGGCTGGGCGGAGGTGCGGCTTTCGGCGGCGGCGCCGGGGGATCGACCTGGCGCCTCGCACCGGTCCAGCTGGATATTCAGGCGGAGGTGGCGCTGAGTCGGCAGCCGTCCCTGTCATTATATGGAGCGGGGCGCATCGAAGGGGTCGACCGTATCGGTGGCGCCCTGGGCCTCGGCTTTCGGCTGCGCCCCCTCACCGGGCCGTTGCGATTTAGCATCGGCGCGCTGGCCTACGTCGCGCCCTACACGCTGCTCGGCGCCAACGTTGCTGCGGGCGCCTGCCTGGCAGTGGGAAAAGCCGTGAAGATCCGCCTGTGTGCCGACCTCGAAACGACGCTGTTCTTCGCCGGCAGCGATCTGCCCAGCAACCGCGTGGCGGGCCAATTCTTGGTGCTCACCGGAGTAGGCTTTGACGCGCTATAGCCGGCTCGCGCTTCTGCTCCTCGCGGGCTGCGGCTCGAGCGTCTGCACGCGCCATAGCGACTGCCCGGTCGGCATGGTGTGCGGCGCCTCGGCCAGCTGCGAGACGCCGCCCGATCTATGGATGCCGAGCGATGGCGCTCCCAGCGGTGACGCGGCTGCGCCCAGCGACAGCGCGGTCAGCGATAGCGCCGGGACAATAGGAGATGGGGCACCGGGAGACGCCCTCTCGGACGCCCTCGGTGCCCCGGACTTGGGTGGGATGGACTAGATTGGGTGACCAGAGCGCGCGCTCGCGATCACGCGCGCCCTAGTACCGAGGTAGCGCCGTCGCCCCTCCGTCGGGAGTCCGCGGGCGCGCGGACCGTCCTGGCCACTTGGGCCCCCCTCCCGAAAGAGCGACAGCGCCACCCCCTCTCTCGTCGACCAGCGGGCGAGCGGGGTGCGACGAACGTCGCCACGCGAACCGCCTCACGGAACCACCTGCCAACGAGCCGCGGCCCCAACCGACGCGAGCGCTAGAGGAGCGACGAAGTCGCCGCGCTCTCGATCCCACCGTCGCCGCGGCGAACAGTGGCGCTGGCCAGGGCGACCAGCGGGCTGTCTTTGTTGCGTGTCCTGCATGGCTGTTGATTCGACCGGAGGAGAAGAAAGTTTAGCGCGTTGACAAGTCCTCATGGGCCAAGGACGATTCGGCTCATGAGGGCCAGCCCGCCAGCCCTGATCTGCGACGTCACGGTCGATCTGGCGGCGCCAACGTCGATCAGGGCCCACTTCACGCTGACCGGCGGCATCGCTGTGCTGTTTGGCCCTTCTGGTGCGGGCAAGACCGTCGTGCTCCGTGCGCTCGCGGGGCTCTCTCGCCCGCGCGCCGGGTCCATTCTTCTCGATGGCACCGTGCTATTCGATAGTGCCAGCTCCACCTTTCTACCCCCGCAGCAGCGCGCCGTCGGCTATGCGCCACAGCACGCGCCGCTCTACCCCTTTCTAGAGGTTCGTGACAACATCCTGTTCGGTCGGAAACAACTCTCTATCGATCCCGACCTCATCGCTGCCCTCGGCCTCGCATCGCTCCTGCATCGTCTGCCCACCCATCTCTCGGGCGGCGAGCGCCAGCGGGTATCACTCGCCCGCGCGCTCGTGCGCTCCCCCCGCCTTCTGCTGCTCGATGAGCCGCTGGCTGCCCTCGACTTCGACGAGCGCCGCCGCATCGAAACCTGGCTGCGCTCGTGGATCACCGAACGGGCCCTCCCGACCGTGCTGGTGACCCACGATCGCGATGAAATGGCTGCGCTCGCTGATCATCTGGTCACCATGGCCGAGGGGCGGACAGTGGCGGAAGGGCCCCCGACAATGTTACGATAACCCTAATGAGCGACCGTGAACTGCGCACGCAATTTTCCATGCGCGCGCTCGATCTCGCCGACACCTTCAAATTTTCGCTCGGCTCGGTGCCGGTGGGTGTCTACCATCCGGAGCTGACCGCACCCGATGGACCGTCGACCGGCGGCGGAGTCCAGTCGGTCCAGCACATCTGCCTGGTCGCGCCCAATCGGCCTTCGCTGGTCGTCGGCAGCGCCAATCAGGTCGAGCATCAGGTCGAGCTGCGGACCTTCCATCATATCGACGGCGGCTACCGGCAGCGCTTCGGGCGCACTGTCGACGTCGATGTTTTCACCTATGACCTGTTCTTGCAGCGCGCGCGGGACTTCTTCGAGCAGCAGGGGCTGAACGTTCAGATTCCGCCGGCGCCCGCACCGACCGCACCGATCGTCGCTCCTCCCCAGGCGCGCTCGCCCTGGCTGCTGTTCATCGCCGGGATGCTCGTGGCCTCGCTGGTCGCACTGACGCTGGTCCTGCTGCTGCGCCGATAGCATCTTCCCCCCGCGGAAAAATTTGCTATGGTCGCGCCCCATGACTCTGCCGACCGAAACGAATAACCACGCTGCCGCTCCCGCCACCGACACCCCGAAAGGCCATCCGCGTGGCCTCTACGTGCTCTTCTTCACCGAGATGTGGGAGCGCTTCAGCTACTACGGCATGCGCGCGCTCCTCGTTCTCTACATGATCAAAGGGCTGCAGTACTCGCAGCCCGAATCATCGCGCATCTACGGCTGGTACACCGGTCTCGTCTACCTGACGCCGATCTTCGGCGGCATGCTGGCCGACCGCGTGCTCGGCTACCGCCGCACCATCCTCCTCGGCGGTACGCTCATGATGATCGGCCACTTCCTCATGGCCGTCGAGAGTCGCCCCTTCTTCTATCTCGCGATGGGCTTCCTCATCCTCGGCAATGGCGCCTTCAAACCCAATATCTCCACCATCGTCGGCAAGCTCTACGCGCCCGGCGACGCGCGTCGCGATGGTGGCTTTTCGATCTTCTACATGGGCATCAACCTCGGCGCCTTCTTTTCGCCGATCGTCTGCGGCTACCTCGGCGAGAAGATCGCCTGGAAATATGGCTTTGGCGCGGCCGGTGTCGGCATGGGCATCGGGCTCATCACCTTTATGCTCGGTCAGAAGCGCCTTTCTGCCGTCAATATCGAAAAGCCCGATCCCCAGCACCATGCCGAAACCGCCGCCGCTTCGGAGGCCGAGAAGCGCACCGAAATGGGTCGCATCGCCGCCATCTTCATCATGGCGCTCTTCACCGTCTTCTTCTGGATGGCCTTTGAGCAGGCGGGGAACACCATGACGCTGTGGGCGGATGACAATACCCACCGCTTCATCGGCTCCTGGGAAGTGCCGGCCAGCCTATTCCAGTCGATCAACGCCGGCTTCATCTTCCTACTCGCGCCGATCTTCTCGCTGCTGTGGATCAAGCTCGCGCGCGTCAAGCTCGAGCCACGCACCACGGTCAAATTCGTGCTGGGCTTAGTTTTCCTCGGGCTCGGCTTCGTGGTGATGGCCGGTGCAGCGCAGTCCGCCGGTAGTGAAACCGGCAAGGTCAGCCTTTGGTGGCTAGTGGCAGCCTATCTGCTCCACACCGTCGGTGAGCTGTGTCTATCGCCGATCGGCCTCTCGATGGTGACCAAGCTATCACCGGCGCGCCTCACCGGCACCATGATGGGTGTCTGGTTTATCGCCGTGTTCGCCGGCAACAAGCTCGCCGGCATGCTGGGCGAGCTCTATGCGCAGTATTCGCATAAAGAGTTCTTCAGCATTTTTGTCATCAGCTCGATCGCCGCCGCCGGCGTGCTGGCACTTTTGGTAAAACCGCTCAAGAAACTCATGGCAGGAGCCGCCTGATGCGTTTGGGACCCCTTACCGCGCTCGTCGTCGCCACTTCTGCCTGGGCCGCTGTGCCGCAAAAGCCGCTCGCCGACCTCAAGCAGGAGTATCTCGACGGTCTCTTCCGCGCTAAGCCGCATCTCGCCACGTTCATGGGTGACCATCGTTTCGATGACCGCTTGGTCGACCTTTCGCCCGCAGCGCTCAAGGCGCGTGAGGCGGAGCTGGTGGCGCTCGAGAAGCGGCTGCAGGCGCTGGGATCATACGAGCATAAGGTTATGCTCGACGAGAATATCGACCACGCCATCCTCACCGATGGCATCGGCCTCGAGCTGCTCTACCTGCGCGAGATCAAGGATTGGAGCTGGGACCCGCGGCTTTACGATTCCTTCCCGTTTTACGACCCGCGCGAAATGGTCAACGAGCGCCTCTCCTTCATCATCCATGGCACCTACGCGCCCGAAGCGGAGCGGCGGAAAGCGGTGGCGGCGCAGCTTGCCGCATTGCCAAAGCTGATCCAACAGCAGAAGGCGCAGCTTGAGCAGCCCTCGAAGGTCCATCTCGAACAGGCGGTGAAGGATAACCAGGGGCGCATCGAGGTCTTCGAAAGCGAGATCAAGGAGTTCACGCAAGCGGATGCCATGGCAGAATCGGCGCGTGTCAAAGCGGTCGCCGCGCTGCGCGACTACCAGAGCTTTCTCGAAAAGATTCCGCCGGAGAAGGCGACGCGCGACTGGCGGCTGGGTGCGGTGCTCTACAAGAAGAAATTTCCACTCGCACTTCAGACCCGAATCTCCACCGACGATGCTGCCTCTCACGCCCGCCAGGCCTTCGACGAAGCGCGCAAAGAGCTCTACGAAGTCTCGAAGCGCATCGTCGGCAAGGAGGCCGCGAAGCTCGCGATGAAGGAGACCCTCTTGCGCGCCAAGGAAGTGGTGTCTCAGGATCACCCCAAGCCCGACGAGCTGGTGCAGGCCCATGCGGGAAATCTCGATCGGCTGCGCGCTTTTATCGTCGAGCACGATCTTCTGACCTTGCCGCCTAAGGATTCGCTCTCGGTGAAACCGATGCCGCTGTTCAAGCGCGGCGCGCTAGCGGCGGAATACCTCGCCCCGGAAGTCTTGAGCAAGCAGCCAACTTTTCACGCCACCTATTTCGTCGATCCGATCGATCCCACCTGGAAGCCCGAGAAGGTCGAAAATTACCTGCGTGGCCAGTACAACTGTGCGGTCGAGCTGGTCGCAGCGCACGAGGCCTATCCCGGCCACCACACGCAGTTCTCGTATGAGCGCCACGATCTCAATCCGCTGCGCGCGGTGCTGTGGAACGGTCCCATGGTCGAGGGCTGGGCCGTCTACGGCGAAGGGCTGCTCGTCAAGCTCGGCTATGGCGGCGCGAAGAACGACTGCTACCGCTGGGACGATGCCAAGGGGCGGATGATTGTCGCGACCAATATTCTGATCGACATCGGTCTGCAGAGCGGCACCATGAGCGACGAGGAGGCGGTGCGCTTCATGGTCGAAGAGGGCTTCCAGGAGCGCATGGTGGCGGAGAAGAAGCTCAAGCGCGCCAAGCTCGATTCGACCCAGCTGGCGCAGTATTTCCTGGGGCTGGATCAGATCGAGCGCCTCGAGGCCGACTATCGCAAGAAGGTGGGCGACCAGTTCAAACAGCGCACGTTCAATGAGGCGCTCATCGGCCACGGCTCGATTGCGGTGGAGCATCTGCGGGCCTATCTACTCGGGCGTTGAGACCGCCACTTACAGCGTGCTTCACTCGCGTTGAGCGCGAGTGCCCCCGCAGCGACCCGAGGGAGCGTACGTGGTGGGTACGTAACCGAGGGGAGCGAGGAGGTAAGCCGCGATTCAACGCGAGTGAAGTGCGCTGTAGGCCATGCGAATTCTGATCGCCGACACCTTTTCCGAGGTGCATCTCGACGAGTTTCGCCAACTAGGCCTCGCAGTCGACTACCGCGAGGCGCTGACCCAAGAGGAGCTGCCGCAAGCGATCGGCGACGCGGGGATCCTGGTGGTGCGCTCGACCGAGGTGACTGCGAAAACGATCGAAGCGGGCCAGGCGCTGGCGCTGATCGTTCGCGCGGGTGCGGGGGTCAACACCATCGACCGCAAAGCGGCCTCGGCGCGCGGCATCTTCCTCGCCAACTGTCCGGGAAAAAATGCCATTGCCGTGGCTGAATTGACCCTCGGGTTGCTCTTGGCCCTCGACCGTCGCATCCCCGACAATGTGATCGATCTGCGCGCGGGCCACTGGAACAAGAGAGAGTATTCGCGCGCTCAGGGGCTCTACGGCCGCACGCTCGGCGTCCTGGGAACGGGTGCGATTGGACGCGAAGTGATTGCGCGCGCCCAGGCTTTTGGTATGCGCATTTTCGCCTGGTCCCGCTCCTTGACGGACGCGACCGCGCGGGATCTCGGGATCGAGCGCGCCGCCTCGATTCCAGAATTGTGCGCCCTGGTCGATGCGCTGACGCTACATCTTCCGCTCACCCGGGAGACGCGCGGGATCCTCGATGAAGCTGCGCTGGCTCGCTTGAAACCGGGCGCGCTCCTCGTCAACACCGCGCGCGCGGAGCTCGTCGATGGCGCAGCGCTCCATCGCGCGATCACCAAGCGCCAGCTGCGCGTGGCGGTCGACGTGTTCGATGAGGAGCCCAAGGGGGCAACCGGCGACTTTGCCGATCCGCTCGTGGCGCTTTCCGGCCTGGTCTACGGCACCCACCACATCGGCGCCTCCACCGAGCAGGCGCAACAGGCGATCGCCGATGAGACCGTGCGCATCGTCCGCGGCTTTGTCGCGCGCGGCAAGGTGGACCACTGTGTCAACCTCTGTGCCCGGAGCCCGGCGGCGTTTCTGCTACGTGTGCGCCACCTCGATCAAATAGGCGTGCTCGCCGAGGTGCTTGGCGCCATTCGGCGCGCATCGATCAATGTCGAAGAGATGGAGAACACCATCTTTGAAGAGGCGCGCGCTGCCTGCGCTCTCCTCCGTCTGGCCTCCCGCCCGCCAGAGCAGCTCCTCGATGAGCTGCGCGCCCGCGACGCGATCCTGTACGTCGATGTGGTTGAGCTTGGTGAATCCATTTTGGAGTGACCCGCCGATCCGTTTTGGACGATACGGCAGATCGCCAGCGTGATAGGTGCCTGTTTTTTCTTAGAAAACCATACTGGCCTGCGGCTTGAAGAAGGGGAGCCACGATGGCCTGTCTCCGATGGCTTCTGGTCGCTGCCTGGATCGCCGCGCCAGTCGCGACGGCGCTCGCTACACCTCGGAATTTTGCCGCCGGCGCGCTCATCATTCCCATGGACTACTGCTACCAGACTGCCTTCGCCCCCAAGACGCTCTTCAACCCGCCTGCGAGCTACTGCAGCTATCCCACCCGCAACACCTACAGTACCGATGTCTACGGTAGCGGTGTACTGCGTGCCTACGGCCTCGTCTGGCGGCTGCTCGAGCGCGGCATCACCGTTTTCACCATCATCGATCCCGCCAAGAAAAAGATCGACGACGCCGACTTTTCTATCACCATGCCCGCCTGTGGGAGCGATTGCAATCCGGTCAGACTCAACGATCCAGCGGGCAAGCTGGCGACTACCTTCTATCCCGATAGCACGATCGCCTATCGCGGTGGACCCTTCGTCATCGACCCCGCGATCATCGATCCCGACCCCACCCGCAACCCCAAGGGGCTCACCGATGCGCAGCGCGCGATCGAATTCTTGAAGGCGGACAACCTGGCTGGCGCGGGTGCGCGCTTTCAGTCGGTCGTCACCCACATCGCCCAAGGTTCCTTCACTGCGCCGGTACAAAAAAAGATGGTGGGCGCTCCGCCCCACTTGGCGGTGCTCAACCTGGCCGATGTCAGCGGCGCCACCGCCGGCTCCCTCAAGGGGATCTGGCAGGTCTATGCCTACCTCTGTAACAGCGGGCTAAATGAAAACAGCAACGATTGCAGCCAGCCCTGTTGTGGCACTTCGGGCGGTGTTTACCCGAGCACCCAGGGCACAGTCTTCGACGAATTTCGCGCGGTCAAAGACTTCACCAGCGGTGGTCTCCTCAAGAAACCCTACGGCGTGCTCGTGATGCCGCACTGGGTCGCCTGGGCGGGAGACGGCACCAGCAGCCCCGCGCCCACGGCGGATGAGGATGGGGTCTACCAGGCGGCGGAGGCCTTTCTCGATCAGGGCGGCCGCCTGGTCGCCAACTGTGCATCGATCGGTGGTCTCGAGAAGGCGGCCGCATGGGGGAGTGGTAGCAACAGCATGGTGCGAATGGGGGCGGGTCTCCTGACCACTAGGGGGCTATCGGTCAATGGCCCCAACTATCTCAATTGGGGAAGGCAAAACAACGAAGCCTGGGGCTATTCGGCGGTCGCGTCGCCGCTGGTGCAGACCGGCGACTTTGGCCTGGAATCGGTCTATGGCCATGTCTCCGACTTCCTGCCGAACACGGCGGCGGGCTCGTTTTATCGGCTGGGCGTGCAATCGCTCATCACCTCCAAGTCGCTCGATGGTTCGGCGGCCGATGGGTTCGATCTCATGGCTTTGCGGCGCAAGGACGGCGATCCCAGCAAGGGAGCGCTCATCTACCTCGGGGGCGACGATCTCAACCCCGAGATCTCGGGCATTCGCCTGTTCATGAACGCGCTCCTGTTTGGCGACTACATGGCCCCGTCGAAGGAGTTGGCGCGATCGTCGCCGGTCATCGAGTCGGGCAAGATCTACCAGGGAACCTATATCCAGCCAGATATCGCCGCCACCGGCTACCCACCGGTGAGCGGTCACTTTCGCCGCTATTCGCAGGTGCCGAACGTCAAGGTAGCGAGCTTTGGCGATCTCAGCGCCGATTGGGACGCTGCCGAGCAGATCCCTTGGACGCGCCGAATCGACACGGCGATCCCGGATGGCGCTGGCGGCTGGACACAGCTTGCTTTTGATGGCAGCAACCAGTCGCAGCTCGGGCCCTATGTGGGGGGAAAAGATCCCGCCACCACCATCTCCAATATTCGTGCGGGTGGCCTCGGCGGAATCGATACCTCGACTCCCGCCATCGTTCCACCGAGCAAAGTCGCCGGGTCCCCCAGCCGTCCCACCGTCGCGCTGGTTGGCGCTGCCGACGGGATGCTGCATGCCTTCGACGTTACCGATGGCCAGGAGCGGTGGGCCTTCATCCCTGCCAGCCAGCTCAGCCGCATCGCCTCTTCCGGAGCGGGAGTGGGCGGATCGCCGATGGTGAGCGACGTGTTTTTCCAGAGCGCCTGGCACACCATCGTAGCCATCAC
>JAHFDT010000094.1 GCA_023248875.1 Myxococcales bacterium | reverse complement strand
GAGAATGAAGGGGACGTGCACCTGGTCGGTCTTGTAGTCGAGGCAGGTGGCGTACATGGCGAGATTGACGCCGAGACGAAACGCCTGCTCGCGCTGCGGCTCACCGCCGGGCACTACCTCCTCTGCCCACTGGCCAAACGCATCGCGCGCCCAGGCGCCTGCGAGATCGTTCTGGGAGTAGCAGATCGCTGTGCGACCGTCGTGTTCTACTCCCTCGAGATAGGGGATCGTTAGACGACGACCTGCCGGTTGGTGCAGCAGGTAAAAAGACTTGTAGATGACGTGGTCGCTCGGCAGTTTTACGAGTGGCTCGCGCAGGAGATGGCCAACAAATTGGCGCACCCAGCGGTCGAAGGGGCCGCCGGGGCGGCTCTCGATGCTATCGATGAAAAGAAAGCCACCGGCCTGGAGATGGCGCCGGAGGCGGTTGAGATCGCTCTCGCGAAAGGGCGGCGGCGGGTGGTCGCCAGCGAGGTAGAGAAAGGGATACTGTTCGAGCTCCCGGTCGGCGAGCTCGATTTCGCAGGCGTGGGCCGGTACGACGATCGACGTGCGCTTGTCGATCTCCCAGAAGAGGCGATTGAGAGCCGCCGTGCGCGTGGGAGAACCGGGGAAGCGGACCTGGGCGATGGTAAAGTGATCACGCTCGCCGAAGCCCCAGGCGCGACGAGCGGACCAAAGAGGTGCACTCGTTGCGGCTAGCTGAAGAAAGGTGCGACGGGAGATCACGGTCTGTGTCCAACCAGTGTGCGACAAGCGTTCTGCTCACGGGCAGCACGGGGATCGCCCGGGCGGCGCGCGGCGTAGATCTGGGCGAGTTGGCAATGGGGGATCGGATCGAAGGGGCTGACGCGGATGGCCGCCTCGAAATAGGGGGCCGCCCGATCCGGCTGCCCCTGGCGCTGCCAGGCTTCGCCGAGCGCTACGGATAGCCCGGGAAGTTCGGGTGTGAGGTGCTGTGCGGCTTCCGCGGCCGTAGCCGCACGGGCTGGCTGCCCGAGCTCGAGGTAGGTGCGCGCCAGCCGTTGCGCCACCTGGGGCTGCGTAGGTCCGACGCGATTCTGAGCTTTCTCGTATTCGATAGCAGCGGCGGCCAGCCGTCCCCGCGCACGGAGGAGACCCCCCAGGCGGGCAAACCGGCGTCCCTCTTCGCTGGCGATTTCAGACAGATCTTCGTCCTCGCCCCTCTTCTCCTTCAAGGCGAAACGAAGCTTCGGGGGCATGAGTCCAGAGCGCCGGATCGGGTGTAGCGAGGTCAACCAGCGCTTCCAGTTCCGCTCAAATTCAGCGAAGGGGACGCCCTCGAGGGCGGCAATCGCTTGGGTATCGCTCTCTCCGCTACGAAGACGATCGATCAGCGTGCGGATCGCGCTCACCCCTTGGTGCTCCACCAGGTAGGCGATCACCGAATAGACCTCCGCAAAGGCGAGTGCCGCCGCCTCCTGCGAGGGCAGCTTGGCCATCGAAGGATGCATCTCGGTGAAGGAGATGAAACGCTGTTCGCCCGCTACCGCGGTCGCCAGAAGGTGCTCCATCGCGGCCGAGATCCCGGTGAGGCGTGGTGGTGTGGGTGAGCGCCAGCGCCGCTCTTCAAACTTGGCGATCCCTTCGTGCAGCCAGATCGGCACCATCTCCTGCGAAGCACGCGAGACGATGAAATGGGTGAATTCGTGCGCCAAGGTATCGAGCCAGGGATAGCCGTGCGCCAGCGCCCGAGGCGAGACGATCATGAGGCGGTTGAATTTGCAGAGTGCGATGGTGCCCGAAGTCTCGATCTCTTTGCGCGTGAGCGGTGAAACCTTGGCGAGCTCGCCGAGCTCGGGCAGGATCTCGACTCGGACCGGAGACATCAGCGTCGTTGAGAAATCCTCCTGTGCGATGGCGCGGTAGGCCGCTTCGAGCGCTTCGGTGGCGTAGGGGATCAGCAGTTCATCACGGCCGGGAGAGTAGGAGAGAATGAAGTGGCCTTCGCGCGAGCGCGCGGAGACGAACGTGCGTGTTGTCTCCGCGGTAGCGGCCACGAGATCCCGTAGCGTCTTGGCTCCTTCATGGGCATGGCGTGGGAGCCGTTCGAGGACCCGATCGATGCGCTCGACCGCACCGGGGTAGTCGCCCAGAAGAAAATGGAGTTCTCCATCTAGAAACGCCACGGATGGGTCGTCCGATCGTTGACGCACAAGCGTCTCGATCTCGGCCTTGGCTGCTTCGATCTGCTGCTGGTCGAGCAGGTGCTGCGCATGGTCGACTGTCGCTGCGCTAGCGATGGATCCAAAGAAGGGCGCAGCCCAGAGGATCATTACACAAACCCACTGCCGGACAGAGTACCAGCCGGGGACGGTGTCGCAATCGGAGCCGGAGACGGTGTCGGTGTTGGAGACGGAGACGGAGACGGAGACGGAGACGGAGACGGAGACGGAATCGGAAGCGGAGACGGAATCGGAAGCGGAGACGGACTCATTCATCGCGCCAAATCCTCGTAGTAGCGCTTCACCTTGACACGGTAATCGTGAGGCGCCTCGCGCTTCATCGCGTCGAGCAGATCTTGTCGAAACTCACGCGGGCCCTGGTGGTCATCCGCACCGGGGATTTTTACCGCCTCTTGGGTCGAAGGATCATTCTGCTGCCGTTGCGGGCGACGTTGCGCCTGTAGCTCACGTTTGAGCTCACCCAGGGCATCGAGTGCCTCCTGCTCGGCGCTGGCGGAGCCACGGGGATCGGCCGCGCCAAGTCGATCCTCGGCGCGCTGCATGTGTTGCCGTGCGTGCTCGAGCCCGGGACGCAGCCCGGCACGATCGCCTAGCTTGTGCGCGGCCTCTTCTGCACGGCGCCGGGTTGCCGCCTGCTGGCCGCGCAGTTGATCGAGCTGCTGGCGGTCGTCGGACGGGAGCAGCTGGTCTCGGTTCGACGCGAGGCGCCGTAGCTCTTCCGCCAAGCGCTTGGCCCCATCCGCATCCGCTCCCACCTGGGCCTGTGATCGCGCCATGGTCAGGTTGCGCGTCATGGCGCCCCACTGCTGGAGTAGGCTGCCGAGATCGCGCAGTCGATCCGCCGCCTGTTCCGCCATCGCCCGCGCCTCGTCGATGTCGTGCAGGTCGAGCGCACGCTCCAGGCGGTCGATCCCACTATGCGAAAGATCGATCTGGTCGCGATGGTAGTCGGGCAAAGGGCGTCGCTCGATCTCGTCGAGATGGCGCTTCATGGTAGCCACCTCGGCACGGGCCCGCGCCCAGAAGGCCTCCAGGCGGCCACGTTCGCTCTCCTGTAGCCGTTTTTGCATCCGTTCCTGAACCTCTCCCGTTTCGGAACGAATCTGGCGCTCCTCCTTCTCTAGATCGCGGAGGCTATTTTCGAGTTCCGCCAAAGCTCGTTCTTCTTCGGAAAAACGCTCGCCCTTGAAGCCACGCAGATCGTGCTCCAGCGAAGCAACCATCTGGTCGATCGATTGCGACAAGCGGTTCAGCTCGGCTTCGAGCCCGTCGGTCTTGCCCTGTTTGAGAAGCTGCTCCAGCGCATCGAGCTCTTGCCCGAGGTCCTGGCCGTGCAGCGCTTCGCGGTTGAGAAACTCATCCGGAAGCTCCCGCGCGAGCTGCGCTGCCTGGGCCTGCAGCTCGGCCAGTCGCTCCCGGAGCTCCGCCAGATCCTGTTCGATTTGGCGCCTCACCTCCTCCGATTTCGTGCGCTGATATTTGGCGATGAGCTCCTTCAACCGGTCGCGTGCTTGCGCCATCTGGTCGGCCGCCGAAAGGAGCTGTTCGAGCTGCATTCGCCCGAGTAAGTCGTCGATCTGGATCGCGCCGTTTTCGAGCTCTGCGATGATGCGGGGATGGAGTGAAGTCCAGTGGGTGCCATTCTCCTGCTGGTGCAGTCGGCTGAGCCGCTCGCGTAGCCCGACCAGAGCCGGCTTGAGTGATTTGGGCGCCAGGGAATCTTTCGCCAACAGCGCCTCAATTTGGCCGAGGCGGTCTAGCAGGGCCTGGCTTTTTTGATGCAGCCCCTGCCATACCTCGTCGGATAGCGGTGTTTCGAGGCGGTCGCCGAGCGCCAGCACCATGCGGTCGAGCAGCTGTCGTAGCTGTGCCAGCAGTTCGTGGTGCTGTTCAGCCGGGGAATGGAGCCGCACGAACAGCGTGCGCGAGCGGCCGACCTTGGGGCCGGAGACCTCGTCGTTGTCGCGCGCTTCGAAATGGTAGGCGATGCGCACGCCCGGTCGCAGGGCGATGGTACGTAGATCCCATTCGAATTTCCCCGAGGCCGAGCGGCCTGTCGGTGTGGTGATGGCGCGACGCTTTGCGCTCTTGGGCGACGAGGCCGGCCCCCAGACCAGTTCGATCGCCCCCAGACCGAAGTCGTCTTCGGCAGAGTAGGCGAGCTCGACCGGGCGCGGTGCATCGAGCTCGAGCTCGTCCGCGGGAGCGGCCAGATCGATCCGCGGTGGATGATCCGGATCGATCGCGATCGGGTGTGCCTCGGGTTCAAGGAGCGGCTCTGTGCGCCCGAGGGGCTGGATCGCAAAGCGGTAGCCGCCCGATTGGGCGACCGATAGGCTGGCAGTCAGCTTCCCTTCCAGGAGGGGAGCGGAGGTCGTAGATAGCCGTTTGCCGTTACCATCTTCGAGCTGTAGCTCGGCGTGTTGCGTGGGCAAAAGGGGGCGCGCACGCAGGGCCACCTGGGTTCCCGGGGGGGCGAGCAGATCGCCCGATGAGCCGGCGATGACCCGTGTGGGGATGCCCATGTAACGTGGGTAGGTGAGGGTGAGCTCTAGGTCGGCGATCAAGGGTTCACCATTCGGAGCGGGAGGGCGGAGCCGTTCCGCGGGGCGGAGGCGAGGGCCGAACATCAGGGTGAGCACGAGCAGCAGCACCACCAGTACTGCGACCCTCAGCTGCTGGTGCGCACTTCGGAAGTCGACCAGCAGTTCGGCCCTGCGGCTGCGGTCGGTCGCCTCACCCACGAGCGCGTGGACCAACGTGGGCGAAGCCTCAGCGGGAGTGTGGTGCAGCAGCTCCGCAGCCGACCAGACGAGATCCCCGCTGCCGAGGCGATGGTCGATAAAACGGGCGACCACCTCATCGGATCGCCACGTCCACCGGGCCTGAGCGGTTGTCCAGAGCAGGCCCGCGAGCGCAGCAGCGAGAAGTGCCAGCTGGCTGCGCAGCACCCATTCGCTGGGCCAGCGAGCAGGAGCCAGGATCGACAGAAGTAGCACCGTGCCCGACGCGGACAGGATCTGGGCCGACCGCTCCGTGGTCTGGCGCCACGCCAGACGACCGCGCACCCGCGCGAGAGTCGCAGCAAAACCCCGGTTCAAGCGGTTTTCTGGCGCTCCGTCAAGAAGGAGCCAAAGGCGCGCGCCTCTTCGTTGAGGATATCCTGGGCATTCGAATAGATGATGCGTTCGGCGATCGAAGCGAGCGGCTTGAGCAGAAACGGTAGATTGCCGACCTTGAGCTCGCCCGCCACCGTGCGCTCCGTCTTGCCTGGGGCGATCTCGCGAAAGGTGATGGTGCCGCTATTCTCGAGGTGCTTGCGCACCTTTTCATGGTCCGCGATATTCTTGAACGAGATGCGCTTCTGAGCCTGATCAAACGTCGACTCTTCGACCCAGGCGAGTGTCTCGGGCGAAATCTTCTTGGGGCCCACGCTTTCGATGATGGGCACCGGCACGTAGCGGATACGGCGTCGCACCTGGCCACCGCTCTCATTACGTTCGAGCGGGCGGATCTCGCGGATGAGCTTCATGTGGGCCTTGAGGTGGTCGGCCAGAGCTGGATCGAACATCGCCTGGATCACTTGGTCGACGGGGGCATTGAAGGTGTGCCTGAGCTCGAATTGCATGGGGCTGTCTCCTAAAGAATCCGGTAGGATTTTACTCGGAAAACGGGCACGCCGAAGCCGATGCCCATCACATCTTCGGGGACTTGACCTTCGATCTCCGCAGAGACGCCCTCGCGCAAGAGGTCGGCGCCACCGCCCTCGAGCTTGTAGGTCTCCTTGCCGCTACTAAAGGTGTAATAGCCGCCCTCGAGATCGGAGCGAGTCACACGGCCGCGAAGTTTCATGGACCATGAGTTTGCCCTACCTAGCGCGGCATTGAAAGTTGCCTTTGCGATGCACTATGCTCCTCGGACGATGAAGTGGGTACCAGTACCCCCGAGCCATTTCACGCGCCTGCAAGTGTGGCAGAGCCGGTTCATGGCCTACTTCTCTCTGTCCACCGGGACGCTCGTCCTGTTTTTTTTGGGCGCGCTCTTGCTCTCAGGATTTTACGACTCCCTGGCGATCGACCTGGGGCTCACGCTGGTTTGCGTCGCAGTGTACATCCTCAATGTTCGTCATCAGCTGCTTTGGGCTGCCTGGATTCTGGTCATAGGTTGCTCGACCGTTTTGGGGTACGGCGCGGTGACCCTCGATCCCTACAACCTGGTTTACCTCGCCGGGATGCCGCTGATGGCGGGTTTGCTGATCGGTCCGCGGGCGGTCCTCCTGCTGCTCGGTTGCGAGCTCGTCCTCGATCTCTGCATGGTGCTATGGAAACCGGGCATTGTCTTCCTCCCGGCAGGCAATAGCTACGTCCGACCCGACGGCATTATCGTCCTCCACGTGGTGAACGCCCTCTTCATGGCGATTCTGGGCTGGTACTTTGGTGCGATGAGCCGTGAGCTGATCGTCAACGCGACCCAGGACCACAAGCGGATCCAGGAAGCCTATCAAAACCTCATCGAGGCGGAGCGTCGAGCCGCACATGATGGACTCACGGGGGTATACAACCACGTCACTTTTCAACGCAGGATTGCCGAAACGTTCGCCGAATCTCGCCGCCATGCTGTGCCACTCGCCGTACTCATGATCGACATCGATCATTTCAAACGGATCAACGATACCTATGGCCATCCGACCGGCGATGTCGTCCTACGAAACGTGGCGCATGCGCTCAAGTTGAGCGTGCGCGAGTCCGATTGTGTCGCACGGTATGGCGGCGAGGAGTTTGTTATCGCGGTCTCCCACACCGACCAGTCTGGCGCCCAGGTCTTGGCGCAACGGATCCAGCAACAGATCCGCATTCTGCCGGTAGTTTCCGAAGATAGCCGGCCAGTACCGGTGACCGTCAGCATTGGCATCGCCCAGCTCGACAACCGGGATCAAACGGTCTCCGATCTGATCCAGCGGGCCGATCAAGCACTGTATGGCGCCAAGGCGGATGGGCGCAATCGAGTTCGCGCGAGTGTCATCGGATAATTTGCGAACGTAAATCGTTTAGTAGCCACTTCGCGCGATGGCGAAAGGTGTGTTCGCTGAGAACTCGCCGGCGGGCTGCGGCGACCATTCCCTGGCGCCACGGTTCGTCATGGAGTGCCCGGTCGATCAGAGCGTGCAGCTCCTTTTGAGTCGAGAAAACTGCAACCTCCTTGCCGATCTCCAGATGATCCGCCAGACCGCCCGGCAGCCGATCGCTCGGCAGCGAGCGCACCGCGACCAGTGTGCCGGCGCCGATCGCCTCAAATAGCCGCTGGTGAACGTTGTTGTTGGTGTTGACATGCACCACGAGCTTGCCCTGCTGATAGGCCCGGCACGCGGCCTCTCCGACGGCGACTTCACCGCGGGCAAAGCGCGCAAATTCGGGCCAATCGCCCCACCCCCGGCCGTAGAGTGCCAATGGTACGCCGGAGGCGATCGCCCAGCGCACGGTCTCGAGGTAGTGCTCCTGTCGTTCCGCCTCAATGGCGGTCATGAGAAGACTCGGCCACTGCTCATCCGTCACGGTGTGGCCCGTCGCTACTATCGCCGTACGCACCCAGCGTGATAGCACCGTGAAGTTCTGGTAGGAAACTCCCTCCTTTCGGACCCACTCGGCGACGTGTGCGCAGAAACCCATCATGCCGTCTGGATCGGGCACCGGCACCAGCTGAGTCAAGAAAACCACCTGGTCGAGCGGCACCATCGATTCCATCGGATGGAAGAGATCGGGATCGAGCGCCATCGGCAGAACGCCGCAACGGGGAAACCCCATGCTGATACCTACCTCAGCAAACTCGGGGCTAGTGCCGTAGGCGAAATCATTCTTGCCGAGTGCTGCGACCGCCTCCGGGCGGCGCAGGCGCGGAATGTCATCTTGCAGCCAGCACACCACCGGTACATGTGGCGAAATGGAGAACGGCTGTAAAGTGCGCAGATCGTCGTTGAGAAAAATGATGTCCGGACGGAAGGCGACCAGCTCTTCCAGCAGAGCTTCGGGGGCGATCCGCTCGCAGCCTGACTGTTCGTGCAATAGGTAAACAATCACCCCTAATGACTCGAAGGCCTGCTGAAGCGTGCGACACAGCCATGGCCAAGCGCGGTCGAAATCGGTGACCTGCATCCAGAGGCGCAGCGGCCGCTCGCCACCAAAGGCGCGCACCAACTCGGCTGGGTAGTCGTCGTCCCACAACTCCGCGAGGTGGCGTAAAAGCTCGTCCCGTCTTTGAGTACGGGCCTCCTTTGCCCGCGATAAGGTCGCGCGCAGCGAGGGTGAGGAGGGCAGGGTAAACAGGGGCACGAGCCGTCGGAGATGCGAGCGCAGGTAGTCTTCCAATTCTGCTTCGGCCGCTTCACCAACGAACCAGGCGATGCGCTCCTCCTCGAAGAGCGGAGAGAAATCGACCGCGCGCAGAAGGTTTGCAAAATAGATGAGGTCCGGTTCGACGACATAGACCGCCTGCTGCATCGCGCGAAACAGGTGGGGCGGCGAGAGTGTGGGCGGTCGGTGGTAACAGCTCCACAAGGCGCTGTAGGGTTTGAGCGAGCCGATCACGATCGCGTGCATCACATCGCCGAACTGGGAGAGTAGACGCGCGAGCGGTGCCGGGCTCCGGGGAGAGTTGAGCTCACGCAGATGTCGACCGTCAGGCCGCACGAGCAGTGCGTAGTCGTTTCGAATGAGCGAAGGGTTTTGCGCGGGATCGATCCAGAAAGGGGTAGCGGGCAGGGTGACAGCGATGGCGCGGTCCGGCTCAACGGCGCACAGCCGCTCGGCGAGCTTCGGAGCACGGCGCTGCAAGGCTGCATGATTTTGTCGCCAGCGCACCTCCATGGCGGCCGCCCCCTCCTGCGCTTGGCGATCGATCTCTCGGGTGGCTGGCAGCCGCGCACTCTGGGGCAGGGCATCGAGCCATTCGCGCGCCATTGCTGCGGCACCCAACGTGCGCCAACACCTGATCGCTGATGCGGCCATGCGCTCGCATGCGAAGGTGGCGGGCAAGCGGTGATACACCTTGACTGCAGAATAAAATTGCCCGCGTTCCATCAAGTGATCTGCCCAGGCGAGCCACGACTCGTCGAGTTCCGGTAGCAGCGCCAAAAGCGCGTCGTTGAATCCCCAGCAGAGATCGTCGAGCCCCTGAGCGATGGTGTCGTACCAGATCGGATCGGTCGGCCGCAGCGCTTCATCGTGCACCACCAGCAACCGCTGCGAGGAGGCGCCGCTGTGGAGGAGAGCCTCTCGAAGATCGCGGTTGAGCTCGGCCGGCGAGGGGAGTGCACCGTTGATGGGAACGCAGACCATGGTGGTGGCGTCCGTACCGTTCCGCTGATCGACGAGCTGTTCGAGATCGGACGTGACATCGATCGTCCGGAGGAGAAAGAGCAGGCGCTGAAGCGGCAGGCCCTGTTCTGCCAAATGGCGCACCAGAGCGGGGGCCCACGCACCGGTGAGCACAACCAGTTCGATTTCGTCGGGAGGTGGCGCGAGGGCCAGGGCTCGCGCACAGGCCGTGCTGATCGGATCAGTAGGTGATGCCATCGTCGGCCACTGTGCGATCGATCATCAGTGAGGGCAGATAGTCCTCGTGACCATAAAGGTAGACATAGTGAGCATAGATATCGATCACCTTTTTCATATACTCGCGGGTCTGCACGTAGGGGCAGAGCTCGATGAATTCGTCGAGTGGCCGGTCGCCATGTTGGCCGAGCCAGCGCATCATCGCTTGGGGGCCAGCATTGTAGCTTCCAGCACCGAGCGCGATCTGTCCGTGGAATTTTTGCAGCAGGTGGCCAATGTACCAGGCGCCAAACTGGATGTTGCCCTCGGGATCGTAGAGCACATCTTCGGTGTAGGGGCGGCCGATCTGCTCGGCGACACGGCGGCTCGTCGGTGGGATCATCTGCAGCAGCCCGATGGCATCAGCATAGCTGACGTCGTGGGGGTTGTAGGCCGACTCCTTCTGCATGATGGTGTAGAGGTAGTAGGGTGGGTTTTTGCCGGTCGGCGCGTACTTCTCGACGAAGCGGCGGTAGGCAAGTGGGTACACCTGCTCCCACATCGCCCGCACGTCGCTGTTACGAGCTGGATCAGCCTTTAGAGCACCGCTACCGAAGCGCTCGGCGATGCGGTGTAGGCTGTGGAAATCCTCCGACTGGGCGTAGCGATCGGCAAAAAAGGCGGGCGCACCTGGGAGGTGGAGTAGCTGCTTTTCTGCGGCTTCTAGTTCGAAGGCGGCAAAGCGGGGAAGCCCGGCGCGGAGCAGTTCATCGGCGCGTGCAACGGCGGCAGTGCGATCGACCTTGGGATCGCGTGCTCCGAAGGAGGCCGGTCCGTCAGATGGAAAAGTTCCGGGACCGAACGGCCCGGTGGGACTTCCTGCGGCCGCGAGCTGCACGCGAGCCATGAGGGCATAGTAGGAAAAAGGTCGGTCGGAGACGATGGCACGCCAGAGCGTGAGCGCTTCGGCCAGTTGCCCGATGCGGGCGAGAGCCCGAGCCTGCCAATAGTGCCCCTTGTCGCCGCGCACGCGTACGAAATCGGCGATGGCACCTGGGAAGTCGCCCGTCAGCCAACGGGCAAAGCCGAGAAACCAGCGCGCATCTTCGGCGGTCGTGCTGTAGCGGCGTATCGTTTCGGCGAGTGGTGCCAGTGCTGCCTGGTAGTGCCCCCGGTTAAACTCCAGCCAGCCGATCTTGAAGGAGGCCTCGGCCGCCTGGCGGGCGTGGGGGAAGCGCTGGACCAGATCGCGGTAGCCAGCGATCGCCCGCTCATCTCCATCGGGGAGTTCGGATCGACTCCAGGCTTGGGCACCGTGAAATAGCGCCTCGGTGCGCCGCGCATCGGTAAGCCGATCGGCAGCGGCATGCAGCTTCTCTGCCGCAGAGGGATAGTTGTGGCGCGTCCGAAACTGAGCCGTCCCGAGCCAGTAGTCGGTCTCCGTACGAATCTCGGAGGGGACGTCGGTTGGGATGAGTAGGAGCTCTTCGATCGCGCGGTCCCAGAGGCGATCGTCGAGTAGCCGCTTGGCGCGCTCGAGGTGATCGGCCGCACTGATGAGGCCGATGCGGGAGCGCACTCCTTCGGCCAGCGGATGCGCGGGCGAGTGGAGGAAGAGTTCACGAAAGTGGTGCATGGCCTCCTTGGGCTCGTGTCGGCGATCGGCGATCTCTCCCAGGCGGAAATGGAGAACGGCGGGTTCGACCATCGGTGCGGGGATCTTCAGAGCTTGGGAATAGTCGCGCCGGGCTTCGGTGAGTCTCCCGAGCGCGAAGGCGCAGTCCCCAGCGCGTGCTCGGGCCCCGGCGCCAAACCGGCTCTGCTTCATCCCTGCCACTGCACGGAAGTGGCTCAGTGCGGCAGTCGTCACTCCCGTCATGGCTTCACTCTGCGCGAGTAAATAGAGGACGAGATCGCGATTGTGCAGTCTTACAGTAGCGAGTGGGCGCAGCTCCTGAACGGCAGCAGCGTAGTCGCCGGATTCAAAATAGTGGTAGCCCCGCCCCAGTTGCTCGAGGGGCACGGCCTCTACCAGTGTGGCGGTGCAGAGAAGAAAGAGCGCGCTCCGTACAGCGAGAGCGAACACTGGCTTCATCAGCCTTTGGCGCGCTCGAAGTGCACCATATCGATGAGCACCGTGGCGGCAAAGGCGAGTGCCTTGAGGCGCGGATCGCTGAGGCCGCTCAAGTCGACGCCGAAATTATCTGCGTCGGTGAACATCTCTTTGCCCAGACCGCTCCAGCGTTTTCGGATCGTCCCCGCCGTCACGCCATCCACCTGGATCTCGAAGGTCCATGGCTTCAGGATGGGACCAAACAGCTGCGCAACCACGCGGCCGTTGGCATCCTGAACATCATACAGGCGCCGGAGCCAGCTCCATCGTCGCTCGATCGCTCCCCAGAACTCACCGCCCCCGGTGCGTACCTCAAGACGATGGAAGAAGAAGCGAAACGGGCGTCGCAGCAGAAATAGGATTTTCTCGGTGGCGAGATCGATCACCTCCGCAGCAAAGGGGCGCACCGGACCCAGAAAGATTCGTTTGAGCAGCGATAGGAATCCGTTGCCGAGCTCGCGTACGCGGAATACTGGCATCCCACTCTCATTGTGCACGTCGTAGGAGTTCTTCATTTCGAAGCTGAGCAGGATCTCCATCCAGCGTTTGCGCTGGCGCACCGATAGCCTTTGGTACCCCTGAAACAGGGTCTCGAGGGACCTCGTTTCGCTCGGAACGATCGCAACCGACGGGCTGTCCATTCGCTTTTCTCCTCCCCAGAGGCTGGCAGTATACTCGGATCCAGTGCAACCCACACTGGACCGCACCGAGCCAGCTGGCCGCGATGGGGCTTGGCTGCCGCCCCACTTGCGCTGGCTTCATTGGGCAACGACCGGAGCGCTCTCTTTGGGCACCGCCGTAACAGCGCTTACGGCTACGGTCGTCACGGGGGGTGCGCTTTTCCATCTGGCGTTCCTCGCGGGAGCCGCAGGGGTCTACGCCAGCGATCGGTTGGCGCGTCGGTGGGTCCGGGACAGGCTGCACAAATTGGCCAAGGGACAGGTGGAGCTGGTTCGGCTGGGCAACGAGGCCGACGGTGAGCTGGTTCATCTTTGCGGCCGAGTGCGTGCCACGAGAACACTGCCGGGGATTCTTTACGGTACACCGGCCGTATACCGGCGGCTTACTCTGTCGATCGGCGGGACGAAGTTTGTCCACCACTCCGCCGTGGAATTCGATTTGGTGGACGAACGCAACGAGCCGGTCATCGTGGATGTGGCGGACAATGCACGTCTGCTGGCGCCGGATCTGGAGTCGGCGGACTACCCGATAGCGCATTTTCTTCGTCAGGCACTTCCTCCATCGCTAGCGCGTGTCTTCGAGAGTCGTCGATCGAGGCTGGGTTCTACGAGTTCCGCCTGCGAGCTACTGCTGCGTGAGGGGGATGCCGTGGAGGTTCTGGGTTACAAATCCCGCGCGGTGGATCCACGGGTGCTGATGCGGCTCGAGCGCGAGACCCCTATGCGGCCTTCGCTACGTTCGGGAGCGCACCTGCCGCTGCTCATTACGGCAGTAGGGCGCCAGCCGACCCGGGAGATTTAGATCGTGCTATTTTGCCGTCATGTCTTTTCGCGGAGTCGACTATTACGCTACGGATGAATTGCTGACGGATGAAGAACGGCTGATTCGCGACACCTTTCGGCGCTTCGTCGATGATGAGCTGATGCCGATCGTTGCGGGCCACTTTCGCGCGGGTACCTTTCCACGCGAACTACCCGCGCGGCTCGGCGAGCTAGGTGCGCTCGGGGCTTCGCTGCAGGGCTATGGCTGCGCGGGCCTCGGGCCGGTGGCTTATGGTCTCATCATGCAGGAGCTGGAGCGGTGCGATTCGGGCTTTCGTTCCTTTGCCTCGGTGCAGGGCTCGCTGGTGATGTATCCGATCCACAGCTACGGTACAGAGGAGCAGAAGCAACGCTGGCTACCGGCGATGGCCGCGGGACGCGCGATCGGCTGCTTTGGGCTCACCGAGCCTGATTTCGGCTCGAATCCTTCAGGGATGAGGACGACTGCGACCCGCACCAACACCGGCTGGGTGCTCAATGGCGAGAAGCGCTGGATCACCTCCGGCGGTCTGGCCGATGTGGCGGTGGTGTGGGCTCGCACGAGTGAAGGGGAGATCCGCGGTTTTCTCGTCGAGCGCGGCACCAAAGGCTTTGCGACGCACGACATCGAAGGGAAGTTTTCCCTGCGTGCATCGGTCACCTCCGAGCTGATTTTCGAAGATTGCCACCTGCCTGAGAGCGCGATCCTACCGGGATCGGGAGGATTGAAATCGCCGCTCTCCTGTTTGAATCAGGCGCGCTACGGCATCTCCTGGGGCGCGGTCGGTGCGGCGATGGCCTGCTATGAGGAGGCCCTCAGCTATACCAAGGAGCGCGTCCAGTTCAGACGGCCGATTGCGGGCTATCAGCTGGTGCAAGCGAAGCTGGTCGGCATGCTCGAGGACATCACCAACAGCCAGCTCTTGGCGTGGCGGCTCGGTCGCCTCAAAGAGGCTGGGCGGGCGCGGCCACAGCAGGTAAGCCTGGCCAAGCGCCACAATGTGCGGGTCGCGCTCGAGGCGGCGCGTACAGCCCGCGATCTGCTGGGCGCCAATGGCGTCACGGATGAGTACCAGGCTGGGCGACACATGTGCAATTTAGAGTCGGTGTTTACCTACGAGGGGACGGACCATATCCACACGCTGATCCTCGGGCAGGACATTACGGGGATCAACGCCTTCGAGTAGGCGCTCGGTGCGCGCGCCGGGCGGCTACCTTCGCGGGGTTCGGCTGCGGGCTCAGACACGGTGCTCGGCGCCTGCGGCGCCTGCGCAACTCGCCCTCCGCCGAACCCCGCTCACGCCGCCCGGCGCGCGCACCTCATTGGGAGGATGGGGAGGTGACCGGCGCGCGCACCTCATTGGGAGG
>JAHFDT010000093.1 GCA_023248875.1 Myxococcales bacterium | reverse complement strand
TATCTTGGCGTTCACGGACTGGCCCGGTCGCAGCGCGTTTTCACGGTTATCGACCACCACCCGAACGAGTGCGCTGCGCGTCGCCGGATCGACGACGTCCCCCACGTGCGCGACCTTCCCCAAAAGCGGCTTCTCGGGGCGGAACTGGGTAGAGATGTCCACCACGTCACCCACGCGAATGCCGAGGAGATCGCGCTCGAAGACCTTGAGTTCGACCCAGACTGAGCTGAGATCGGCGATCTCGTAGACCGTGTCCGTCGGTTCGACAATCTGACCGCGTGAGATCTTGGTCGCCACGATCTTTCCGGCGATCGGACTGCGGATAAACAGGATGCCGATCTCGGCGTTTAGCTCGCCACCGAGCGCCTTGACGGCGTGTTCGGCCGCAATCCGCTCGGCGCGGGCTGCTTCATGGTGGGCGTTGGCCATCTCGGCCTCGCGCTCGGACGAGATGTGGGCGAGAGCCAATTGACGCTCGCGCTTCATGTCGGTCTCGGCGGCGATCTCCTTGGCGCGAGTGCCGTGGAGGAGCGCCTCGGTTCGTCCCAGCTCCGCGCTTTCCACCTCGGCGAGGATCATGTGCGGCGAGACCTGATCGCCGACCATCTTGAATACTCGCCGGACACGGCCGGAGATGCGTGCGCCCACCGCGGCGAATTGCTGCCGGTTGAAGGCCACCGTCCCCGTCACGGAGATGATTGGCTCCAGCTCCTTGGCACTAACGGTCACCGCCGAGACCCCGGCGCGGCGTGCGAAACTTTCCGAGAAGCGAATCAGGGTGCCATCCAGGAAGGGAGCGTCCCGGCCAGTCGCCGCCTGTTTGGCCGTCGAAGCGCCCCCGGGATCATCGGTCGAGGCAGCTGTTCGACGCATGGTGAGAACCATGGCGACGACGACCACACAGGCGACGACTGCGATGACGACCGTCGCCACTGGATGCTTTTTCATGGATTCGACTCCCATCTCGCCTGTCATTGGATCCCCACCGCGCGCTCGAGCTCGATCACCGAGGCCCAGAGGCTTCCGAGGACCTCTAGTTCTTTCCGGCGTGCCTCACCAGCTTCTCGGGCGACTTGCACGACGCGAAAGAGATCGAACTTGCCGGCGCGCCACCCTTGGTTCACCAGCTCAACGTTCGCCTCCGCAGCCGGAACGATACGTTCGTGCCACAGCTTGGCTTCGTCTCTACGGGCAAAGCTGGACCGGTACAAACGCGAAACTTCTACTGCGATCTCATGCTGCACGAGCGCGATCTCTTCTTCGGCACGCGACTGCTCGGCCCGGACGACCGCCACCTCTCCTTGGTTGTGCCGCCAGAAAGGGAGGGGTAGACCCAGGCCCGCTCCCAGGTAGATCTGGCCTGGCTGCGCCCGCTGGACCTCGAGGAAGAAAGTCGGGCTGGGAACGATCTCACGGTGAAGGCGGACGATCGCAGCGTCCAGCTGGGAGCGCGTCGAAGCGAGCGCGCAAAGCTCTTCACGCCTTGCTTTCGCTTCTTCAATAAGCTGTTCAACTGCGGTGGCAGGTAAAATCGGTTCGGCGAGAGGACTGGTAAGCTTGATCAATATTGGGGTTGGGATGTCCAACAACCGCCGTAATTCGTTCACAGCATCGGCGGCGGCCAGTTCAGCCTCCATTCGCTCGTGTGTGACTCGTCCCTGTTCCACTTCGGCTAGATGAATCTCAACATCCGATGCAGCGCCCGCCTGAATGCGCGCTCGGGCTGATGAAAGCACCCGGTTCGCCAGCTCCTCGCGACGCCGCGCGATTCAACATGAGCATCAGCAATCAGCGTGGCCAGATAGACCGTACGAACCCGCGCTCGCGTTTCAGCTCGGGCCAGTCGTTCGCGAGACTCAGCGACCTGAATCGCCCGAGCGACCTCCGCGAGCCGCGTACTGCGTTGTCCTGCCACCTCCACCGTCTGCTCAAGATGGACTCCCCACTCGAAGCCGTCAGATGGCGGAACACTGGGGCTGCTGTCCCTGCGGTTGCCCAGGGCCAGGAAGGCGGCGGGATTAGAAGGAAAGAGGAGTCCTGCGCCAGTACGAAGTGCCGTCACAACCTCGCGTGCGCGATGCGCGCGACGCACGAGCGGGCTTGAGGCTTCGGCGCGAAGCAAGGCGTCTTCAAGGCTGAGCTGAATGTCAGTGGGCGCTTCTGCTGCAAAGCTCTTCTGGGACAAGAAGGGCGCGACTATAAGAATCGCTACCCCCCAACGGGCACGCATCGTTTCCTCCACGCCAGGCTCGGATGTAGTGCCCTGGTGGTTCAGGCCACCAGCGGCACCGGACTCGCAAAAGTTGCTAGAACTGAGCCGCGCGAGGAGGGTGGAAGAGACTATCTGAATCGCAGAGCGAACGCGCTACATCAGACATCATCGGGAGTGAGACGATGGTGGGACCTTCGAGCCGCGCCTGCATGCGCATAACAAGCACGTCATCATCCGGTTCATCGTCATCTACACTTTCGGCAACGCTGTCGTTGTTGTCGTCACAGTCGCCGAAATCACCGACGCGCGCTTCGCCACCGCAAAGCTGGTCCGAGGTTACGGTGCCCAGCGAGATGCAGAGAATCACTACGTAGCCAACCAGAATTGAGCGCAGAAAGTACATAAGACGTTGGGAGTCTATCACACAGGAGCGTTCCTACCGTACACTAATTCCCACGCATGTACCCGAAGCCGGTTTGAGCCCACGACGAGGGCTAGCGGGCCCACCCAGCGCGACCAAGCGCGCGTCCAGAACGGCCCAGGGCAAGCGGTGGAGGGGAGTGCGAGCGCGTCGCCAGCATTCAGCGTTGTGCAGTTTATTCCGGCCGGGCCCTTAGTAGTTGAGCAATGCCTCAATAGGATGGTCGCCCAATTTGCTGCGCCCCTCGAGAAAGCCGAGCTCGATGAGAAAGGCAAACCCGACCACCCTGCCCTGCTGGCGCGTGACCAGCCGCGCGGCGGCCGATGCGGTTCCACCCGTCGCCAGCAGATCATCGATGATCACACAGCGCTCGCCGGCCACCGCGTCCTCGTGGATTTCGAGGGCGTCGGTCCCATACTCGAGGCTGTAGGTTTCACGTACGGTGCGCCACGGTAGTTTGCCTGGCTTGCGCACGGGCGCCAAGCCGATGCCGAGCCGCGTTGCCAGCGCTGCACCGAAGAGAAAGCCACGCGATTCGATGCCGACGATTCGAGTCGGACGATGGGGTGCGACCCGCTCGGCCATGACATCCACCACGCTGCGGAACATCGTGCCATCGGCCAACAGCGGCGTGATGTCCTTAAAGAGGATCCCGGGCTTAGGGAAGTCGGGCACATCGCGGATGCGGGAGGCGATATGAACCAGTCGGTCATCCATGGGCGGAGCCTAATGGGGACTGGGCGGCAAGTAAAGCTCGGGGTCGCGCGGCTGGTCGTCGAGACGGACCTCGAAATGGAGATGGGGGGCGGTGGCGCGACCGCTGTGGCCGGAGAGTGCGATCACCTGCCCACGCTCGATTCGCGCTCCCACGGCGACGCGCAGTTCGGAATTGTGCGCGTAGATCGTCACGAGGCCGCCACCGTGGCGCAGAATGATCAAATTGCCATATCCGCGCAGCCCGCTGCCGGAATAGACCACCTCGCCGGTAGCAGCGGCGTGTACCTCAGTGCCATCGCTGACGGAGAGATCGATGCCGTCGTGGGGATGCCCCTCCCGCGGACCGAAGCGTGAGGAGAGCACACCGCGCAGCGGCCATTCCAGCTGGGTGGGGGCGGTCTCGCTGGACTCGAGGGTGCGAGGACGCTGGCGATAGAGGGGCGCGAGTGAACGCCGGCTGGGCGAGGTCGGCGCAACCCCCACCTCCTGCGGACTGCATCCGAAGAGTGCGATGGCGAGAATAACTAGGCTAGGCCGGGACCTTCGCCGCCCCATCCAAATCGCCCCACCAGATCGACAAATGTACAGCCGGTATCCCAAGTCGTTGTGAAATGATCGCCCGCGCGCAGGATGCGGCCGAGGCGCTGCTGCCCACGCGGTCCCACGGGGATCACGAGGCGCCCTCCCTCGGCGAGCTGATCGGCTAAGAGAGTGGGTACCGCTGGAGCGCCCGCTGCGACGAGAATCGCGTCGTAGGGTGCGTGCTCCGCCCAGCCATAGGTGCCGTCGAATATGCCTAATTGGACATTGGGGTAGATGCGCAGCCGATCCTTGGCCGTGTCGGCGAGAGCCGCGATCCGCTCGATCGCGAACACCTCGCGCACCAGTCCCGACAAGAGCGCCGCCTGATACCCCGATCCTGCACCCACCTCGAGCACGCGATCGTTCGGCATAAGCGACGCCAGTTCGAGCATTCGCGCCACGATCCAGGGCTGCGAGATGGTCTGGCCGGAGCCAATCGGCAGCGGCGAATCCTCATAGGCACGTTCGCGCTGCGCCGCACCGATGAATTGCTCGCGAGGAAGGCGGGCCATCGCCGCAAGGACGCGTGTATCGCGGATGCCGCGCGCTGCCAGCTGCTCGGCCACCATCCGCTGGCGCGCCAGCGCCAACTCTGAATCGGTCATGGTTGAACCGAACCCTCCGGGTTCACCCCTCTCCCGGCCTTCACGGGTGGGCTCATGCCCGATGAGTCTCCTGTTCGACGACTGCCTCAAATCCCTCCAACCGCCAGCCGGGCTGGCTAGCGAGAAAGTCAGTGTGCGTGAGATCGATATCGAGTGGCGTCACCGATACCACGCCATCGCGGATCGCGTGGCAGTCCGACCCCGGGACATCGCCAAAGCCCATGGTGGGTCCGCCGATCCAGTAGTAGCGGCGGCCGCGTAGATCGTGGCGCTCCTCCACCTGGTCGCGATAGATGCGTCTGCCAAGACAGGTCCAGCGATAGCCGCGTGGTGTCCCGGAAGGGATGTTGACATTGAGTAGCGTCGCGGGCGGCAATCCTTCCGTCAGAATGGCCCGCGCCAGCGCATGGGCGAAGGTCGCAGCCGGAGCGAAGTCGATTTCGCGATTGCGATAGTCGAGCGACACCGCCAAGGCGGGCGTGCTGCGGATCGCGGCTTCCACCGCACAAGCTACGGTTCCTGAATAGAACACGTCCGATCCCAGATTGAATCCATGGTTGATACCTGAAACCACGAGCGATGGAGGGCGTGGCGCCAACTTGAGTATGCCGATGTAAACACAGTCGACGGGCGTGCCATCGATCGAGTACCAGCCCGGACGGATCTCTTCGACCCGCAACGGCCGGTCCATCGTGAAGGAATGGCTCTGCGCGGAGCGCTCTCGGTCAGGGGCAGCCACCAGTACTTCGCCGAGATCGGACATCCGCTCGGCGAGCGCGGCAATACCGCGGGAATCGGCTCCATCGTCGTTGGAGATGAGAATGAGCGGCTTCACGAAGGCCAAAGCTTGCCTTTGATCCGTCCAAAAAGAAAGGGCGGCGCCGCATTGCGACGCCGCCCACCGTCGGGGCGACTGGATTTGAACCAGCGACCCCCTGACCCCCAGTCAGGTGCGCTAACCAGGCTGCGCCACGCCCCGCCAAAACAGTGCTCAAAAACGGCACACTCTACTCAGAGTCACTGTGCTCGTCAACGATCCGATCGAGTTCGTCCAGATCGGCCAGCACTGCCTGCGCGATGCGCCGGGTGCTCGGCGGCAACTCTTCGCCTGCGGCGACGCGTAGCCGCAGCTTGGCACCGTGGATCTTGAGGTTTTCATCGTAGCGCAGGATCTTGATCTTGAGAAACAGTTCGACGTCTCGTCGACGATAAACTCGCTGATTGGTGGGGGTGCGCTCCGGGCGGATGTCGCGGCGAAACTCACTTTCCCAGTAGCGCAGTACATAAGGCATCACGCCCACAATCCGCGCCGCCTCGCCAATTTTGAAATACTCCTTGCCACTCGGCAGAGCTGCGGGAGACGCACGACGAGGCATCGCTTAGGGATTTAGGCTGTTCTTGAGGACCTGGCTCGGTTTGAAGGTCAGCACGCGGCGCGCGCTGATGGTGATCTCTTCACCCGTCTGCGGATTCCGGCCGATGCGCGAGTTCTTCTGGCGCACGAGGAAGTTTCCAAATCCCGAGATCTTGATCTTCTCGCCCCGCTCGAGCGTCTCCTTGATCGTGTCGAACACCAGCTCGACGACCTCAGCTGCCTCTTTCTTGGAAAATCCACCGATGCGCTCGTAAACGTTCTCGACGATCTCGGCTTTGGTCATGGTGCGGAAATCGTCGGTTCTGGTTTTATTCGGCGTGTTCAAGCTTCACCTCGATCGAATCTTTCATCGAATACGTCGCAGGCGATAGAAAGTCAACGTTTCTGCGCTAGCGGAGGACCAACTGAAAGCGTGTTTTGAGGAGCTCTGTCAAGCGCGTGTGATCGCGCTGAACCTCCTCATCGGTGAGCGTGCGATCGGACGCGCGATAGTGAAAGGTCCACAGCATCCCCTTTTGGCCCCGCGGCACCCGTTCCGGATCGCGATAATCCTCCAGTACCTCCATCGACTCGAGGAGAGGTGATGCTTCCGTGGTCGCGCTACGGATCTCTGCGGCAGGGATCCCGGCCGCCACAAAGAAGGAGAGGTCCCGAGTGATCCCGGGAAATCGCGGAGCCTCCTTGAAGCGAGGTAGAGCTGCGCTGGCGAGCGGCGCCACTTCGATCTCCAACAGAAATACGCCGCTCTCGAGATCCCAGGTCGATCGAATCGCGGGATGGAGCTCACCGAAGCGGCCGATGGTGCGCCCGTCTACCGAGACGCTCGCGGCCAGGCCTGGATGCAGCCAGGGACTATCGCTCGACGCCGCGAAAGCGATCTCGGTGATGCGAAGTTTGGTGAGGAGCGCGTCGACGATCCCCTTGAGATCGTAGAAATCGATCGGCTCGCCCCCTTTGAGCCATCCGGTGCGGCGACCCGATAGGACCAAGCCAGCTCGCAGCACTTCGCGCGGCGCAGCACCCTCGACAGGATGAAAGGTAGCACCCACCTCAAAAAGAGCGACATCGCCACGGTGCTGGCGCTGGTTGAGGGCCAGCGCGCTCAGCAGCCCCGGAAGGAGCGAGGGGCGCATGACCGACTGCTCCTCCCGCAGCGGATTCGCGAGCCGCACCACTGCGTCGCCGATCTGAGTGCGCGCCAACTGGTGCGGCGAAATGAAGGCCAGCGTAATCACCTCGCTGAGACCGAGCGCAGCCAACGCATCGCGAACGAGATCGCCCGGCGCCGCGGTGCGCTCCGCAGCAACGGCCGAAGGCGGCAAGGTCGCGGGGATCTTCTGATAGCCGCGAACGCGTGCGACCTCTTCGATGAGGTCGATCTCTCGCGTGAGATCGGGCCGAAAGGTGGGCACCGCACACTGGATCGTTCCGTCGGATGCCACGATGTCGATTCCCAGCGAGGTCAGGATCTGGACCTGCTCGGCGGGGGAAAGTGCCACTCCCAGCACCCGCTCTGTGCGCTCGCTCCGAAGCGTCGTCCGATGCGGCACGACGGGAGCTGGGTAGCGATCGATTAGGCCCCGTGCCAGCTGGCCCCCGGCCCATTTTGCGATGCGCACCGCACAACGCTGCGATGATAGGGCTACCCCCTGGTTGGGATCGGTGCCGCGTTCGAAGCGCAAAGAGGCCTCGCTGTGGAGGGCGAAGCGCTGCGCGGTGCGCCGGATGGCGGTGGGAGCAAAATGGGCGCTCTCGAGCAGGATCCGGGTCGTCTCCGGCCCCACCTCGCTGTCGCGCCCCCCCATGACACCCGCGATGGCAACCGGCCACTCGGGATCGCAAATCGCTAGGTCCTGCGGTGTGAGCGATCGCTCCTGTCCATCAAGGGTGACGATCTTTTCACCCGCGCGCGCTCGTCGCACTACGACGGTCTGGCGAGTCAACCGGTCGAGGTCGAACGCGTGCAGCGGATGGCCTGTTTCAAGCAATCCAAGGTTGGTGGCATCGACGATGTTGTTGATGGCGCGGATGCCGAGGCGAGCGAGCCGCACCTGCATGGGCAGTGGGCTCGGCCGCACCGTCACGCCTTCGATGACGCGGGCGGTATAACGCAGACAGCCGGTGGGATCCTCCAGAATGACTTCGGCCAATCCACGGATCTCCCGTTCGCTCTCCCAACGCGTGAGATCCACTTCGAGCGATCGTAGCTTCGCGCCCGGCACGAGCGCCGCGAGCTCACGCGCCAGCCCCAGATGCCCCAAACAGTCGGGCCGATTGGGAGTGACGTTCACCTCCAGGATCGTATCCGGCAGCTGGAGCAGCTCGGCGACATCGGTGCCCGGAGGAGTGCCCGCGTCGAGGATCAGAATTCCTGCATGCTCATCCGAAAGACCGAGTTCGTCGGGGGCACACAACATGCCCGGCGAAAGCACGCCGCGCACCTCTTTGGCGGTGAGAGTGAGGCCGCTCGGCAGCCTGGCCCCGGGTCGGGCCCAGGCCACCCTCCCACCGGCCGCCGGCACATTGGGCGCGCCGCACACCACCTGGGTGACCGCTTCGCCGTCGAAAACATCGACCAGTGTCAGCTTGTCTGCCTGGGGATGGGGGCGCTGGGCCCGCACTTCGGCTGCGATCACTCCCGCGAGCCCGGCGCCGAGCGAGGTCATCCCCTCGACCTCTAGCCCCGCTGCGGTCAGTGTTTCTGCGATCGCAGCCGCGTCGAGATCGCAGCCGGAAAGTTCGCGCAGCCAGTGGACGGAGGCCTTCATCCGAACTGCTCCGACAGGCGCTGGTCCCCTTCATAAAGGCGCCGGATGTCATTGATGCGATACTTTAACATTGCCATCCGATCAATCCCAAATCCAAAAGCAAATCCATTGTATTTTTCAGGGTCATAGGCGACCTGACGAAAGACCTCGGGATCGACCATGCCGGCGCCGCCGAGCTCGATCCACCCTCCCCCTTTGCAGGTGCGACAGCCGGTGCCGCCGCAGAAAACGCAGCTGATATCGACCTCGGCCGATGGCTCGGTGAAGGGAAAGAAGGAGGGTCTTAGGCGCAGCCTGGTCGCCGGCCCCAAAAAGGCCTGGCAAAAATGCAGCAGCGTCCCTTTGAGGTCCGCGAAGGTCACGCGCTCTTCGACTACCAGCCCCTCGACCTGATGGAACATCGGCGAGTGGGTGGGATCGTCGTCACGCCGATAGACCGCGCCCGGACAGATGATGCGGATCGGCGGGGGCCCGGCCAGCATGGTGCGGATTTGAACCGGCAAGGTGTGGGTGCGCAAAAGCAGGTCGCTGCCTTGGGCGAGATAGAAAGTGTCCTGCATGTCGCGGGCAGGATGATCCTTCGGGATGGCGAGCGCTTCGAAGTTGTGAAAATCGGTCTCGACCTCGGGGCCGGTCGCCAGCGCGAAGCCCAGGCGTGCAAAAATCTGTTCGATCTCTCGACGTGCATGGGTGATCGGGTGGAGGTGGCCGATGCGCGGCGCTCGGCCGGGAAGGGTCACGTCGACGGAGCGTTCCAGATCCCGCGCGCGGGCCGCATCGGCGAGGGCCGCGAGACGCGACGCGAAGGCAGTTTCAATCCGCTCGAGGGCGCCATTGCCCGTCTGGCCGACAGTCCGCTTCTCCTCCTTGGGCGCCCTGGCGATCGCTTCGGAAACGGCTCGCTTCACCGAGCCCTTTTGCCCCCCATAGCGAGCATAGACCTCGCGCAGCGCGATCTCATTCGGCGCTGCCGCCAGTGCGCAGGCACCCTCCTCGGCGAGGGCGGCGACTTGTTGGGACCAGCTGCTATCGGGCACCATGGGGCCCTCTGGGATAATTAGGCCGCGGCGGTCGCTTGGGCGACGACCTTCTGGAACGTCGCCGGATCGCTGATCGCCAGGTCGGCCAGAATCTTACGATCGAGCTCGATCTGGCTCTTTTTGAGCGCCCCGATCAGCTTCGAATAGGAGAGTCCGTGGGTGCGAGCCGCGGCATTGATCCGGACGATCCAAAGCTTACGAAAATCGCGCTTGCGCCGCTTGCGATCCCGCGTGGCATAGCGCCAGGCGTGATGGACGGCATCGATCATGGCTTTCCAGAGTTTGGACCGACCACCGCGGAAGCCTTTGGCCTCTTGACGAACGCGATTGCGACGGCGGCGCGCCTTGAACCCTCGTTTGACCCTGGGCATCTTACTCTCCTGAACTCTCCCGGCTTCGGGACCCGCAACCGCGCGAGTTTCGACCCTGATCCGCTGGAGGCGAAGCTTCTAGCCGATTCTAGGAATCAAATCAAGTCCTACTCATAGGGGAGCATGCGCTTGACCTGCCGCTCCTGTGCGTGCGAGACCACTTTGGTTCCGCGCAGCTGACGCTTGCGCTTGTGGGACTCATGCGAAAGCAGGTGCGACTTGTGGGCCTGTTTGTGCTTGACATGGCCCTTGGCCGTGATCTTGAACCGCTTCTTCGCTCCGGAATGGGACTTCATCTTGGGCATCGTTCACCTATTTCGCTTCGTGCTTCGTGGTCACTATGGGTGCCGGCCGGACGACGGCCGAACGCATCGCCTCCGCCGTGGGCGAAGGCTTAGAGGGGGCTACGGGTTGGCCAGGCGTCGCGGGACGGGTGACCCCACCTTTGGCGGCGATCACCATCAGCATGCGGCGCCCCTCCATGATGGGATTCTGCTCGATCACCGCGATGTCGCTACAGGCTTCGAACACCGCCTTGAGCATCACCTGTCCAGTTTCCGGGTGGACGATCTCGCGGCCGCGAAAAACGATCACCAGCTTGGCCTTGTTGCCCTCTTCGAGGAAGCGCCGGATGTGGCGCACCTTGAAATCGAAGTCGTGGTCGTCGGTCTTGGGACGGAACTTGATCTCTTTGAGGATCACCGTCGACTGGTGGCGCTTGGCCTTGGCCTGCTGCTTGGACTGTTCATACTTGAACTTGCCGTAGTCCATGATGCGGCAAACCGGCGGCACCGCTTTCGGCGAGACCTCGACGAGATCGAAGCCATCCTCTTCAGCGCGGCGTAAAGCCTCATCCGTGCGCAGGATGCCGAGCTGGGCTCCGTCGGGGCCGATCACCCGCACTTCGGGCACGCGGATGCGGTGGTTGACGCGATAGGCGTCCTGGCTGGTGGTTCGGTCTGGGGGAGGCGCGATGTTCGTTCTCCTATGAAGTGGTCAACGGTATTCGAGCTTCTGCGCCCAGGCGATCGGCAAAGGCGAGGAGCTCCATCGGTTCGTGCTGCTGGCCGTCGCGGGCGCGCGGCGCCACCGTGCGTGCAGCGACCTCTTTGTCGCCGATCACCAACATGTAGGGGATTTTTTCCAGTTGCGCCCGCCTGATTTTGGCGCCGAGCTTATCATTAGATAGGTCGAAGTCGACACGGAATCCACGGGCCGCCAGAAGAGCGGCCGCTTCGCGGGTAAAAGCTTCGTGCTTTTCCGATACCGCCAACACGCGCGCCTGAACGGGCGCCAGCCAGACGGGGAAGGCGCCGGCGTAGTGTTCGATCAGAAGCGCAATGAAACGCTCGAAACTGCCGTAGATGGCGCGATGGATCACCACCGGACGATGGCGAGCGTTGTCCTCTCCGACGTACTCGAGCGCAAAACGCTCGGGAAGATTGAAATCGAGCTGGATCGTTGCACATTGCCACTTGCGGCCGATGGCGTCGGTGACATCGAAATCGATCTTGGGGCCATAAAAGGCCGCTTCGTGCGGTTCGACGCGGTAGGTGAGCCCCTTGTCCTTCACCGCCTGCTCGAGCCGCTGTTCAGCATCCGACCAGACCGCGACATCGCCGATGAATTTCTCGGGATTTCTCGTCGAGACTTTCGCCTCATACGTGAGTCCAAACGCCTCGTAGAAGCGGTGCACCATATCGATGAGGCGACCCAGCTCCTCGGAGATCTGTTCCGGGGCAAGAAAAACGTGTGCGTCATCCTGAGTAAACTGGCGAACGCGCGTGAGACCCGAGAGCGTGCCCGAAGCCTCATTGCGGTGCAGCACCCCCTGGTCGTGAAAACGCAGTGGCAGATCGCGATAGGATCGCAGCTCCGCAGCGTAGAGCAGCATGTGCGACGGGCAGTTCATCGGCTTGAGGCCGAAGCTCTGCTCCTCGGATTGAAAGTGGAACATGTTCTCGCGGTACTGCGCCGCGTGGCCGCTCTGTTCCCACAGACCCAGATTGAAAATGAGCGGCGTCTTCACCTCGACGTACCCCTGCCCAAGGAGAAATCGACGCATGGTATCGCTCAGGGTATTCCACAGCACGGTGCCCTTCGGTAGCCAAAAAACCGCGCCCGGGGCCCAGGGATGAAATGTGAAGAGGCCGAGCTCTTTGCCTACTTTGCGGTGGTCGCGCCGCTTCGCCTCCTCCATCTGAGCGAGGTGGGTTCTTAGCTCTTTGCCGTCGAAAAACGCGGTGCCGTAGATGCGCTGAAGCATCTTGTTGCGCGAATCGCCGCGCCAATAGGCACCCGCCACCGAAAGCAGCTTGAAGGCCCGAATCGCCCCCGTCGATTTTACGTGGCCACCGCGGCACAGATCGGTAAATTTGCCGTGGCTGTGCAGCGTGATGCGCTCGCCTGCCGGAATCGCCTCCGCCAGCTCCACTTTGTAGGGCTCGTTGCGCTGGCGAAAATAGGCGATCGCCTCTTCCCGGGTGATTTCGCGTTCGACGAAGGGGTGGTCGGCCGCGACGATCTCCCCCATGAGCTCCTCGATTTTCGCCAAATCCTCTTCGGAAAAGGGGTGCGGCGAATCGAAGTCGTAGTAGAAGCCCTGCTCGATGGGTGGACCGATGGTGAGTTTGGCATCGGGCCAGATGCGCTGAACGGCATCGGCCATCACATGGGCGGCCGAGTGCCGCAGCTTTTCTAACTCATTCATCGTGGCAGAAGACTTGTAGGCACGGGCGGGATTGAACCGCCGACCCCTACCGTGTCAAGGTAGTGCTCTCCCACTGAGCTACGTGCCTGTTGGCGTTGCAAAGTTATCCGGTGGTAGTCCCGTCGGCGCTGGGTGTCAAGCGTTAGTTGGCGTAGAAACTATCGAGCAGGGCGAGATGCCTATCGGTCACGAACTTGCGCTTGACCTTGAGCGTGGGGGTGAGCTCGCCCGTCTCCTGCGTGAAGTCCGTGGGGAGGATATTGAACTTCTTGACCGTCGCATAGGAGGGCTGCTGTGCGTTGAGCTGGTCGAAGGCCTGCTGAATCAGCTTACGCACTTCGGCATGCTGCGCCAGCTCAGCAAGATCCTGGGCGGCGATATGGTTCTCGCCGGCCCAGCGCCGGATGGCCTCTTCGTTGAGCGTCACCAGCGCCGTCAGATAGGGTCGCTTGTCACCATGGACCATCACCTGGCTGATGTAGGGCGTCGTCTTGAGCAGATTCTCGAGGTTCTGCGGCGGCACCTTCTTGCCGCCCGCAGTGACGATGAGGTCCTTCTTGCGATCGGTGATCCGCAAGAAACCATCCTCGAACTCGCCGATATCCCCGGTATGAAACCAGCCATCCGGCTCTAGCACTTCCGCCGTCGCCTCGGGCTTACCGTGGTACTCCTTGAGCACCGACTTGCCCCGCAACAGGATTTCGCCATCATCGGCGATCTTCACCTCGAGTCCGGGAATGGGCATCCCGACGGTACCGAAGCGGAACTTGTGCTCGCGGTTGATAAACGAAGCACCGGTGGTCTCGGTGAGACCATACCCTTCGAGCACCAGCAGCCCGACCGCGTGGAAAAACTCGGCGATCTCACGCGCCAATGGCGCGCCGCCAGAGATGAGAAAGCGGATCCGCCCGCCTAGCACCGCCTGAATCTTGGAAAAGACGAGTTTATTGGCGATGGCGTGCCGAAACGCGAGGCCCGCCGGGATCGGCTGTCCGGCCTGTTGGCGAGCCGACACTTGGCGTCCTACCCCCACGGCCCAGTCGAAGATCTTGCGCTTGGTCGGTGAGGAAGCGGCACGGTTGGCCTGGATTTTCGCATACACCTTTTCATAGACCCGAGGCACGGCGCCCATGAAGCTGGGCTTCACCTCGCCGAGGTTGGGCACCAGCTGTGCGATGCTCTCAGCGAAGGCGATCTGAGCGCCCTTGTAGATCGTCGCCCACTCCAGAACGCGCGCAAAAATATGCGCCAGCGGCAGAAAGAGGAGCTGCTCGTCCTGCTCCGAGAAGGTCAGTACTTCGCGGATCGAGTAGGCGGTAAAGACGATGCTTTCGTGAGCCAGCACCACGCCCTTGGGGTTGCCGGTCGTTCCCGAGGTATATACGATGGTAAAGGTATCGCTGGCCTTGACCTCGACCCAGCGCCGCTCGAGTTCGTCGGCGTGCTCCGCGATCCATTTTTGTCCGGCGGCTCGGAGATCGCTCAGGCTAGTGACCCAGTCGGCGTCCGCGCCTGCCACGGGCTCGAATGTCACCACCCGAACCACATTCGCGAGCTGGGCGCGCACCGAGACCAGTTTCTCGAGCTGCTTGGCATTTTGGGCAAACACCACCCGCGCCCCACAGTCGTTGATGATGTACTCGCACTCATGCGGCAAGTTAGACTGATAGATCGGCACCGTCACACCACCGGCCATCAGAAGACCGATCTCGGAGTGCAGCCAGTCGGGACAGGTGTCGCCGAGAAGGCAGCCGCGCTCCCCCACCCCAAGGCCGAGTGCGATGAGCCCCCCCGCGACCTCGCGTGCCGCCTGGTCCCAGTCGCCCCACGTGCTCGACCGCCATTCGCTGCCCACCTTGGTGCGAAAAACCGGGCGCAGTCGGCTGGCACGAACCCGTTCGGTGAACATCTCGACGGCATTTCGGTAGGGCAGGGTTTCGCCCGCGGCACTGGTCGCTGTCTTGGTCTGGTCTACGCCCATGGCTTCCATCACCACCTCTTCGTCGCGCAG
>JAHFDT010000003.1 GCA_023248875.1 Myxococcales bacterium | reverse complement strand
ATCGCCGCCTTCTTGGCGTAGATCTCCTTGAGGTCGCTCCACCGCTCGTGTTGGATGCACAGGCGCTCCAGTGCGTCGAGCGCTTGCACGTCACTCTCGTCGAGTGACAGCACCAGCCGATAGGCCTCGATCGCCCGTGGACCGCTTTCGAGCACCTCTTCGAACAGCTTGGCCGCCTTGAAGCACAGCTCCTTCTTGGTGGTGAGCTCCTCGACCATCTCGACTTTTCGCAAGACCACTTCGACCAAGTGGGTGAAGTCGGCAGCGCTCAAATAGATCGCTTCCAGCGCATCGGCCGCGTCGAGGTTCTTGGGATCGGCCTCGAGCACCTGGCCATAGGCCTCAGCAGCACCGTGGATGTCGTTGAGCTCGCTCGCCGAGAGCTGTGCCACGCGCTGCCACATCTCTGCCCGGAGTTCGGTGTCGGTCGTCTTCTCAGCAATCTCACGATACAGTTGCACCAGCTCGCCAAAACGCCCGATGGCGCGCGAGAGCCGTTGCAACCGATCGTGGGTGGCCAAGCGCGCCGGATCTTCGCGCAGAGACCGGTCGTAGGCGGAAAAGGCCTTGCCTGGATCATCGCCGCCGAGCTCATGTAGCTCGCCGATCTGCTCGAAGAGCTCGATCTTGCGCGCCGGATCGAACGTGTGGCGGGCCATCACCTCGTACACCTCGACCAATTGGGTCGACTCGCCGCCGGTGCGATAGATCGGCTCCAAGATCTGTGCCACCTGAAGCTCATGTTCGGGCACCTTGATCAGCCGATCGAGCGCTGTTCGCGACACTTCATGATCGGGTGCAAGTTCGAGCACCTGCCGATAGGTATCGATCGCTGCCGCTACCTCACCGAGTTGGCGCTCTCGCAGCGCAGCCAGCCGCGCCAGCAATTCAGCCCGATCGCCCTGCTCCGCCGTCAGGCTGAGCTGCTGCCCGAGGTTGTCCGCAAGTTCGTGCCAGGCTCGTTTTCCTTGATAGAGCCGATCGAGCGCTGTGAGCGCCTTCGCCTGGCCGCCCGAAAAGCCGAGGATCTCTCGGTAGGCGGCGATCGCCTCATCGGGATTCTGCAGCACCTCGTCCCAGAGATAGGCCACGCGGAAATAGAGCGCCTCGCGTGCCGCCTCGCGCGCCAGAGGGAGCAACTCGATCTGCCGCCGGTAGACCTCGAGCAGCTCGGGCCACTTCTCCTGTTTCGTGTAGAGCCGCTCAAGCGCTTCGAGCGCGCCGAGATCGTCCGGATCCGCGCTGAGCGCGCGCCGATACACTTCGACCGCCTTGGGAGCATCCCCCAGTTTTTCGGAATAGACCTCGGCGACCTTGTGCAATAGTTCGCGGAGCAGCCCCGGATCGCCCCGCTCGAGCGAGTTCTTCTCCAGCACTCCTTCGTAGAGCCGCACCAGCCGTTTCCATTCGTCGAGATGGGCCGCGAGGCGTTCGAGCTCGCCCCGCACCGGGCTCGCCGGCTGCTCCTGAAAGCAGCGACTGTAGGCCTCGAACGCTTTGTCACCATCGCCCAGTCGGTGGGCCCACAGCTCGCCGATCGCAGCCAAGAGCTCCCCGCGGCGCACCCCCTCCGTCTCGCGCCCGAGCTGCACATCGTGCAGATCGATGAGCTCGCGCCAAGACTCGCTGCGCTGATAGATCGGCTCCAGGAGCTCCGCTGCCGCCAGCTGGTGCGTCCGGTCCGAAAGCCGGCGCTCGAGCGCGGCCCGCGCGCCGGCATGCTCGGGAGCGAGCTCGAGGAGTTCGCGATAGCAGGCGATCGCGCCCTCCACGTCGTCGAGGTGCTGCTCGTGCAGTTCGGCAAAGCGGAACTTGAGCTGCGCACGCGCGTCATCGGTGTCGACCAGCAAGAGTTGCCGCTCGATCAGATTCCCGATCTCCTTCCACTGTCCCTCGGCGACCATCAGCCGATCGAGCGACCGCAGCGCCGGAAGGACATCGCCCTCCGCCAAGATCGTCCGATAGACCTCCGCCGCCCGCTTGCGATCGCGCAGCTCCTCTTCGAAGAGGTGGGCCATGCGATAGCGAAGGTCACGCTGCACCGCTGGGTCGGTCTCAACCGCCAACTTGCGCTCGTAGATCTCGAGCAGCTCGGAAAACCTCTGGGTGGCAATGTAGAGCCGTTCGAGCGCCGCCAGCGCGCCCGCGTGGTGCTCATCCAGCGCAAGGATCTGGCGATTGACCGCCAAGGTTCGATCGGTATCGCCGAGTTCCGTTTCATACACCTGCGCTACCATCGCCAACAGTGACAGCGCCAGGGCCGGCGACCGTGCGGCGAGAAGTGCCTCAGCCGCCTTCTCATAGGCCGCCACCAGCTCCGCGAAGCCGCCCGTCTCCTTGGCGAGACGCTCCACGCCACTGCGCGCCCAAGTCGAATCGTTCTCTTCGGCAAAACCACGCAGGCACCAACCGTAGGCGGCCGCCTTGTCGCGCAGCATGCCCTCGCAGAGCTCGGCCAGATGTTGCATCCGCTGGCGCCGCACACCCGCCTCCTGGGTCGCATGAAGCTGGACCTCGAGCACCGCCGCCAGCTTGCGCGGCTCGCGCGTCGCTTCGTAAAGCGGAATGAGCGCTTCCGCAGCACCGAGGTGCTGGGCGTCGAGCGTCAGCACGCGCTCGTAGGCGCGCAGCGCCCGATCCGCCTTGCCGAGTCGGTCGCGGTAGAGTTCGGCAATCCGCAGATGGAGCTGGATCTTGGTCGGATCGTCCTCGCTCTCCGCTTGGCGCTCGAGCACGCGAGCATATTCGTCGAGCTTATTCTGGGCCGCGAAAAAGGCCTCGAGCTCGGCAAAATTCCGCTGCTGCAGATAAACCTTCTTGAGCGCCTCCTGAGCGCGCCGATTCTCCGGCTCGATCGCCAAGAGTGCACGCCACGCGGCCAGCGCCCGATCGCCATCGACCACCTTCTCGGTGAACAGCAGCCCCAGCTTCTGGAGCGCTGCCGAACGTCGCGCCGGATCAGTGGTCGCCTCCGCCTGCTGCTGACACACTGCCGCCAGCCTGTCCCACTGCTTCTCCCGCTCATAGAGCTTCTCGAGCTCGCCCAGCGCTTCGCCATGGCCCGGTTCCGCGGCGAGCACTTTTTCCCACAAATCGATGCACACCAGCGGTTTCTTCAACTTCTCTGACGCCACCTTCGCCACCGCCACGAAACGGGCGGGCTGCTCAGCTGCCGGCAGCTCGGCAATCTCACGCAGCTCGACCGCGATCAACTTCTCCCAATCGCGCCGCTTTTCGTAGTTGGCCTTGAGAAAGGCGATGGCCGCCGAATGGCGCGGATCGATCTCCAGCACCTTTTCGTAGGCCTTGATCGCCTCCGCCACGTTGGAGAAGCGCTCCTGGTAGAGCTGCGCCAGGCGGCCGTAGAGCTCGATCTTCTCCCCATCGCTGGTGGCAGCGGCAGCCTTCTTCTGCAGCACTCCGGCGAGATCGGGCCAGCGCTTCATGTGCTCGTACTGCCCGAGCAGTGCGTCGAGCGCACGAGGATGGTGCGGCGCAAGGCCGAGCACCGTGTTGAGCGCGGTGACCACCAGCCCGTCGTTGCGCAGCTTCTCCTTATAGAGCTCCGCCAAATCGAAATAGGTCGCGATCTTTTCGTCGCCCACCGAGTGCTTCTCGGCCTGCTCGCGCAGAAGCTCCGCCAGCGCACTCCAGCGTTCAGCCTTGCGGTAGATCCGTCCGAGCTCGATCCTCGGCGCGTGTGCCGTCGGGTGGGCTGCCGCCAACTTGCGCCAGGCCTCGATCCCCTTGTCGACGCTGCTCGCTTCCGCTGCACGTGCCGTCGCCACCGCGTCAGGCGGCAGCTCCTCGTTCGGTGCAGGGGCCGCCTCCACCACCCCACCTGCCGCCATCGCCACCTTGGCGGTGTCCGAGGTATCCGCCACCTCCTGAACGATCTCGCCGACGTGGCCCATGAAATCGCGCAGCTCCTCACTGTGCGGATCGAGCTCGCGCACCACGGAAAAGTAGCGCTGCGCCCGTTCGCGATCCTTCATCGCCTGCCAGGCGATCTCTCCGGCTGCGCCAGCGAGCACCACACGCTCGTCGCCTTTCCGTTGCCCCTGCAGCCCGAGATCGACCAGCTGCAGAAGCTCCCCCCATTCGCCGTGCGCGCCGAGCACCTCGCAAACCTGCCGAAACGCCGCCAGGTGGCCGGCAAAGCCATCCGCCTCCCCCTGCTTGCGTGGCAAGTAGTGCTGCTCGAGCGCCTTGCGATAGAAAAAGACAGCCCTTTCAGGATCCTTGAACTGCACCGCCCAGCGCGTTCCCATACGACGCAAGAGGGCGAGCCGCGCGGTCGGGTCGGCGAGGAAGCGCGCACGTCCCTCGTGCACCCCCATGAGATCGTCCCACGCCTCGGCCGCCACCAGCACCCGTTCGAGCAGCAGCGCCGCCTCTTCCAGGTCCGGATCGCTGGCCATGGCACGCTGCAACACATCGATGATCGCCGGGTCGCCCGGCATCTCGATCCGATAGATCCGCGCGACCCGCAGATAGAGCTGCGCAGCCGCCCCCGGCTCGGCTCCCTCCGCCTGCTTGATCAGCGCCTCGGCCTCGTCGAGCCATTCCTTGCGATCGTGGTCGAGCGCCGCCAGCGCCTCTTGGCACGGCTTCGCGTCCACAGCTTCGAGCTTCGCCTCCCGCGCAACCTCGAGATTGGTGCGCGCCTCGTCGAGCTGTCCGAGATCGAGCTGCAAACAGCCGAGCCGCCCCTGCAGCGCCGCTTTGGCCTTCTGGCTGCGTGCGGCTGAAAGTGCCTGGCCGAGCATCTCCGCCACCAGCCCGAGGTCGCCCAGCTCCCAGCCGATCCGTTCGATACCCTCGCGGGCCCTCTTGTTTCGCGCGTCCAGCGCCAGTGCGGCGCGGTAGTAGCCAAGTGCGCGATCGGACTGCAAGAGGAGCTCCTCGCACTGCAGGCCGAGCTCTACCAGCCCCGCTGTGCGCGCCTCCTTGTCCAGCTCTGCCAGACCCCGCTCAAGCTCCTCCAATACTTGGGGTAGTTTGCTCCAGCTGCGCGCACTGCGCAGGCGGCTTATAAGCTGGGTGCGAGGATCCATCAGTACCTCTAGACCGGATGTGGGGGAGTGTTTTTATAACATCCGGTGAGGGCTTGATCAACCGCCAACTGAACCCTTTTCCCGTCGGAGAATACTAGGGTGCGTCGAGCTGATACAGCGAATCCGAAGCCGCCTTGACCAGCTCTGGGCCGCCCTTCGAACCGGCGCCGTCGACGAACTTCTTTAGCCACTCGCGGGCGTTCTTCTTGTCGTCCATCGCCTTGTAGGTGATGCCGAGGTTGTAGACCGCCAGAAACAGCTCCGGATTCAGCTGATAGGCCTTCTTGAACTCGTCCACCGACGGCTCGTACTGCTTGGTCTTCTGCAGCGCCAACCCCAGCCCGAGGTGGGCCTCGCCATCGGAATCGTTGCCCAAAATGGCGTTCTGGAACACCAGAACCGCCTCTTTGTCATAGTCATGGTCGTAGTAAAGATAGCCCAGCTTGATAAAGGCGGCCGTAAACCGCGGGTTGGTTTCGATCGCCTTGCGGTACTCGGCGTCCGCCTCGCGCAGCTTGTCCTGTTTTTCCAGCACCGTGCCGAGGCGATAGTGCGCCTTGTAGAGCTTGCCGTCGGTCTTGATGCAGCTCTCGTACTCGCTGCGCGCCAGATCGAGTTGGCCATTTTCCTGGTAGGCGTTGGCCAACTCGTAGTGGTAGCTCGGATTATCGCCCTGCACCTTGACGGCTTCGTTAAACGCCCCGGCGGCGTCGCCCCACTTCTTCTGGTCCTTGTAGATAACACCCAGGTTGTACCAGGCAAGATGGTTCGAAGGATCGACTTGAGCCGCCTGCTTGAGGTCGCGAACGGCGGTATCGTAGAGCTTCTGACGCCCCGCCTCCACGCCACTGTTCATCAATGTAATCGATCGATTGCGCTGCTCGAAGCAGCCGGTCAGCAGCACCAAGAGACAGAAACAACGCATCCTATTCCTCCCCGCCGGCGGACTTGAGAACGAAGGGATAGGAGACGATGACGATGCCGCCGCCATTCGGCTTCGGGAACTCCCAACGCCGCAGCGCACCCGCGATGCACTGCTCGACCGGCGGGTTGTTCATGGTCGACTGCTGCACCAGGGAGGCCACCACCTGTCCGGTGCCGGCGATCGTGAACTGAATGATCACGCGCCCGTAAAGATTCTGGTTTTTCGTCAGCTCCTTCTCGTAGCAGAACTTCACCTCGTTGATATGGCGGCGGATGATGCGGCGGATGATCTCTTTATCCAGCGAGCCGCGCACCTGCGCCGTGCCGGGCACCACATCGGGGGCGTGCGCGCGCCGCCCACCGAGCCCGCCGGCTCCGCGGCCATAGCCTGAACCCGAGCCACCGCCGCCGCCTTTGCCGATGGTTCCGAGATTGCCAAGACCGATCGTCCCTTCGCCCGTGCCGCCTCCACCGCGCCCCGATCCGACGAGCCCCAGGCCGCCGACGCCATACGCCTCGCCCACCTGCGTTCCGACCAGCCCGCCGAGCACATTCTCCGCATCGTTACCGAGCGCCGAGTCGCGCCCAAAGATCGAGGCCAGGTGCGATCCCTCGTTGGCCTTCAAGATCCCGAGTACGCCCGCCTTTTGCGCCGCCTCGGTGGCCAGCTGCTTGGCCAGATGCGGGTCGGTGTTGTCTTTCGGCCCCTTGAGCGCATAGAGACCCGCCTTGTTTTTGGAGGTCTTCTTGCCCATCTTGCCCTCTTCGCCCTTGTGGCGCTTGCCCTTGCCACCCGCCTCATCGGGCCCCTTCTTCTTGAGCCACTCGGGGATCTGCTCCTCCTTCTCCTCGGGCGGCTTGATGACGAATTTGGCGAAGCGCTGGTCGTTCAAAAAGGCATCGAGCGACAGTGATTTGGGATCGGGCGGAATTGAAAAAATCATCCCGAGGAACAGGGCGCCACCGACGAAGCAGCCGACCAGCGGCGCCAAAAGATCCCAATCGAGTTTGAATGGCACCGGATGGCGGCGCGGCGGCGCCACCGAATTGACCAGAAAGGTCGCCTGGTCGAGGTCGACACGCGCGCGTGCGCCCTCGGGGATGGCAAACGCATGGGCGCCCGCCACCGCACTCGAAGCCGGGGCGCGCCCCTGGGCCACCAGCTCCTGCAGCGTATGCACGCGCGCTGCGAGGGTAACATCGCCCTGCATCGCCGGGGTAAAGAGCAGCTCATAGGCGCTGCCGGTCGAGCGGACCAGCGGAAAGTTTGCTGTGGGCACAAGATTCGCCGGGACGTTGACCAGTGCATCCGCGGCCGGGCCGATCGTAAAGTGGCGCGGCTGGCGCTCTTCGAAGAGGCGCAGCAGGCCCCAGATCAAAAGCGAAAGGCCCGACACCAGCAGCACCGCCACGACGATATCCATCCACGGCCCCTCGTGGGGCATGGGAAACTCATTGGTGCCCTTGCCAGGATTGGCCTTCTCCCACGCCTCGCGCACCTGCTGGAGCCGATCGACCTGAAACCAGGCGACCACGAACAACACGAAGGCGCCAAACAGCGAACCCGCAGCGCCGGCCAGGATCCCTTTGGTGCTGCCCTGCACATCGCCCGCGGCCGGGTTGGTGTAGTGGCGCGTATCGAGGATGGCGTTTTCGAACAGCGCCACCACTTCGATGGCCTGCGAGCCATCGCGCACTTCGACCGCTTCCAGGGAGAGCGGTGCCAATAGAGGGGGGGCATACTGGGGAGGAGGGACGACCGGCGCTGGGAGGGGCGAGGGCACCGGGGCCGGCGCCGAAACGATCGTCGCCTGCGCCGCAGCCGCCACCGGCTCTCCGACGGTCAGCACCAGACGCGTATTGCCGAGGAGAATCTCATCCCCCGATTTGAGGCGGCCCTTGTTGACCTTCTGCCCATTGACGATCGTTCCCTTGGATGAACCCAGATCAATGATCGAAATCTCCGTCGGGCTGGTGATTTCGATCACCGCATGCATCCGCGAAACATTCTCGTCTTCGATCCGCAGATGCGAGGAGGAGAGCTTGCCGACCTTGATGACATCTTGGGTCAGGGTCTCGGTACGAACCAGTTCGCCCCCTTTGTAGATCTCAAACTGGAGAGGGATCGTCACGCCATTGGGCATCGGAAAGGCTCCTAGATATCTTCAGCCGACTTGAGCATCTCAGGGATGAAGTTCGCGCGCATCTTGATGAGCGACGAGTGCTTCGCCGCCTTGCGGGTGTCGACAAAATCACCGTCGGGTCGCACCAGATCGCCCTCGACCACATCATCGTCGAAGTCGTAGACGGTCTTCTGCTTGTAGCTGACCCCAGCGGCTGCTGGCGCCGGCGTCGCGGCCGGCTTTTGCGCCCCCAGGGGAGCTGAAAGCAATACCCAAGAGGCGAAAATCGCGCGCTTCATCTGGATCCTCCTAGCCTTTGACAACCGTGCAACCCAAGGGTTCCCACTATTTCTTGACCGGCGGCCCCGGAGCGGGCGGTGGCGAAGCCTGTTGCTGCTGCAGCCGCTCCTGCTCCTGCTGCTGCTTCATCATCTTCTCCGCCTCTTCCTGCAGCTTGCGATTCTCCTCTTCCAGCTTCTTCTGCTCGACCAGTGCCTTGAAGTAGTCGTCGATGTCCTTGATCCGGCGAGCGCCATCCTTGAGCTTGTCGGGATCCGCCTGGCCGCACTTGAGAAACTCCTGAAACAGCCCCTTGGCCTTGGTCTGATCGGCCTCGTTCCCCGACTTGTAGTCCTGGTAGAGCACCCCCAAGTTGTAGGACAGCGCGCAGGCTCCCGGCGAAAGTGCCTTGGCCTTGGCATACCACTGCTCCGCCTCATCGACGCGCCGCTGCCCCCGCAGCGCCACCCCCATCCCGACCGTGGCATCGAACTGCTGCTCAAGCGTTGGTTTGGCCTCAAGCACCGCTTTAAACGCCGCCTCCGCCTCCTGATACCCACGCGCATTAAGCGTGATTGCGCCGATGTTGAGCTGGGCCTCCACGTACTTGGGATCGTACTTCACCGCGTTACGAAACTGCTGGAGCGCGAGCGTCACGTTCTTGCGCTCGAGGTAGATGAGCCCAAGCGTGTTGTAGATCTGCGGATGCTCCTTATCGACCTCGAGCCCCTGCTCGCACACGAGCTTGGCCAGATCGAGCTTCGACGGGTCGGCCTCGGCCAGCGCATAATAGATGAGGGCGAGCAGCGAATAGGCGGGCATCGATTCGGCGTCGACCGCCAGTGCGCGCCGCAACTTGCCGACCGCCTCCTTGAGCAGCACCGCGTTGTTGGTCGCCGCCGCCTTTTCGAACAGCAAGAGGGCGCTGCCGTTGTAGGCCGCCACATTCTTGGGATCGAGCTTGAGCGCCGTCTCAAACTCCTGCTGCGCCAGGTCGATCTTGCCCGCCTTGTAGGCGAGCTCCCCGAGATTGGCGTGGGCCGGCGCAAAGTTGGTGTTGGCATCGATCGCCGCGCGATAGGCGCGTTCCGCGGCCGCGGTATCCCCCGCCTGGGCCGACAGCACCCCGGCGTTAAAGTAGGACTCGGCCGAAGCGCCCTCCTTTCCTAGCGACATGAAATCGCTGGCGAAGCGCACGCTCAGATCGGCGGTGAGCTTGCCCCCTGGCACCGCCTTGCGCGCCTCCGCCACCTTCACTACCAGCTTGGCAAAGTCCGGGGCCACCGACTTGGGCTCACTCTTGGCACTCGCCACACCTGCCATGAAAAGAGTGATCAGGATAGCGCGGGTCATTGTTTGAGCTCCGTAATCAAGGACGCCGAATCGGGCCGTTTATCGAAGTAGCCAGGCACGCCGCGGATCTCCGACGCGAGCGGGTACTCCTGCGGCTTGATCTGGTTGAGCTCCGCCTCGCACAGCGCCGACCACTCGTTGAACCACTGCAGGTCGGTCGACTTCTTGAGACAGGTCGAAAGCCCCTCAACCGCCTTGGTCTCGAGCGGCTCGGCGGTATCGGTCATCTGGTCGCAGTAGGAGTCATGGAAGAGTTGGTCGAACTCCTCCTGCGACATCCCCTCCGGCGCCTTGCCTGCCTTCGGCACCGGTGCAGTGTAGAGCTGACCCGAGAAGTCCTGGAAGATCTGACCGATTCGTGCCGCCGCTGCGATCGCCCAGTGGGCCTGCTTGAACAGAATCACCTGCTGGTAGATCTTCTGCGCCGTATCGACCTGCTTGATCTTGGTCTCGTACCAGGTCTTAAACTTCTTGCTGTTGTCGTCGAGCCGCTTCTTGTCCTTGGCCTGCTTGGCCTTCGACGCGCTGACATCGACGGGCGTAAAGTCGAGCTTGTCCGGGATCTTCATTCCAATCAGCTTCTCATACTCCCGATTGCCCTCCATCGAGCGCGCCTCGGCCACGTAGTACATCATCGAATCGGCCCGCGCCGCCCGCTCCGCCTCGTCTTTGCCGGGGATCTTCTTCACTGCCGCGCCGTTCGCATACTCCTTCATCGCTGCAGCAAAGTAGTCCTGCGCCTGCTTGATCAGCGCCGGCTTGCGCTCATGCAGCGTGATCTTCGATTTGGTCTCCGGCCCGCACTGCGCCGGCAGCACCGCGCCCTTCTTCTTCAGCTTCTTGCCCTTCTTGCCCTTGCTCGCTCTTTCTGCCACGCGCGTCGCCGACGAAGCACGCACGCGGGTCACCTCGATGCAGGCGCCGTTGACCCCCGCCACCGGGCAGCTATCGGCCCAGGCGAGCTCGCCCAGCTTCACATTGGCGATGATCTGTCGATCCGCGCCACCCTTTTGCCCCCAGGCCTTCAGATAGTCGTTCAGATGCTTCGCCAGCTTCACGCGATCCTTCTGCTGCTCATAGATCTGCGCCAGACCAAAGAAGACGCCCGCCGCCTTGTCTTCGTTCTCCTTACCGCGATTGCCGTAAAGATCGACGAACTTCTTAGCATCCTCGACCGCCTTTTCCACCTCGCCGAGGCCGCGCCGATAGATCGACGCGGAATAGAGCGCGGTCGCAGCGTCGGGCGCACTGCGGTCGCCCGGCTTGGCCTTCTCCCCCGGATACTTGACGGCAAAGGTCTCGAACTGCTCCGCCGCCTTGTCGTAGGCGGCGATGTCGCGGTAGGCGCGCCCCAGGAAAAAGACCGACTTTTGCGCGAGTATGCTGACAGGCTTCAACTTGATCAATTTGATGCGCGTTTCGATCGCCTTGCCAAGCTGCTTGGCGCGCTCGTAATCGATCGCGCAGTTGTACCAGACCTCGTCCACCTTCGGGTCTTCAGGGTGCTCCTCCGCCAGCTTGCAGTACATATCGGCGGCCTTGCGATAGTACTTGATGTCCTTTTCCCCCTTGTGCTCGAAGTCCTCGATCTCCATGCGGGTCAGATTCGCCGTGATGGTGTCGCACTGCTTGACGAAGTCGCCATCCTTGATGAGATCGGGCCAGCTGCAGTACTTCTTGGTATCGCCGCGCAGCTGCTCAAAGGTGCCGCTTTGCGCCTGCCGCAGAATGTTATCGCAATCGAAAAGCAGGTTGGCCGCTACCGGCGCGAGCTCCGAATCGCGATGGTTTTCGACCACCTCGCGGAAAAACTTCGCCGCATCTTCGAAGTGGTTGTATTCGTAGAAAACGCGCGCTTTACGGTAGCGGATGGTCGGAAGCTCGGGAGAATTCGGCACGTACTTGATGTAGGTGTCGAAGGCGTCGAGCATCTTGTGCCACTTCTCCGGGATCTCGAGCGGCTTGAACTTCGCCAGCTCCTCGGCCCGGCTCTTCTCCGGGTCCTTCTCCTTGCCCTTGCCCTTCTTTTGGTCGCGAACGTCCTTCACCACCCCCTTGCGCTGGCTCTCGTCGACATGCTCCTGGTCGTCAACCGCGAGGCAGTTCTTCCACGAAATGACCGCCGCGTAGGCCGACTCGTTGCGATAGCGCGCGTCGTTGCCCCCGTTCATCGTGACAACGTTGGTATAGACCGGCGCCGAATCGCAGAACTTCTCCAACTTGAACAGGAGTTCGCCGTAGTAGAAGGTCATCGGGTAGACATCCTTCTCCTCGGGAAACTTCGTGATGTACTCCTTGTAGAGCGACTGGGCGAGCGCGTAGGTCTCCTTGACGTTGGTCTTCTGCGCCTCTTTGTGCCAGGTCGTCGCGAGCTCGCGCAGCGAGCCAGCGGTGTTATCGCGGCACTCCTCGACCGCCTCCCTCTTCACGCCCGCCATGGTCTTGAACTTTTCCAGCACCGCCGATAGGCGCTCGAGCTCCTGCACCGCCTCGGGGGTAGCGCGCGAACCGGTCTTCGACAGTGTGTTGCGCAGGATCTCCTCCTGCCACGAACAGAGCTTGGGCGAAGTGGGGTTGAGCTTGATGAGCTGCCGATAGATCACGATGCTCTCGGGGAATTTGCCCTGCGCGTTGTAGAGCTCCCCCAGCTGCTCGAGCATGGTCGGCGCAAAATCGCCGCCGATGCGCTGAAAATAGGGCCACGCCTTGTCGGGCGGCGCCGACGAAATCTGCGAGTAGGCGCGCACCGAATCCTTCTTCGCCTCTTTCAAAAGCGATAGCTTGTTGGTGTCCTTCTTGTCGACTTTGGTTTCGAGGATCACCCTCTCGAAAATCTGCAGGGCCGATTTGAAGTCCTGCAGGTTGAGGTAGCACCAACCCTTCTTATAGAGCGCGTAGCCAAAGACGCGCGATTGCGGATACTGCAGCACCTTGTCGTAAAAACGCAGCGCATTCTCGATGTCCTTCTGCTCGAAGTAGTACTCCCCGAAGGAGAGCAGTGCATCGGGGATGTACTTCGAATCGGGATAGTCCTTGATGAGGCGCTTGAAGATCGGTCGCGCCAGATCTTCGCGCTTCTGCTGCGTCAAAAGAAAGGCGAGGTAGAACAGCACCTCGTCCATGCGCTTGTAGCCATTGAACTTGGGATTCTCGGTGACCTTCAGGTACTCCTTGACCGCGGCCTTGAGCCAAGTTTTCTCGCGGTTTTCGTAATCGGTCTGCTGCTTCTTGAACTGCTCGGCCACCGCCGCCTTGTTCGCCTGCACCGCTTCGAAGATCTTTTGGTCGAGCTCGCGGGCGCGGAAGCTGTAGTAGTGCTCCTGCTGCGCGTAGAGCTCCGCGATGCGGAAATGATAGTCGGGCTTTTCCGGATCGTCGTCACCGGTGTTCTCGATGAGGCGCTGCATCACTTTGATCTGCTGATCTGTGACCGCTTTGAGCTGCTCACCCACGCCGCCGAATACATCGGAAGCATCGATGGTGGGCCGCTGTTTTTCCTCTTTGGCCCGCTGCGCCGGCTTGGTGAGCGCGGTCTGCTGCGACGTCACCGACGCCTCTTTTTTGGTGTATTTAGGAGGAACAGCGGTGGCGACGGCTACCCACAAAAGGGTGCTCCCGAAGGCAACTCGATTCATCGGAACCTAACCTCTCACTTGGCCGAGCACTTGTTGACGATGCGCGATTTGTAGTACCCAAGCTCGGCATACTCGGGGACCTTCCCGTCCCCCTCCAGCGATCCAAGCTCGCTCGAGCCTCCCCCTGCCGCGCGCTCCCCGCGCGGTGTTTTCGCTAGTTTCATCTGCGCCCTCACTTGGCCGAGCACTTGTTGACGATGCGGGACTTATAGTACCCGAGCTCGTCCTGCCAATACTCGCCGTCGAAGGGCCACTTCTCGTGCTCATCATCGGCGACCACCTCGGCATTCTTGCGCGCGGTGCCGCTCGCGACCGACTGCTCGCTCCGCAGCGACGCCTCCAGCACGCCCTTTTGCGCATTCAGCGTTTCGTACTCGATCTTGAGCGCCTGCTTCACCAGCTCCTGGATCTCCGTCGAGAGCCGCTTGAGGCGATCACGTGCCATGGTGCCGGCATCGTTCTGCGCCAGGGACTGCTGTAGCGTCAGATCCTGCAAGATGTTGCCAGCGATGGCCGTCGACTTCCAGGCCGGGTCTGATTTCTCCACCTGGTGCAGCTCGCGGTCGAGCTCGGCGACATAGTCGAGCGTCTTGACCAGCGTCTTGTCCGACAGCGCCCCCTCGGCCGCGCGCTGCACACGGTCGGGTAGCCCCGATTCGCCGCGGCGGATCCGGAGCACATACTTGTAAAAAGCCGCGTTGTCCGGGTACTTGTTGATTACCTTTTCGATGTCCTTCTTCAGCCCCGGATAGGTCTCGTTGAACTCCGCCACCGCCGCCATCGCCAGCTCGTAGTTGCAGCGTTGGAAGTAGATGACCGCCTTCAAAATCAGCGACTCGGGATAGAATTCGTTCTCGAAAAATGGCGCGTTGATCGAATGGATATTGCCGAGCGCCTTCGAGTCGCCGTCGATCTGGAACTGCGCCCAGGCCGACTCGAACAGCGACGCCAACCAGTCGGCCGATTCGGTCGGCACACGGTCGAAATACTTCACCGCCTTGTCGAACTGCGATAGGGAATAAAAGGTGCGCGCCAAGGAAATGTTGGCCAGCTCCTCGAACTCCTGGGTGGCCTTATCGGGGTGCTCCTTGGCTTTGCGCAAGATCGCCTTGAAGGCCTCGGCAGCGGGCTGCGCCTGGTACTGGCGCACGTAGGTGATGCCTTCGAAAAACTTGGCGCGGGCGTAGAATTCGCTCGCCTCGGGCAGCGCCTGAAACAGCCCCACCGCCTCTTTGAAATTGCCCTTCGTGTAGTGGTAGCGGCCCAGTAGAAAAAAGAGCTGGTCCCGCACCGATTCGAGCGCCGGCTGGTCGAGATCCTCGCGCGTGTACTTGCCGATCTTATCGAGCACGCCCGCCGACTCGGGCAGCTTTTGCGACAGCGATGCCAGCCACTGCAGCGTTTTGGCGTAGTAGTGGTGCTCGCCCCCCCGCTGGACGATGCGGTCGAAATAGGAGAGCGACGCCGAGTAGTAGCCCATATTGAAGAGCGCCTTGCCCATAAAGAATTCGGCGCGCTGACGATTGATCTCATCGTCGGTGGTCTGACCCTCCATCACCTTGTTCAACCCGATGGTGGCCGAATAGTAGTCCTCTTTCTCGTACAGCTTGAGGGCGCTATCGAGCACCTTCGAAGCGGTTCCCGCGGCCGCCTTCTCATCGATCACCGCCGCCCGCTTGGCTTTGGCCGCGCCCGTCTCCTCGGGCGTGAAGGTCATGGTTTCGCCCCCCTCCTCCGGCTTGGTCTTCTTTTTTGCATCCGCGAGCGCAGGAAGAAGCAGTGCAAAAATGACAGCCATTCCGCCCAGTCGACGAAGGTCCATGGTCTCCCTTTCGGTCGGATTCCCGAGGAAGCGGAAGCATAATTGTTGGGCGAGAGGGGTTCAAGGAAAATAGCAGCCATTCCCGCCGGCCATGGCAGCTCGACTGGCCAGGCCAGGAACGGAAAAACCGGCTCTTTGCAGCCCTTTCCCTTGGCATGGCCATTGCGTAGAGGAGAGGCGCCGCGAATGGTATGCGGCCGAGGGTACCCATGTCCCTTTCCGCTAACCGACGCCTCCGCCCGCTCCTTTTGGTGCTCTCCGCACTGGCTCTTTTGCCACGAGCCTCCGCCGCACCGAAGAAGCTTTCGATCGGGGATGCCGCCAAAGAGATGGGCAACCATGTCTTCTTCGCCACCGGCTCGGCCATGCCCTCCAATCTGGTCCCGGCGATGCGAGCCACCGCGCTCGCGCGACCCCACCGCACCAACGTCTACTACATGTCGACCTTTGCTACGTCGCAGAACTTCGATGCCAAGGTGGCGGACAAGTGGCACCCCAATCTGCTATTCGTTTCGCCGCAAAACCGCCAGGCCGCCAAAGATGGCACGGCCACGCTGCACCGCGCCTCGCTGTTCAATTTGGGCAAGAAGATCCAGTCGGGCGAAATGCCGATCGATACCGTGGTGGTCCGCGTGAGCCCGCCCGATAAAGATGGCTACGTTAGCCTCGGTTCGGCGGGCGATCTGACGCTGATGGCCCTGCGCGCGGCGCAGGCGCGCGGCGGCCGCATCATCGCGGAAGTGAACCCCAACGTCGCCCACACCTACGGCAACCGCATCAAATATGACGAGCTCACTGCGGTGATCGACGGCGGCGGCATCCTCTCGGAGCACAACGGCATCCAGCCGGGCGCGCCCGAAAAGGCGATCGCCAGCCACATTGCGCGTCTCGTGCCGAACCGCCTGCGCACCACCATCCAGGTCGGCATCGGCAACTCGCTCAATGGCGTTGGCGCGGCGCTCCAGCAGAAGCGGAAGATGCGCATCTGGAGCGAAATGGGCTCCGACTGGGTACGCGAGCTCATGGTGGGCGACAAGCCGGCGGTCAAGGAGGCGGTCTTCAGCTTCCTCCATGGCACGAACGCACTCTACGGCCTGGCCGGCAACAACCCGAAGATCCGCATGGCGACCACTGGCGAAGTCAACGACCCAGCCAATATCGCTGCCCAGCCGCGCATGCGCGCCATCAACACCGCGCTCGAGGTCGACTTCACCGGCAATGTCAACGCTGAGCGGATCGGCGATCGGATCATCAGCTTCCCCGGCGGCCAGCCCGACTTCATGGAGGGCGCCTCGTTGTCGAAGAAAGGGCTCGCCATTCTCGCGCTGCGCTCGCGCAACAAGGACGGCGGCTCGACGATCGTTCCCAAGCTCAACGGGGACGTGGTCACCACCCCGAAGGAGCACGTCGACCACATCGTCACCGAGTGGGGCGCAACGCGTAAACTGCGCGGGCTCTCGGATGCGCAGCGAACCTACGAAATGTTGAGAGTGGCGCATCCGGTGCTGCGTGCCGAGCTGGCCGCCGCGCCGCTGAAGGCCGGCCTCCTCCAGCAGGCACAGTTCGATAAATTGGTCCGCAGCGTCTACCACTCGATCCGGCTGGCACCCGCTGAAATGCGCCGCGACGTGGCGGACGAGGCACTCAAGCGACAGCTGGTCACAGCCGAGCAGCACGCCAAGCTTATCGAGGGGCTGCCGGTGGTGGCAGCGCCTCCCGCCGCTCAATAAAGGAGATGGCCATGAGGCGCTCGCTTCTGGTCCTGCTCTCTCTCGCCAGCAGCGCGGCCCTCGCCGCGCCGCCCAAGCTCGCCGCGCTCACCAAGGTCTATGCCGACAAGCACGGGCTGCCGGTGCGGGTAGTCCAGCGCGATCTCGGCACGCGCCAGATCGAGCGCCATTTCGTACCGGTGCTGCCCGCCACCCATGACGATTTCCTGAATACTTTCCAAATCGGCCAGGGAGCGATCGTCTGGCGGGCGAGCCGCGACGCGGTTCACCCCGTGATCAGCCTCAGCCCCGGCCAAGCACTCCATTACTATTCGCCAGCCCGATCGCCGGCTGCCGCCCAGGCCGTCTTCCCCCACCTACAGGGCGGCCATTACCTGACCCTGGCGGTCGACGAACCGGAGGTCAAACACTGGGAGGGGATGCTCAAGCCGCATGTGGGTGGAGACAAGACGCTCTCCATGGGGGGCCTGACTTACAAAATGCCGGGGACCAACATCATCCACGGCGGCTGCATGTGGTGGCTGGTCCACGCCGAGCTCGCCCCCAATCTCAACCTTGCTACCGCGATGGGCGTTCGCCGTGCCAAGGGGCCGGAGGTGCTGGCGCCCCGCCTCATCCATGCGGGCAACGAGCGCGTCGGTCCGATTGGCATCCCGGTGGCGACGATCGAGGATTTCAACAAAATGACCGATGACCAGCTGCTCGGCCCCGAGCCCGCGGGCGGCGCTGCCGAGCAGGTGAAACAATGATCCGCGCTCTCTGCTTATCGCTGCTGAGCAGCCTGGCCTTCGCCGCGCCGCCCAAGCTCGCCGCGCTCACCAAGGTCTATGCCGACAAGCACGGTCTGCCCGTTCGCGTGGTGCAGCGCGATCTCGGCACCCGCCAAATCGAGCGCCACTTCGTGCCCGTGCTGCCCGCCACCCATGACGATTTCCTCGCTACGTTTCAGTCCGGCAAGGGGGCCATCCTCTGGCGGACCAACAACGACAAGGTCCATGGCGAGCTGACCATCCAACCCGGCTATTCGATCTCCTATTTCAAACGCAAGTCAGCCGATGTCATGCCCCATGCGATCGGTGGCCAATACCTTACCCTGGCGCTCACCCCAGAGCAGGTTGCCCACTATGAGCAGTTCCTCGATAAGCACATCGCCGCCACACAGGGGCAGACTCCCTGGAACGGCGGCCCCAGCTTCCAGAAGGAGAATGGCGGCACCCTCCACGGCGGCTGCATGTGGTGGTTCGTCCACGCCCACATCGCGCCCAACCTGAACCTCGCCACGGCGATGGGCGTGCGGCGCGCCAAGGGGCCGGAGGTGCTGGCGCCGCGCCTCATCCACGCCGGCAATGAGCTCGTCGGCCCGATCGGCATTCCCGTGGCGACCATCGAAGAGTTCAAAAAACTGACCGATGACCAGCTGCTCGGCCCCGAGCCCGCGGGCGGCGCTGCCGAGCAGGTGAAACAATGATCCGCGCTCTCTGCTTATCGCTGCTGAGCAGCCTGGCCTTCGCCGCGCCGCCCAAGCTCGCGGCCCTGGCCCAAGCCTACGCCAAGAAACATGGACTGCCGGTGCGCGTGGTCCAGCGCGACCTCGGCACCCGCCAAATCGAGCGCCACTTTGTGCCGGTCCTGCCCAAGACGCACGACGACTTCCTCGCCACCTTTCAGATCGACAAGGGCGCGATCGTATGGCGTGCACTCGGCCAGGATCCGGTCCACCCAGCGGTCAGCATCCATCCCAACTTGGCCCTGCACTACATGCACCTTCCCGCAACGCCAGTCGCGGCGCACGATGCAGGTGGCTACTACCTCACTTTGGCAGTCGATAAAAAGCAGTTCGACCACTGGCATCGCTTCATCAAGAAGTGGGCGCCCGACGAAGGGCAGATCTACGTGACCAACTACACCATGCCGGGTACCAAGGTCGTCCATGGCGGCTGCATGTGGTGGCTCGTGCATGCGGAGATTGCCAAAGGGCTCAACCTAGCCACGGCGATGGGCGTTCGGCGCGCTAAAGGGCCCGAGGTTCTCGCGCCGCGCCTCATCCACGCCGGCAATGAGCTCGTCGGCCCGATCGGCATTCCCGTGCCCTCCATCGCGGCCTTCAAGAAGCTGACCGACGATGAGCTGCTCGGCCCCGAACCCGCCGGCGGCGCGGCGGAGCAGGTGAAGCTATGAGGCGAGCTCTTTGCATATCGCTGCTGAGCAGCTTGGCATTCGCCGCGCCGCCGCCCAAGTTGGCCGCGCTTACCAAGGCCTACGCCGATAAGCATGGCCTGCCCGTTCGTGTGGTGCAGCGCGACCTCGGCACGCGCCAGATCGAGCGCCATTTCGTTCCGGTGCTTCCCAACACGCATGACGACTTCCTCGCCACCTTTCACGTGGGCAGCGGTGCGATCGTGTGGCGCAGCGCAGGCGATCACGTGCACCCGACCATCGGCATTCGTCCTGGCATGGTCCTCGACTTCTATGCCAAAGCGTTCCCGGGGCACGGCGCCGGCTACTACCTGACCCTGGCGGTCGACGAGCCGGAGTTCAACCATTGGCAGGGGATGATCAGGCAGCACGTCCCCGAGGGGGGCGTCCTCCATACCGGGAATGCTACGTACCGAATGCCCGGCACGACCACGGTCCACGGCGGCTGCATGTGGTGGCTGGTGCATGCCGAGCTGGCGCCAGGACAAAACCTCGCCACGGTGATGGGGGTCCGCCGCGCCAAAGGGCCGGAAGTGCTGGCACCACGTCTGATCCACGCGGGGAACGAGCGCGTGGGCCCGGTCGGCATTCCCGTGCCCAACCTCGAGGCCTTCAACAAGATGACCGACGACGAGCTGCTCGGCCCCGAGCCCGCAGGCGGCGCTGCTGAGCAGGTGAAGCCATGAGGCGGTTGCTGATCCTCTGGGTGGTGGCGAGCCGCGTTGCAGCGGCCGACCCGCCCACACTCGCGGCGCTGGCCAAGGCCTATGCGGAGAAGAACGGTCTGCCCGTGCGCGTGGTCCAGCGCGACCTCGGAACCCGCGAGATCGAGCGCCACTTCGTTCCCGTCTTGGAGAAGACCCACGACGATTTCTTGGCGACCTTCAACGTCAAGAAGGGTGCAGTGGTGTGGCGCGCCAGCATTGGAGATCCCATCCACCCCGCGGTCAGCATTCGTCCCGGCGAAACGCTGCATTTCCAGGCGCCGCCCAACATGTCGGCCCCCGGACACGACCTGGGAGGCCACTACCTCACCCTGGCCATCGACCCGAAGCAGTACGCCCATTGGCGTGACTTCATCAAGAAGTGGGCCCCCGACAGCGGTAACCTCTTCGAGGGGCGAGAGCGCTATCGCATGCCGGGCACCAACGTGGTCCATGGCGGCTGCATGTGGTGGCTGGTGCATGCCGAGTTAGCCGACGGGCTCAACCTCGCAACCGCGATGGGCGTGCGTCGTGCCAAGGGGCCCGAAGTGCTGGCGCCCCGCCTCATCCACGCCGGCAATGAGCTCGTCGGCCCGATCGGCATCCCAGTGCCCTCCATCGCGGCCTTCAAGAAGCTGACCGACGATGAGCTGCTCGGCCCCGAACCCGCCGGCGGCGCGGCGGAGCAGGTGAAGCTATGAGGCGAGCTCTTTGCATATCGCTGCTGAGCAGCATAGCCCTGGCTGCTCCACCCAAGTTAGCGGCCCTCACCAAAACCTATGCCGACAAACATGGCCTGCCCGTTCGCGTGGTGCAGCGCGACCTTGGCACCCGTCAAATCGAGCGCCATTTCGTGCCAGTCCTGCCCAAGACGCACGACGACTTCCTCGCCACCTTTCAACTCGACCATGGCGCCATCGTGTGGCGTGCCTCCGGGACCGATGCGGTTCACCCTGCGGTCAGCGTTCGCCCCCATCTAGCCCTGCACCACTACTCGGGGCCGGAGACACCGGTCGCAGATCATCCCAAGGCGGCCACTACCTCACGTTGGCGATGGACGAGCCTGAGTTCAAACACTGGGACGGAATGCTTAAGCAATATGTGCCCGAGGGAACCGTGCTCTATGATGGGCAGCATAAATATCGAATGCCGGGCACCAATGTCGTCCACGGCGGCTGCATGTGGTGGCTGGTGCATGCCGAGCTCGCCCCGGGGCAGAATCTCGCGACCGCGATGGGCGTCCGTCGCGCCAAGGGGCCGGAGGTGCTGGCGCCGCGCCTCATCCATGCGGGTAACGAACGGGTCGGACCGATTGGCATTCCGGTGGCGACCCTCGAGGATTTCAACAAGATGACCGATGATGCGCTGCTCGGCCCCGAACCCGCCGGGGGCGCTGCCGAGCAGGTGAAGTAGCGCCGGACAAGCGCTTGACTTGCCCCCTTCGACGTGTAGGATGAGCGAGCCTTTTCCATGGAGTTACGCTCATGAAATGGATGTGCGCCCTCGCGCTGGTGGCGTTTACTGGCTGTGCTGACCAGGGGATCGGGCGCAAGTGCGTCGGTACCGATGGTGGTACGGGCATCCAGATCGCCTCGCCCTCACTCGAATGCTTGACCCGCCTGTGCCTCATCCACCAGCCGAAGGCGATGGGCGATCCGCCGCGTGCGGTGTGCACCATCACCGAATGCAAGACCGATGACGATTGCAAGCCTGCGACCATCGGCAAGCCCGCCGATGGGCTGTGCGATTCCAATTTCGTCTGTGCGGTCGCTGCGGTGGCGGGTCCATTCGCCTGCAAGAAGGCCTGCGTGTGCAAGTCGGATCTTCTGTGCGGTTACAACTCCGACGCCGATGGTGGCGTAATCACACCGGCGCAGTGCCCGAGCCCCAGTCCGACACCGTCTTGCAACTAATCCGCCTGAAAAGCGTTGCGGGCCAGCTCGGGCGCCTCTCCCCCCTGAATCGTCACCACGTCAAACCGGCACTCGCGCTCCTCCATGTTGTGCTTCATAAGAAAGTAGCGCGCCGTACGCACGATCCGCTCTAGCTTCTTGGGCGTGATGGTCTCGAGCGCTACGCCATAGCGATCGACCCGCCGCATCCGGACTTCGACAAAGCAGAGGATCGGCCCCTCTTCGCACACCAGATCGATCTCGCCCAGCCGGCAGGTAAAATTCCGGTGGAGAATCTTGTAGCCTTGCTGGGCGAGATACTCGGCAGCGATCCGCTCGGCGGCGGCGCCATCGGCCCGACTAAAATTCATTTGCGACCGGGCAGATTGCTACTCTTGCTCACGGATGCGGGCGGCCTTACCGGCCAGATCGCGCAAGTAGTAGAGCCGAGCGCGACGCACACGGCCCTTGGCAACCACCTCGATCCGATCGATGCGCGGCGTGTGCAGCGGAAAGACGCGCTCGACGCCCACGCCGTACGATACCTTGCGCACTGCAAAGGAGGCGCGCACGCCGGCGTGGTGCTTTTTCATCACGACGCCCTCGAACACCTGCGAGCGCTCCTTCTCGCCCTCTTTGATGAGGACGTACACCTTCACCGTGTCACCGACGCGAAAATCGGGAAGCGGCTTCTTGCGCAGTTGTCGGGCTTCAATCGCTGCCATCGTGGGGGATACATCGCTCATGGTTGTGCTCCTCGCTCCTTCAATTTCGATCGCCAAACAGCCGATCGAGTACGATCGCCGCGGCGGAACGAACCGATAAATGATTGTATTCTGCGCCCCCCTGGATCGGGGCGAGCACACGATCTACTCGATCTACCACCTCTTCCGCAAGTCCCCATCCGGTGCCAAACAAAAGCAGGAGCGGTCGCCCCGAAAGAGCCGGATCTTTCGGCAGTCCGCCGTAGGAGATGGCGCGGCCGGAGGAACGCGCGCTGGTGGCACACACGAGCGGTGCGCCCGCGATCTGGGTGATCCGAGCGATGGAGTCCTCGATGCTGGGCAGCACCTCGACCCGCTCGAGCGCCTGGCGCCGGAAATCGTTGCTGGCGGGTCCTTGGCCCGGGGTCCAGTGGCGCAGGATCCGGCTGGCCAATTCGCGCTGGGCGGCAATCGGCGTGATGAGGTGGTAGCCGGATATCCCATAAGTCATTGAAGATCTTGCCAAATCATGGATATCCAGATTAGTGATCGCGGTCGTGATGAGCTGGCGGTCGCGGTCATAGACCGGGTAGTGCACGAGCGCGACATAGGTCCGGGCGGCGAGGGTCATCGCTCCTCTTCGTCGGCGAGCTGCTGCCGCTCCGGGGGCAGTCGCGCCCATAGATCGGGCCGGCGCTCGCGAGTGCGGCGCAGCGCTTGGCGCAAGCGCCAGCGGCGAATGCGCTCATGGTCGCCGGAGAGCAGCACTTCGGGGACGCTCTGGCCGCGAAATTCGGGCGGCCGCGTGTAGTGGGGATATTCCAAGAGCCCCGCCTCGAACGACTCCTCGAGTGGCGATTCGGCGTTGCCCAGCACGCCGGGCAGTCGGCGGGCAATGGCATCGATCAAGACCAGGGCTCCGAGCTCACCGCCTGTGAGAACATAGTCGCCCAGCGAAATCTCTTCATGGCACAGCGCATGGACCCGCTCGTCGATCCCTTCATAGCGCCCGCAAACCAAGAGCAGCCGTGGGTGGGCCGAGAGCCGCACCACCTCGCCCTGGCGGAGCGGTCGTCCCGTGGGACAGAGTAGGACCCGGTGAGCCGAACCACGCAGTGCTTCGGCCTGCTCGATGGCGGCCGCCAGGGGCTCGGGCCGCATCACCATCCCACTGCCCCCCCCGTAGGGGGCATCATCGACACTGCGATGGCGGCCGAGCGCAAAATCGCGCGGATCGGTGAGATGAACCTCGACGAGTCGCTTTTCAATCGCCTTGCCGAGTAGCGATGCGCCCAGCAGCGATGGAAACATCTCGGGAAAAATCGTGATGACCTCGAACTGCGTCATAGTTCGAGTAGCCCTTCCGGGAGATCGCACACGATGCGCCGGGCGGCGAGATCGATCGACTGAACGATCGGCTCGACCAGCGGCACCAGCGCCTCGCGCCCTGACGGCAGAGCCACCACCAGCAGCTCTTGCGCGCCGGTGTTCTGCGTACCCTGGACCTCACCGATCGCGATTCCGCCGAGATCCACGAGCTGGCAGCCGGTGAGATCGGCTACGTAGACCTCTCCACTTTCGAGGGGTGGAAGCTGCTCCCGCGGTAGCGAGACGGTGGTCCCCTGGAGCCGGGCGGCCTGGTCGCGATCGTCGACGCCTTGCAGCTTCAGCAAGTAGCCCTTTGCGAGGGGCTGGGCCGCCACCACCTCATACTCCCGCTCGGCGACGAAAACCTGTCGAGCGATGCGCAAGAGCACCGAATCGGAGTGCACCCGGAGCTGGCCGCGTAGGCCGTGGGCACGCACCACATACCCCACTTTCACGACCTCCATGCGTGCGGCTATTCGAGGATTTCGAGCGACACGCGCCGGCGAGTACGCGAGGCTGCGGCCGAAAGCAAAGTGCGCATCGCCCGAGCCGTGCGGCCCTGCTTACCGATCACCTTGCCGAGGTCATCGTCGGCGACATCGAGTTCGAAGACGGTGGTATCGCCCTCTTGGACGTCGGTCACCTCGAGGTCATCGGGATGATCGACCAGCTGGGTCGCCATGAAGCGAACCAATTCCTTCAAGGCCGCGGTGTCTTGAGCGCTCACGGAACTACTTGGCAGCGGGTGCGGCCTTGCGCGACACCTTGATGAGCTCCTTCACCGTCACCGACGGCTGGGCGCCCACCGATAGCCAGTGACCGAGGCGCGGCTCATCGAACTTGATCTGCACGGGCGTAGTGCGTGGATCGTAGACGCCGATGTGCTCGATAAAACGCCCGTCGCGGGGCGAATGCGAATCAGCCGCAACCACACGATAGAACGGGGTCTTCTTGCCGCCAAGCCGGGAGAGTCTGAGATGTACCGCCATGGTGCTGATGCCTCCAAATCTGTCGATATACTCGGAAGGACGGGGAATCTACCGAGCGGCTGGGGCGGTGTCAAGCCTTTTACGGCCTTTTACGGCCTGACTCGACACGACCGAGCGGAGCGCGACGCGGTGGTTTTCGGCGTATAATCAACTGAGGAGTTCGTCGATGAACCTGCCACAGCTCGCCCAACTATCCAAAATTGACCTAGTCGGAGAGCGGCGGGCGGTGGCACTGCTGTGTCTCAGCTTCTACGCCACCCTTTTTACGTTGATGGGTCTCATCGTCGGCATCCAGCTGCCGGAGTGGGCGCCCTGCTTCTTCGGCCTCGGCGCCTGCTACGGGATCGGCTTTTTTGCGGTCGCGGCGGGCTGGTTCTGGGGTCGCTGGTTTGCGATCGGTCTAGGCTATTCGGGGCTGACGATCACCGGGATGTCCATCGTCGCCACGCACGAGCTGCACACGCCCATGGTGGTATTCGGCGTCATGCACGGGCTGGTGGCGCTATGCCTGCTGGGCGAAAAAATGGCGGCGCAGTATGACGCACGGACCGAATGGCGCCAGCGCTGGAAGCTCGACGACCGTGGCGCCCTCAAGCTGCAGCGCTCGGTAACGCGTGCAGCGAGCGGACTGCCGACGATGATCATGTGGGCACTGGCGCCGCGACCGGATGGCGAAACCGCGGCACTGCTGGGCCTGGCGGCGCTCGGGCTCAGCGGAGTGCTGCGCGGCCGCACCTGGGGTGTAGTGCTGCTCGGCACGACCGGTGCGATGACGGTCGCCTTGACTGCCGCTGGCTATTTTCCAGCGTTGGGGGTCCTCTCGGGCGGCCTACTGATTGCGGCCGTGTGCCCGTTCATCCTCCCTGCTCTCGCCTATTTAAGACCCGATAGATAGAACCCACAAAGTGCAAGTCAGGTCGATGCTTTGGCAGCGATGGCCGTCGTCTCCTTGGCGCTCTCCGACTGGATCCGCATGCCGTAAAATGAGCGCCACACGAACACCAGTGATACGAGGAATAGCACCGCTGAAATCGAGCGCGATACGTGGGTGAGCCCCTGTTCGCTCAGCTGGTGCGCGAGCTCGACGGCAAGAAGGCCGAACAGGGTCGTAAACTTGATGACCGGGTTCATTGCCACCGATGAGGTGTCCTTGAAGGGATCACCCACGGTGTCGCCGACCACACAGGCGGCGTGGAGCGGCGAGCCCTTCTCCTTGAGCTCGACCTCGACCACCTTCTTGGCGTTGTCCCAGGCGCCACCGGCGTTGGCCATAAAAATCGCCTGGTAAAGGCCGAACAAAGCGATCGAGATGAGGTAGCCGACAAAGAAGTAGGGCTCCAGACAGGCGAAGGCCAGCGTCGAGAAGAAAATCGTGAGGAAAATATTGAACATGCCCTTCTGCGCATACTGCGTGCAGATGGCCACCACCTTCTTACTGTCGCTGATCGAAGCCTTCTCGGCCCCTTCGAGCTTGATGTTGGCCTTGATGAACTCGACCGCGCGGTAAGCGCCAGTCGACACCGCCTGTATGGTGGCGCCGGTGAACCAGTAAATCACCGCGCCGCCGGTGATGAGACCCAGCAAAAACGGTGGATGTAGCATCGACAATCCAGAGAGATCGCCGGTGAGACCGTTGGTGAGCGCCATCACGATCGAAAAGATCATGGTGGTGGCACCGACCACTGCCGTACCGATCAAGACCGGCTTCGCTGTCGCTTTAAAGGTGTTGCCGGCGCCGTCGTTCTCTTCGAGAAAGTGCTTGGCTTTATCGAAGTTCACGTCGAAGCCAAACTCCTTCTTGATCTCCTCTTTGATGTTGGGAAGCGTCTCAATGGTCGACAGTTCGTAGACCGACTGGGCGTTGTCGGTCACGGGACCATAGGAGTCGACCGCGATGGTGACCGGTCCCATTCCAAGGAAGCCGAAGGCGACTAGTCCGAAGGCCAGAACCGGCGCAGTCATGGAGGCGGTGGCGCCCAGGAGATCGTGCAGGCCCAGGGTGCTGATCCCGTAGGCTGTGCCCATCAGAATGACGATGACGATGCCCATCCAGTAGGCAGAAAAATTGCCAGCGGTGAGACCCGACAGGACGTTGAGCGAAGCGCCACCCTCACGTGAGGCGGTGACCACCTCATTCACATGGGCCGATTCAGTCGAGGTGAAGACCTTGATCAACTCGGGGATGATGGCACCCGCCAGCGTGCCGCAAGTGATGATGGCCGAAAGCTGCCACCAGAGATCGCCGAGGTCGTGAATGAGGAAGTAGGAGACCACGAAGGTCATGCCGACCGAAACGATCGAGGTCAGCCACACCAGAAAGGTGAGCGGATGCTCGAAGTTCATCTTGTCGGCGTTGCCATACTTGGCCTTGGCCAGCATCTCGTTGATGAGGTAGGAGACACCGCTGGCAACGATCATCATGATACGCATCGAGAAGATCCAGACCAGGAGCTTGACCTGGTTGACCGCCTCGAGGCCGGGCGCGAGCAGAATGAAGGTGATAAGCGCGACGCCAGTCACGCCGTAGGTCTCGAAGCCGTCGGCGCTGGGACCTACCGAATCGCCCGCGTTGTCACCGGTGCAGTCGGCGATGACTCCGGGGTTACGCGCGTCGTCCTCTTTGATATTGAAGACGATCTTCATCAGGTCCGAGCCAATATCGGCGATCTTGGTAAAGATGCCGCCGGCGATGCGCAGCGCCGAAGCGCCGAGCGACTCTCCGATGGCAAAGCCGAGAAAGCAGACGCCGGCAACATCGGGGAGAAAGAGCATGATGGCAAGCATCATGACGAGCTCGACGGAGATGAGCAGCATGCCGATGCTCATGCCGGCCTTGAGCGGGATCGCGTAGGTAGGAAACGGCTTGCCCTTCAAGCTGGCGAAGGCGGTGCGCGAATTGGCGAAGGTATTGACACGGATGCCGAACCAGGCGACGCCCATCGAGCCGGCGATGCCGACGAGGCTGAACAGCACGATGAGGCCCACGGTGCCAAGCGACATGTGCTGCAGAAAATAAAAGTAGATGACGATGATGGTGCCGATGAAGGCCTCGAGCACCAGAATGAACTTGGCCTGGGTGATGAGGTAAGTCTTGCAGGTTTCGTAGATCAGTTCGGAGATTTCGCGCATCGAGCGGTGAACGGGCATGTTCTTGAGCTGATTGAAAATCACAAGACCAAAAACCAACCCCAGCGCGCACACGCCGAGCCCCGCCATCAGCAGCATCCGGCCGTCGACGCCCATGAACTGGACCGAGCCATCGTAAAACTGGGGAGGCATCTTGAGCTTCTCTTCCGCGGCGCGCGCGACGCCAGAAAACAGCGGCAACAGGGCCAAACAGCTAGCGATCCTACGAATCTTCGACGCCATCTTCAGAAGTCCTCCTCGATAGGAATGCCTCAAGCGGAGCGGCCTACCCTCGTCGCCGCCGGGCGCAGCCTCGTAACATGCTCGGCTCCACGACGTCAAGCGGGGAGACGAGACTTACGCGGTGCTCGGGCACGTTGATCGCGGCTTACCTCCTCCCTCGGCCTCGTCACATACAAAAAGTATGCTCCTCGGCCTCGGTCCGGGGGCACTCGCGCTGAACGTGCCCGAGCACCGCTTCCTATCAATCCGAATGAGCACCGTCATAAACAGCGTCGCAGTGATGCAACCCTCTTTACTCGGCTTTGCTAAGAACGACCAACTTGTAGTTGCGAAACTCGGCCTGGCCGGCCGAGTAGAGGACTTCCGTCAAGAGGCGATAGGGGATGGAGCGGTCGACGAGCATCAGCATCGTCCCTTCGAACTTGGACCCGCCATGGGTGAGCACTTCCAGTTTCTTGAGGCGGTTGGCGTGCTTCTGCAGCGTCTCGACCAGCGGGGTGATGTAGTAGCCGCTGGCACCATCGCGCTTGGTACTGGGATCGACTGCGCCAGCGCGCACGGGCGCCACCGCATCGCCTTCGACGATGATCGCCGAGGTGGTCACCGTCACGTTCACCGAAGGGGGCGGCTTGAGATCGGCACTCGACTTGGGCAGCTGCAATTGGCCCTGGTCTAGGTTCATCGACGCTTGAGCCACGGCGAACTGCTTGAGCATGAACACCAGCAAGATGGACATCATATCCATCATCGCGGTGATATTGAGGTGGCCCACTTCGCCCGCGTCGCCGATCTTGGTCTTGAACTTGTCGAGCTGGCGCCGCGCCTCTTTGCGCGAAAGATCCTTGGCCACTAGTTTACACCTGCCGAGAGAAGTACTCCCGGAAACAGCACTTTGCCCCCATCGTTGCGAATCGCGTCCATCGCCGCGACGATCATCTCGTAGGTGATCTCCGGGTTGGCGTTGATGATCACCTTGGTTTCCTTCGACGCGTCGTTGGCAGGATCCTCCTTGATCGCCCGCATGAGCTTGGTCAGCTCCGCGTAGTTGTAGTCGGGCGCGGTCTTCGGAATCGTCGGCAGAGTCGGCGGATCCTTCTCGTGTCCAGGGACCGCGTTGCGGTGGAGCACCCCGCCCGCGGCCGCCACGGTAAATCCCTTATCGGAAATCTGCACGGTGAGATTGAGGTCGTTGTGCTTCTGTTCCGGTTCGGTGTTAGCCGCCACCGCGGCAGCCGAACTGGTCGTCGGTGCGCTCACATTGATATTGGCGAGCGCTGCCGCAAAGGAGGTCGTCATCATGAGGAACATGATCACGTTGGTGACGATGTCGAGATAGGGGACGAGGTTGAGCTCGCCGTTCTCCATCTCCTCATCCTCGAAATCTTCGCGCAGCTTGCGCATTTTCGCGCGAAGCTTGCCGGCGGTCACCTGCGCCTCCGCCTACCGAGCCTGGAGCTGGCCGGGCGCCGCGTGCGCAGTGTCGGCCAGCATGTTCTCGAGTTTCATGGAGAAAGCCTCGAGCTCGCTCTGCTGCTTCTTGGACGCGGCAGAAAGGAACACGTGCCCGATCATGCACAATACCGCGATGCCCAGACCCATCGCGGTGTTGTGCATGGCCTCAGCGATGCCGTCGGAGAGCATCTTCGAGCGCATCTCCGGACTGGCCGAACCGACCGCGGCAAACGATCGGATCAGACCGGTGATCGTCCCCAGCAGGCCGAGCAGCGTCGCGATGTTGGCGACCGACCAGAGCGCCTGGATCCGCTTCTTGAGCTCCGGCATCACGTCGACCATCATCTCTTCGATCGCGGTCGCTACCGCCGCTTCCCCCTTCGAGAGTCGGGAGAGCCCCGCTTTGGCCACCCGCGCCACCGGCGCTTCGGTCGCTGAGCAGAGCTTGACCGCGCGGTCGACGTTATTGGCCATCACCAGCTTGCGGATCTGCTCGAGGAAGGCCCGCGCATTCACGGAGCCTTTCCCGAGGAAAAAGATGATCCGCTCGACGATGATTGCCAACGTGGCCGCCGAGCAGACCAAGTTGAGGTACATAAAAAACCCGCCCTTCTCGATAAACTCGGCAAGTCCCTGCATGTCCTCCCTCCACGGCGGGGTGAGCCGCTAGGTCTGTGTCACTTTTGCCTGCGATACTTTGAGGCAGCAACTATATCGGAAGCTCATGGGGTGTCAAGCGTTTAGCGCCCCTTCCGGATAGCTTTCGACCAGTTTGTAAAGCTCGTCGCGCAGCTCCGCATAGGAGGGCGCACCCGGGTTTAGCACGAGGCCGCGCAGCTCGTTGACCAGACAGCGTGGTCCGCCACCACCCTTGCCGAAGAGCTCGGGGAGCTCCAGCTCTTCGAGCACAAAACCCCGGCGCACCAGCTGCCCGCGGAGCGAGGCGGAGACCCCCGAGGGCATGAGCAGCGTACCGCCCACGCATAGCGCGTTGCAGGCGTAGGCCAGCGTGTCCCCTTCGTCGAGTGCCACCACCTCCCCCGTCGAACCAAGAAAGTCGCGCAGCGTTTCGAGCGTCGCACCGATGAACGCACTGCCGTGCGCCAACAGGACGAGATCGCCTGCGCGGTTGGTGATCGGATTCAAGCAGGTATCGCCATGAAAGAAGGGGTCACGGATCTGGAGCTCGAGGAGCTTCGTATTGGGCGGCAAGAGCGGTCGCAGCTCGGCCACACTCTCGCGTGCCGAGCGGACCCCGTAGGTAGCCACAAAACGATTTCCGCCGAGCCACTGCAGTTCGGCCTGGCCCTCCCATTCGGCCGAGGCGTCCCGAGTCGAAACACCCGCCTTTTCCATAAAGGAGCGGACGATGTCGCGCTCGGCCCGGCGATGCGCGACCGACATGTTGGACAGTAGAAACTGGTCGCGAAATAGGTGGCCGAGGTTGGCGGTGTAGATCATCCCGGTCAACGGGGTTTCAGTCGCCGCCGGCGGCATCACGAGAATGGGGCCGCCGGCGCGCAGGATGGCATCGGCGAGCGTCAGCCATTCGCGAAAGGCGCGACGGGGGCTGGTGGTGCTACGCGCCTGCGAACGAAAGTTGGCCGCCCCACGGATCGACCACTGCGCGGCCGGGTAGGACATTAAATAGGTGGGGATCGCCATGTCCTAGAAAAGTAGCATACGTCGGCACAGCGCGAGGAGTAGCAGGCCGGCGATGGCTAGCCCCCCCGCTGCGGCAGGGCGATGCAAACCCACCCCGCATCCACCCATCATGCCCCCCATTCCCCCATCGGGCATCGGCGAACCCATGTCAGGTTGGGGCTGCGGTGCGAGGGGTTGGCCAAACAGCGATGGATCGCCGAACAGGAGGTAGGTATTTCGCGTATCGCCATCGGTGGTCGTGCTCTTGCCATACCGCAGCACTTCGCCGAGCGACGCCTTGCCGAACTGCTCGACCAACCCCTGGTTCAACTGATCTTGGGGGCCGGCATCGAGCAACATGGACGAGGCGATCACCGCCACCGCACCGCCACTGGGCGCCTTGAGCAGCGCCTCCGCGAGGACATCGCCGAAAAGCGCGTCGTGAAACATCCCGTTGAGGCACGTCATGTTGAAAAATACCGGCAGGCGGGCGCCATTGGTCAGCCCCATAATGTCGGCGTTCTTGAAAAAATCGCTCCACTGCCCCTGAGCGCCATGGCCCGAGTAGTTGACCAGCAGCGCGCCCTGATTGATCGCGGCGACGATGGCCTCGCGCTGCAGTTTGCCCTGCTGCCCAGCAAACACCTCCAGGGCCTCGAAGCCCGCGGGAAGACGCTTCTCCGCGCGATGGGCCTGGTCCTCGAAATCGTAGCCGAGCTTTTCATCGGCGATGAAGAGCGCCCGCTTGCGCCACGAGTCATCGTCCCCCGCCCAGCCGTAGCCGATGATCTTCTGGAGCACGTGCTCCGCCTCGGTCGCGGTGCGCACGGGCAGGCGTCCAACCATCACTTCGGCCAGCCCATCGCCATCGAAATCACCGAACCAGTCGTCCGAAGCAGTCTCCATCGCCACCCCGGAGCTGCGCGCATCAAGCAATTGGGTCGGGACGAAATCAAACGATCCTTTGCCGAGGAAATTGCGCGGATCGACGCTAGCATCGCCGATGAGAAGGGCAAACCGCGGCCGCACCGCCCAGCTCTTCCAGGCCGTTTCCAGCAGCTGCTTGATCGCCAGCGGATCGCGCTGCCCGCCGTTGAGCTCGTTGAAGATCTCGTCGACGTCGATGAGCGCCACCTGCCAACCTTGCCCGCGCCGCAGATTGGCTAGCGCCTCCGCGGCGGTATAGAAATCGCGGTGCGTAATGATCACCAGCTCGGCACGCCCGGTATGGAGCCAATCGCTGGAGTGAACCGCGCGCACTTCGAGCGGGTGGCTCACCGCCTTCCCTTGGTAAGCGAACAGCCGGCGCATCCCGGTGCCTCCCGGCTGCACTGTCGCTGCAAAACTCTTGCCCTCGGCCAGGATCTGGGCCGCGAGCTCCGTATGCGCCTTCGGATCGGTGACATCGAGCACGTGGATGGCATCGCTGGAAAAACCATGCAGCGCCACCTGCGCGCCCCCGGGGGCCCCAAGTGGCTGTACCGCGCCATCGACCGCCAGGGTGTGCGAATAGCCGATACGAATGCGCTCCACCGCCGCGTGGATGGCCTTTGAATCCTCGAGCGGCGTGAGGGTCACGAGATTGGTGCCCTCTTGAAGCTTGCCCGCTGTGAGCGCCACGTCGAGCGTAGACTGCGCCTGCCCGGCAAAGTGCATTTCCGCGATGGCGAGCCCATTGAGACTCACCAAAAGATGGTGCTGAGCGGTCGTCACGCCCTGCAGGATGACCTGCAGCGAGGCGCCGCTCTTGTCATCGAGATGGGAAATGTCGATCGGCTCGTCGAGGGGCCATTTTCCCGTGGGAGCTTCAAAGAAATTGGATGCCTCGCCATTGAGAAGGCCGGCGAAATACCAGGAGCGCACGCGGCGCTCGATCCGGTGGGAAAAGCTGGTGATGGCAGCGCCTGAGCCATCGTTGGAGTGCTCGGCGATGCGCAGACTGGGCGGGTCACTGATGGATAGCCAATAGATGTGGCGATCACTAAAGGGGCTATCGATGCCGGTGCCATAAAATTCCACCGCGTCGGCCGGGTCGAGGCGGCCGTCCGCTTCGCCCAACACCCGCATCGCCTGCTCGGCACCGTCGACAAAGAGGCTCAGCTTGCGTGGGTCGACCGTGGGATCGAGCCCCGCTGCCACGAGCTCGGGCTGGGTCACGCGATAGTAGCCCTCGTGGTGGACGGCGATACGAATTCGCACCTCGGCCGCCGCCGCCATCGTCGACACCAACAGGGTCATCGCCAGCGTTCTCATCGCATACGCCTCACCCGCTGTACGATGCCCGCGCACAGCTCCCATAGGGAATGGCGCCATCTCTCTCCAATGCCTCCGAGCGAGATCAGCTGGCCATCGCGCTCCACCGCCTCTACCCGCGCGACGACCTCATGGGCGGTCGCCCACTCGCCAGTGCTCTCGGCAGCATCGCCCTTCACCAGGAATTCCAGCGCATCGTCTTGGCGTACTTCGATCCGCTCCACCCGGTGGGCCACGAGACCGCGCGGGAGCTGGAACAGCACCACATCGCCCACTTCGATCGCAGCGGGGATCACGGAAGCCAAGCGGATGGCATCCCCATCCACGATGGTGGGATTCATGCTGCGGCCCATGGCATGAAAGCGAACCCTGCGCCCCAGCGACAACGCCTCCCGAAGGAGATCCGGGAACAGCTGTTTTGCGATCATGCCACCACGCCTTCGCTGCGTAGCCGCTCGATGACAGATCGGTCGGGCACAAACGAAAGCTCGTGGCACGGAACACGGCGGGTGATGCGCTGGCAGAGGGAGATCGTAAAATCGATCCCGGAACGTTCGTGAAAGGGGAAAAACGCGCAGGCCAAGAGCTGCGCGGCCGCGGTGGCGCCTCCGAGGGGTGCAAGCCGATTCTCGCGCGCCTGTTGCAGGAAGAAAAGGTTGCCGAGCGGCGCCAAATCGGGCGACGCTAGACCGGCTTCACCATGCCAGGGGGTGCCATGCATCCAGATCGCCCCCTCCTGCTCCCGCAGCACGATACGGTCGTCGGAGAGGAGGCGCACACCCGGCTCCTTTTCCCACAGCTTGGCGGTGGTGCTCTTGCCCGCTCCCGAGGCGCCGAGGAAGAGCTGCCCTATGCCCTTCGCATCGACCACCCCCGCGGCGTGCACCTCGACGGCGTAGCCGCGCGAAAACAGGTGGACCATCAGCAGCTCATCGAGCGGATAGGCGAGCGGATAGAGCGGCTGGGCTGCATTGTGGCAGCCGCGGTGGAGCAGCACCGTGCCGTGGCGAAAATTGGGGGCACAGCGAGAGAGCTGGTAGGGCTGCTCACCAAAAGTGCTGGCGCGCAGGGAGAAAACCAGCTCATCGCCCTGCTCGTGCAGGCGCCAGACGCCGCCCGAGTCGAACACCGGGCGCCCCGTGGCCTCGCAGGGCAGATCGGCCCAGGCCACGTCGAAGACCGCATCGGGAGGAGAGGTCGGCTCCACCTCAAACCGCGCCGTCGGCATCGGCAGCATGAACTGCGGTCCATCCAGCTGGCGGTTCACTTGGAGAGTAAGGCCGGCGATCCGGAGTTGAAACTGCTCGGGTTCCATCACCTCGCCGACCTAGTGTCCTGTCTCAGAAATTCGCGCCATATATCGGCGAGGATGTTTCGTTCCTGCCGAGGCGCGAGGAGGGTGAATACTGGCGGTATTTAACCGACGAGCAACGACGGTAGGGACGAAAGAGACCGGCGAGATATGGCGCGAATTTCTGAGACAGGACACTAGGATCCTGTTCCCGAACAGGTCACCGGCACGGTGCAGGAGGCCTGGATCGGCCCAGTCGTCGCTGAGGATTTGCAGTTGCCGAGCACCGCCTCTTCCGGACGCAGCGGCACCCGCACCAGCTCGGGGCGCCGGTAGGGCCTACGCCTGCTCAGGTCGGCTCCGCTCATGAACCCCCACAGCTCGTGCAGCCGCCCCCCGCCGCCTCCCGCACCACCTGCAGCCGCGTCCGCGGTTGGCGATCTCTTATGCCACTCTTGATCTCGCGCGACGATTGCATGAGCGCCTCATGGTGAACGCCGCTCGTGCAGTAGGGACATTCGCCGTGCGGGCGCACCGGAATATCGAGCGAGGCCGCGCGCAGATGGGCCACGTGGCACAAAAAGTCCACCGGCTCCTCGGGATCCCGATTCTCGAGCTCCCCGTTGGCGGGACACATGCCGCACATCGCCTTGAGTCCGCACTCGACGCAGCGGGTCGGGCGCGTGGTGCGCCGGTCCCGCACCTTGCCGAGAAACTCTTGCCAGCCCTCGCGGAAGCTACCGCGGCGGAGATCGTACCGATCGTTGTGCGAGAGCACGCAGATGCTCAGATGGCCGGAGGGATCGATCGCAAAGGCATTGACGCCGCCACCACAATGATAGAGCTGGTCGCGCTGGCCGGTCGTTTCGTGCATCGGGTGGTTGTAGGCCTCGGCAAAGCGCAGCCAGCCCTCGGTGCGCTTGGGATCGTCGAGATCGAATTCGACGATCTGCTGCGGGGTCATTCGCTCCTCCAGCGGGCTCAACGAGCAATCGATGCGCGGGTTGATCATCGAGTCGAACTTGAACTCGAGCCCAAGCTCCTCGGCAAAGCGTTTCATCTCGAGAATCTCGTGGCGCGTAGTCGCCACTCCCACGGTCTTGAGCCGGAGCGGCAATTTTCGTTCGAGCAGGAGCTCGATCCCACGCCGGCAGCGATCGAACGATCCCGGCACACGGGTGAGACGTTCGTAAGTCTCGCGCGTGTGGCCGTAGAGCGTGATCTCGATCGCGAAGGGGCGATAGCGCGCCCAATGGTCGGCGATCTCCGCGGTGATCATCGTGCCATTGGTAAAGAGCGTGATCAGAAAGCCCTTCTTTTTGGCATAGGTATAAATTTCTAGAAAATCCGGGCGCGCTAGGATCTCGCCGCCGGTGAGGAGCAGCCATAACGTCCCGGCTTCGGCCATCTCCTCCATCACCCGGCACAGCTCGGCGTAGCTGAGTTCGCCTGCGATCGCCGACCGGTCACCGACGGGAAGATTGTTATAACAGTGGGTGCATTCGAGGGGACAGCGGCGGGTCAGCTCGAGGGTTCCATTGAGTGGTACGCGGCCCGCGCCGAGGGCCCGTTGCGTGACGCCCAGGCTGAACTCGCTGTAGGAGCGCTCGATCATCCGGCGCGCTCACAGGGTTCGATGAGTCCGCTCTGCTGGAGCGAACCCAGAAAGGACAGAATGTCGCTTTCTGCTTGCTCCTCCGCCACTTCGAATTCGCGCGTCACCGCCTCGACCATGCCGCGCACCGTCGTCGTGCCATCGACCAACCCCCAGAGGAGCGCCCCCACATCGTCCAGTACGTAGACGGAATCGAGGTCGACGTAGCTGCTCGCCACCGGAACAATCAGTGTCTCCTGCGCGAGCGTTCGCGTCACCGGATCGCCCTGCTTGCGAAAGCTCAGATCGAGAGAACCCATATATAATTCAGCATACAGGGCTTATTGGTAAATGGGAAGGTCGCCAAGAAGCGGCTACTGACGCACCGCGTTGATCGCCTCGAGCTTAAGCAGCCGCTCCCGCAGCTCGGCGCCCGCCTGGCGCACCTTGTCGAGCTCTTCGCGCAGCTGCGAGCTCTTCTCTTCCGCGCGCAGCCCCTCCGCCAAAAGGCGTGCCACCTCGCGCGCCCGCCGGCGGACGCGCCCATCGAGGTCGGACTCGACCGCCCGCTGGAGCGCACCGATCGCGCGCCGGTCGCCCAGGGTTTTCAGGGCCTCGACGGCGGCAATCCGGGCGCGAAAATCGGGATCCTCGAGATGTTCGGTGAGCGCCTCGAGCGCGGGCCGGCGGGCAGAAAGGAATTCGTCACCGAGCAGTCCGAGTGCACTGATGGCCGCGCGGCGTGAAGTGGGCGGTTTGCCGCGCGCCGCTTCCGTGATCGCGACTGCGACGGCCCGCTCATCGCGCAGCTCGGCGAGACCTGAGAGGCAATTGCAGCGGATCACCTCGAGGTAGGAGGGGCGCGCCATCGCCTCCAGCAATTTCTCGTAGGCGCTCGGGCTGCGCGTTTTGGCCAGTGCTAGCGCCGCCTCGGCCTCGACGAAGTAGCTGGCATCGCCTGCCAGCAGCTGGCCGGCCGCGGCTCCCGCCTGCTCATCGTGGCGGAACGCGCCGAGCGCGCGCACGATCATCCGGCGCGCTTTGGGATGGGACTCCTTCGGTGCGGCGGCGCCGAGCGCCACCCGGGCAGCCTCGGTGCGAATGGCGCCGATCGCCGCCGCCGCTTCGCCGCGCACGGCCCAAAAGGGATCGCTTTGCAGCGCCCTTTCGAGCGGCGCGATCGCCGACGGATCGGCCGCTTTGCCGAGCGCCCGCGCGGCGCGAATTCGATCGATCGCCGAGCGTGCGCCGGCAAGTTCCGCGTGCCACAGCTCCTCCGGCTTCTTGAAATCGAGCGCCTTCAAGAAATGATTTCCCGGATCGAGCACCACCTGCGTCGGCTTGGCGCCGAGCGGCAACAGAAACGTGGTCTTGGCCTCTTCGAAATCGATCTTCACGTCGCGCTCCTGGCCATCGATGACGAAGTGCACAGTGAGGGGCAGCGCAAACAGCGGCGTGAGATCTTTCACCTCCTGCTTCTGCTCGACCACGATTCGCGCCAACTTGTGTTCGTCATCCCAGGAATACTCAGCATGAAGATCGGGATAACCCGCCTTGAACACCCATTGTTCGAAGAAACGGTCGACGTTGACGCCGGTCGCTTCGTCCACCGCGCGAGCCAGATCGCGGCTCTCCACCGAGCCGCCGCGATGCTTGGCGACGTAGTGACGGATCGCCTTCCAGAAGCGCTCGTCGCCGAGCTGGTGGCGCAGCATGTGCAACACCGTGCCGCCCTTTTCGTAGAGGTGGCGGTCGAACACATCGATCGGCGCGTGGAACAGATTCGAGACGATCGCGCGACGGTAGCGATCGCCATCCTCCTCGAGGTAGGCCTCCTGATCGAGCAGCCGATCGTAGTCGGCCGCATCGCCCCCCTCGCTGTGCTCCTTCCAGAGAATCTCAAAATAGGTGGCAAACCCTTCGTTAAGCCACCCCTGCGACCAGTCACGACAAGTGAGAAGATCGCCGAACCATTGATGGGCGAGCTCATGCGAAACCAGCGGCTCCGATGAGAAATCGAGGTGGGCGCGGGCATCGTGCAGCGTGTTGTCGGTGAGCGTGGTCGCGGAGGTATTCTCCATGCCGCCGAAGATGAACTCCGCCACCACCACCTGAGTGTAGTTCGGGTAGGGATAGGGCTGGCCGGTGAGGCGCGAAAAGAGCTCGATCATTTCCCCCGTGCGACCAAACGAGCGCTGCGCCTCCTCCTCGCGGCCACGCGGCACGAGGTACTTGAGCTCGACACCGGCCGCGGCGCCTTTGAGCTCGACATATTCGCCCGCGACCAACGTGATGAGATAGCTCGAGTGCGGCACCTCATGGCGATAGTGGAACGTACGCGTGCCATTTCCCGGCCGCACTTCAACGAGGCGGCCGTTCGATACCACCGTCATCTTTTCCGGCACTGTTGCAATTACCTCCGACGTCGACTTCTCGTGCGGATGGTCAAAGCAGGGGAACCAGGCGCGGTTGTCCTCGTCCTGACCCTGCGACCAAACCTGCGTCGGGCGGTTCGGGTAGTAGCGATCGGGACGGATGAAGTAGAGCCCGCGTCGCGGTGTGCAGGCGTAGCGGACGGTCAGCTCGATCTCCTCGCCGGCCTTTCGATCGCCGAGATCGAGAACCAGCTTCTTCCCATCGTAGTCGAACTTCCACTCGTGGGAAGCCACTGTCACTGCTTCGACCCCCATTTCGACGGCATCGAGCACCAGCCGCGTCGAGCCGCTGTTGATCGGCGACACAAACTGAGTGCAGCGGCCCGCCACTCGCCCAGTGGCGAAATCGAGCTCGACCTCGACGCGGATGTGGCGCACATCGCACACGCGATCGGGCACGTAGTAGGGGCGCGCGCCCGGCAGCACGAAGGGGCCGCTGCCACCACCCGCACAGCGCTTGCAGATCATCTCCCGTTCCATCGCTCTCCTCCGTGATGATGGCGCCGGCGACGATAGCACTTGCAGCAGTTTCCCCACAAAGGTATTGGGTCGGCATGAAGTACGCGCTGCTGCTTCTCCTCTGGGGCTGCACCGAGCTCGATCCGCTCTACTGCGCATCGAGCTGCGCGAATCCGACGGAGTTGTGTGATCTGCGCACCCACACCTGTCGGCCGCGAGGCGATGGCGGGGTCCAATGTACGAGCGCCAGCCAGTGCCTCGATCCCAGCCGGCCGATCTGCAGCGGTGGAAAATGTGTCTCCTGCGGCCACAACGATGGTGGCACCGACGATTGTGCGGTGAGCCATCCTACTCGCCCGCTATGCGCCCAGAGCGGTGCCTGCCTCGAGTGCTTCAGCGCCAGCGACTGCGCCGCCCGCCACTTCGCCTGCCAGAGCGATGGCAATTGCGGCGCCTGCAGTGCCCACAGCGAATGCACGAGCGGCTATTGCAGCCAGGGTTTCTGCGGCGACCCTGCGGAGCTGATCTACGTCAACGCGGCGGCCAAGAATTGCCCCGGCAGTGGAACTGTAGGCGCCCCCTTTTGTACCTTCCAGAGCGGCCTCGATGCGGGCGCCGCAACGAAGAAGGTTGTCGTGGTGGCGACTGGCAGCTACATGGAAAACCTCAAGGTGCAGAATCCGGCGGGCGACTTCATCGTCACCCTGGTCGGCCTCGGGCAGCCAGTGCTCACCGCCAATCTCATCAACCAGCCGGTGCTCCTGCTCTCTTCCGACGGGAGCCACAAGATTTCACTAAGCCTCGACGGCTTCGTGATCGAAAATGCCGTCGGCGCCAACGGCCATGGCATCCAGTGCAAGAGCTTGGGCGATCCTGCGACCACGCGGATAAAACTGATCCGCTCGACGGTGAGGAAGAACCTTCAACACGGCGTCGATAGCAACTCGTGCGAGCTCGAATTCGATGCGGACACCATCGGTCCCGGCAATGCGCAGGGGGGACTGCTTTTGCAGTCGAGCAATTTTGTCATCACCAACACCCTGGTGGCGCGCAATGGGGGTAGCGATGCGACCTTCGGCGGCCTCTACATTTCATCGCACGGCAGCGGCGCTACCGTGCTACTCAACAACACGGTGGCCTACAACCAGGCCAAGGCGAATGCCACCGCATCGGGTCTCCACTGTCTGCAGGCGCCGCTGGTCGCAAATTCAGTTTGGTTTGGGAATAGCGGAGCCGCCGCCGAGGTCAGTGGCAGCTGCCAGCTCGACCATTGCGCCTACAGCGGCGCTTCACAAAACGGCAACCTCAATCTCAGCGGCTGTATGGCAGACATGACGTTCAAAGCCGCCAGCAGCGACGACTACCATCTGGTCAATCACTCTGTGAACTGTACGCTTGTCGGTCGTGGTGTGCCGAGCTCACAGGGCACCAGCGCACCGCTCGCCGACCACGACGGCCGTCCGCGGCCGGGCAAGAGCGGCTACTCGATCGGCGCATTCGAGTATTAGGAAACGCTCGCTCCCTTCTCAACCCCCATCGCTCACCAAGAGCTGATCGGCAAGCCGAGTGCATATCGCTTGGGGAAGCGCCTCGACACTCCGTCAAGAGGCCAGGAAGGAGGAGTCTCAGATGAAGCGGTATGTTGCATTCTGCGCGCTCTTGGGGGCCTGTGGCTACGGCCCGCTCTACCGCGGACCCATCGCTCCCAACGACGCACGCATCCGCCGGCTCGGATCGGTCTCGGGCACCGGCACCGGATACAACGCGGGGATCGCCGCCGGGCGCGCGCACGAGGAGGCGCAGGAGACCGCGCACGCCTGCGGCGCCGACCAGGTGGTCGATGTTTATGAAGAGGGCGACTGCGTCGAGCCTGCGCGCTGGCTGCTGTTCTTTCTACCGACCTGTTCGGTCAGCGTACGAGGCATTGCGGTCAGCTATCGGCCGGATAGCGATAGCGCCCAATTCGAGCACTGCGTCCAGCGCCACAACGAAGGCAATTGACCCATGCACTTCCACTTGAGGAAGGGCCAAAGGAGGACCATGGAACGGTCAGTCTCAATCGCAGCACTGGTTTTCGCACTGTGCGCGCCGGCAGCAGCCGAGCCCCGTGCGGCACTATCGGAAGTGGTACTGAGTGGCGACGCTGGGACCATCAGTGGAGTGATCGAGATCGGCGGAGCCAACTCCGGTACCTTCGTGCTTCACCTGCGCAAAAGCGAAGTCCGAAACGGCGAGCTCTCGCTGAGCGGTCCGCTCACGGCGAGTGTCGGACGGGCGACGCAAACGATCCCCAGCGTGGCCATGCGCCTGTCGGATGTCGAGGGCGTCTGCGAGTCGATGGCCGTGACCAATTCGACGATCCGTCTGACCCACCTCGGTTTCGAAATCGACTCGGCCGCAGTCGACCTCTCCCTCAGCGCCAATTCGACCACCGGCCGCGGCTTCGCCACGCTGATCTGCAGCTTGACCCATCTGCTCGATGAGCCGGGTCCCCTCACCACCGCGGCGGCGAGCCTCAACGCCGTTGCCAACCGCTCCATCAGCGTCCTGGCGGCCACCGGAGGACGTGCGCCGCGCGTCGTGTATGAGCGCCCCGCCGCCGCACCCTCCGCACCCGCATATACGAACCCGCCGCCTGCCCCGGTCTACACTGCGCCCCCACCACCCAGCTACAATACTGCACCGGTCTACTATGCGCCGACGGCCCCGGAGCCCGTGCCCGAACCGCGCCGAAACGTGCGAGGACGTGGGACGCATCCCCAGGAGCAAGAGGAGCTGATACAGCCATAACCTAATCTCCCAGCGCGCGGCGCGCCTCCTCGGTGTAGTGCCCCTTCTCATCGCGAACCAGCAGCGGCGGTTCCACGACGAGCGGGCCTCGGCTCCCCTTCTGAGCTTCGACCAGTACTCGGCTCGCGGTACTGCCCGGCCGCGGGTAGACGAAGCGCAGCCGAAGCGGTTGCAGCCTTGCCCCCGCGAAGGCCGCCAGTAGCGCCACCAGCCGCTCCGAGGGAAAAACCACGAGCGATCGGCCGCCGGGCACGAGCAACCGTCGCATCTCCTGCGCCAGTGTAGCAATATCGATCCGAAGCTCATGGCGCGCGATCGCCTCCCCCTCGAGCGACACGGGCGGCCCCGCCGAGGGAGAAAAATAGGGCGGGCTGGCCAGCGCGAGGTCGAACGAGGCACCCGGGAGCGCAGCGCGGGCAGCCGCACGGTTCGCCAGATCGGTTTGCACGAGGTCGGCCCGTTCCGCGAGGCGATTCTCCTCGATATTGCGGCGCGCCAGCCCGGCCATCTCCGTCTGCAGTTCAGCCAGAGTCACCCGCGCCTCGGGCCAGCGTACCGCCAGCGCCAGCCCGATCACGCCCACGCCCGCGCAGAGGTCGACGACTCGCGCCACCTGCGTTCCCTGGGCGGCAAAGTCCACCAAGAGTAGCGAATCGACGTTGAAGCGATAGCCGAGACTCGGCTGCCAGAGCCGGAGGCGACCGCGCAAAATCTCATCGCACGTCGCCTGGGCAGAAGTCATTCCACGATTTCGTTGGGGTCGATCGGATTGATCACCAGGCCGGAGGCGATCTTGGGGTAGAAGAAGGTCGACTTTTGTGGCATCACTTCGCCCGCGTCGGCGACGGCTTTTACCTGTTTCACGGGCGTGGGATTCATCAAGAATACCCCTTGCACACCCGGCTGAGAAAGTTCTGCGAAGGCCTTCTGCCAATCCTTGACGTAGCGCAAGTGAGTCTGCTTTTCCTGGGCGGCGCGATCGATCCCGAGCAGCGTTTCGAACACCAGTCCATGGAGCAGCGCGACATCTAGCTCGGCCAGCACCTTCGGTCCCGCCATCGCCGGGACACTGGAAACAATCAGATCGCCCCGCACCCGCAGATAGGCGATGCGATCGTGGCCTGGGCAGACCAGCGCCACCGTGGGGCCGCGCTTGACATAGCCCCCGAGGGCACGCTTGACCACCGCCGGGTCGGCCATCGGCCCTTCCGTGACCGTAAAAAACTCGCGCGACCGCTGAAGGAATGAAGCACGGTCGAACGTGGGAAGCCCATACAAAACTCGATGGGTAGCGAATACCACCAGTCCGGGATCATCGAGATTGCAGAAGAACATCACGCCATATTCGGCCGCTGAGCGAGCGCCGACCTCGGGCCTTATGCCGGGCCGCAGCTCCTCCCGCAACGCCAACATCGTTTCGTAGCGGTGGTGGCCATCCGCGATGTAGACCTTTTCGCCCTGGAGAAAGCGTGCCACCTCTGCGATGGCCGCCCGATCGGTCAGACGCCACAGCCGATGCGTCACGCCATCGCTGGTGCTGCCAACCAGCGCCGGCGGAGTCTTCTCCAGGCTCGCAAACGGCTCGTCCGTTTTGCGATCCTTATCGGAGTAGAGCCCGAAGATCTGAGAAAAGTGTGTACGGGACGCACGCATGAGCTTGAGCCGGTCCACCTTGGGGCCCGATAGCGTCCGCTCGTGCGGTAGCACGACGCCCTCGTCGAAGCGAGCCAACCGAATGCGCGCGATAAAGCCTTTGCGCACCACTGGAACGTTATCGACTGAAAACTCCTGGTGGTAGCGATACAGTGCCGGCTCCGCATCGCGCTGCAGCGTCTTGTCGTCGATCCAGCTCTTGAGCGTCGTTGCCGCACGCGAGTACTTGGAATCGTCCTCCTCCCCCGGCTCGGGCTGGGGCAGTATCAGGCGAACACAATTGTGTGGATCGCGTGCCTCCAAAGCCCGCCGCTCCTCGTCAGAGATCACATCGTAGGGCGGCGCCAAGAGCTGTGACGGATCGCCTGCCGACGGTGCGTAGAGAATGCCGCGGAACGGAGCGATTTCGGCCATGCGCGGACTATCGGTGAATTCCCGACCTCACGCAACCGGGAGGCGCCGCCGCGACAGAAGAAGCGCGAGCCCCACGCCGAGGAGCAGCGTCCCCATCCGACCCGCGCCTCGCCCTCCGAGCACGCAGCCACAGCCCGCCGGCACATCGGCGACCGGCGCCTCCAGATGCTTGATGGACATATCGGGCTCCACCCCGAGATCGGCCTTCACCGTGGGTACGCACTGCCCCTCCTCACACTTCTGTCCCTCGGGGCACTTCACCAAAGTGGGATCGTCGACGATGTTGTTGCAATCGTCGTCCTTGCCGTTGCAAACCTCCATGGTGGGCAGCAGCGCCGAACAGCCCAGCCAGGTACCCTTGTCGCAGGTCTCCATCCCGCTACCGCAGGCACTGACGCACGTGCGTTGCAGATTCTCATCCACCTGGCCATCGCAGTTGTTATCCGCGCCGTCGCACACTTCCGCCGACACCATGAGGCCAATCTGGTCCAAAGCGGTCGTGAGCGAAGGCAGGTCGTCGACCTGGTAGTAGCACTTGTTGGGCGAGCTCAGCATCGATCCCTTGGGATCGCAGCCCTTGATCTCTGTGCCCGAAACATGCGCCATCTTGTTGAGCGTCAGCACATCGACATCCGAACCAAATCCCACCACATAGACGTTGATTCCGAGATCGTGCGCAGTCATCACCGACTCCACCGGCCAGAAGCGAGTGGACGAATCATACGGTGAGCACCATTGCCAGCCATCGGTCACGAGAAGAATCGAAGGCTTGCGCGCCGAGTCCCCCAGCAGCGGATCTTCGATGGCCGCGTCGATCGACTGCGACATCGGCGTGTAGTTGCCCTTGGAAGGCGGTTCGCTCTTCATCTGTGCTTCGATCTTAGCGCTGTTGCCAGAGGCCATCTCCACCAGCACCGTGCCGGGGCCGCACTTATCGGGCTGGGGAAAAATCATCAGTCCGAGATCGATCTGATTCTCATACTTCGTAGTGAGCATCTTGACCGCATCGCGCGCCGCCGACCATTTGCTGGTATTGGTGCCATTGATGAGGCCGAGCATGCTCGACGACTTGTCGATCACCAACATCAGCCGCGATGGCAAACAGGAGCCGCCCGCGTAGGCGCTAGCACTCCCGAGTAACAGTAAACCGACAATTTGAGCGAGAACTCGCCGCATGGCAAGCGAGTATACCACTGATGCTGACGGACCGACACCGCTCACCCCACCCTGAGCTCCTCTGCCGCTGCTGCCCTAACAAGCCGCTCATCAAACGCGAGAAAAGTCGGTCCCTCTCCCAGTAGGTGGCCTAGCTCGAGAGCGCTCGCAAGATGAATTGCATCGAACCCGCGCAGCGCGTGCCGTTCGGCGAGCTCTCCTGCCCTGCGAGCGACAGAGTGCGCCAACTCAACGGTAACGAACGAACCCATATCCCGATCCAAGTCTATGACCGCCCTGCGCAAGCCGGCGACAGAAAGGCCCCCTTCTCGGTGACGGCGAGCGAACGCGGCCCTTGCCTCAGGGTAGGCCCCCCGCGATGATGCCGCCATCGTCGCTCGACCCATCCAATCGCGGACCCTTCGAGAACCCACTTCGCGCACGTACAGCTTCACGAGTGCACTGGTGTCGAAATAGACCGTCACCGACGATCCTCGACCACCGCGTCAGAGACGGAAGGGCCGCTGAGCGAAGAAGGATGAGCCGATCCGGTCGGCTTACTCCCCGCCCAGGCGAGCCGGCCTGCGCGCACCAGTTCGCGAACCGTGTCGCTGCGATCGCCGGCAGGTAGCGGCACCAGGATGGCGACAGGCCGACTGCGATCGGTGACGGTGACAGCCTCGCCCTTGCGCACTCGGCGCAGCACCTCGCTGAGCCGGTTCTTCAGATCCTTCACGCCAACGGCGCGAGTATTGGTTCGTCGCGACATAGCTACATTATACGTCGAAGTAGCTACATTTTAAAGGCGCACCATTACTTTCACCGAGTTCGTCGACTACTTCGGCGCCTGGATCCGGATCGCTAGCTTGCCCTGGTGGCGGTTTTCTTTCATGAGTTGGTGCGCCTGCGGCGTGTCGTGAAACTCGAACACCTGATCGAGGACCGGTCTGATTCGCCCATCGAGAATGAGCTCGTTGGCGCGCTCCGCCTGATAGGCGTTGGCAAAATGGGAGCCGATGATCGACTTCTGCCGCATCCACAGATGGCGCACGTCGAAATCGAGCTCATAGCCGGAAGTGGCACCGCAGATCACGATCTTGCCAAAGCGCTTGGCGAGAAACACCGACGAGGAAAAGGTCTCCCGCCCCACATGTTCGAACACGATATCGGGATCTTTGCCCTGGGTGAGCCGCCGGATCTCGCCGCCGAAGCGCTTGAGCTCGGCCTGGCGATGCTTGGCCAACTCGGGAGTATCGTCAGGCCGCCGCACGAAATCATACTCGCGACGATTGATCACCAAGTTGGCGCCCAGTTTCCGCACCAGCTCCGCTTTGCTCGCCGAGGAGACTACCGCAACGGGATGCGCCCCCATCAGGCGGCAGAGCTGCACCGCGAAAATGCCGAGACCGCCCGCCGCTCCCCACACCAGCACGTGGTCGCCCGGCTTCACCTCCGCGCGGTCGACCAGCATGCGATAGGCGGTAAAGTAGGTGAGTCCATAGCTGGCTGACTCGATCCAGCCAAGCTGCTTCGGTTTGCGCACGAGCTGCTGCGCCTGCACCTTGGTAAACTGCGCAAACGATCCCCAGTTGGTCTCGTAGCCCCAGATCTTTTGCTCGGAGCAGGCCATCGGATCGAGCCCGTTGCACTCGGGGCACTGGCCGCACGACTGGTTGCAGTGGACCACCACCTCGTCGCCCGGCTTCCAGCGCCGCACATCGCTGCCCACCTTCCAGACGATCCCCGCCGCATCACTGCCGGCGATATGGAACGGATCTTTGTGCATACGGAAGACCGAAATCGGTTTGCCCTGCGCGGCCCACACGCCATTGAAGTTGACCCCGGCCGCCATCACCAGCACGAGCGCTTCGTTGGCACCGATCTCAGGGATCGGCACCTCCTCGATCTGCATCGATTTCGCCGGCTCGCCTTCCCGCTCTTTGCGAATCGTGCAAGCCAACATGCTCTCCGGCAGCTCGCCGAGGGGGGTAGGAACCGTTCCCAGCTCAATGCGATTCATTCATCTCTCCAATCCTCTAACCTGGGCATGTTCCACCAATTCGATGAGTGTGCCACCGCACGCCGAGGGATGCAGGAATCCAACCGTGTGGCCCCGCGCGCCGGGCCGGGGGACCCTGTCGATGAGCTGCACCCCCCGCTCATCGAGTTCATGCAGCGCGCCCGCCAGATCTTCGACGGTGAATGCAATATGGTGCAGCCCGCCACGCCGCTCGAGAAATTTCTCGAGGCCGGGGTTACCGCCCGCCGGTGCGATCAGCTCCACGCAGGCCCCCGCCTCTTCGGGCGTGAGCAAGAAGGCGGCTTCGGTCTTTTGTGCTTCGACCACCTCACGGGGTCCGCCGGCGAGACCCAGCAGGCTGCGCCACAGCTCCGATGCGTCGCCCACATCAGGCACACACACCGCGACGTGGTCGATGCCCAGAATCTTCACGAGCGAAAGTCCTCCTCTGATTCCTCGACCGGAAAGGCGTGAAGAGCCGGGTTCTCCAGTGCAGGGTCGGCCGAATAGTCATAGACCCCCAGCCCGCTCTTTTTTCCGAGGTGGCCGGCCAGCACCAGGCGCCGCAGCAGGGCAGGCGGCGAATAGCGCGGATCGTTGAATTCGCGGTAGAGCGTGCGCGCCATCGCATAGACGATATCGATGCCGATGGCGTCGGCCAGCCCGAGCGGTCCCATGGGATGGCCGCAGCCGAGCTTCATCGCGGTATCGATATCGGCGGCCGAAGCCACGCGCGCTTCGAGCGCGGCAATGCCATCGAGGAGGTAGGGGACGAGCAGTCGGTTGACGATGTAGCCCGAACTATCGCCGACCAGGACGGGAGTCTTCCCGATCGCCTGAACAAACTTGTGGGTGCGTTCGACGGCAAAGGGCGCAGTCTCGCGGGTCAGCGCGATCTCCACCAACTTCATCACTGGAACCGGGGAAAAAAAGTGGAGCCCGAGAAGTCGGCCGCTGCGCTCCAGCCGCTCACCGATCTGGGCCACACGAAGCGATGAGGTATTGGTCGCCAGAACCGCATCGGCCATCGCCAGCCGCTCGAGTTCTACGAACAGCTGCTGTTTGATGGGAAGCTCTTCGACCACCGATTCGATCACCAGATCAGCGCTGGCGACGGCCTCGAGGTCATGGGTAAAGGCAATGCGGCCCAGCGTTTCATCGCGGCGTACGGGATCGAGTTTGCCGCGCTTGACCGCACGGTCAAGCGAAGCGGCGACCGCACGCCGCGGCTCATCCAGCAATCCGGGCGTCGCCTTGACCAGCGTCGTGGTGATCCCACTCGCTGCTGCCACTTCGGCGATCCCCTTCCCCATGGCCCCTGCACCGACTACTGCAATGCTCTGAATGCTCATAGGTGGCCTCCTCGTTAGGTGCTCGTGCTTGCCAACTGTCGTACCGCTGCCACGATCTCCTCCAGCTTTGCCTCCTGCCCGAACACCGCCGCCACGCCCAGCTCCTTCAAACGCACCCGATCCTCAGGCGGGATCACCCCGCCCATGACGATCGGTACCTTCAGCTCCTCCTTCTTCAAGAGTGCGATCACCTTCTCCGCGATCGGCTCGTGCGCACCCGAAAGCACCGAAAGACCAATCACATCCACCGCCTCTTCGATCGCAGTCTTCACGATCCCTTCCGGACTGGCGCGCAGCCCCGTATAGATCACCTCCATGCCCGCGTCGCGCAGCGCACTCGCCACCACGCGCGCGCCGCGATCGTGCCCATCGAGTCCCGGTTTTCCTACCAGTACGCGGACGCGCCTCAATCAAAACCCCGTCGGTGGCGTGTAGGTGCCAAACACCCGCCGCAAGCGATCGCCGATCTCACCGACCGTGGCGTAGGCCTCTACCGCCTCGTAGATGGGCTTCATGAGATTCTCGGTGCTACGCGCTGCCTCCTCGAGGCGATCGAGGGCACGAGCGACTGCTGTCGCACTGCGACGGCCGCGCAGCGCGTTGAGCTCGTCGATCTTCTCCCGTTCGGCGCTGGCATCGCCGCGGTGGATCTCGGGCGCCGCATCCGCCTCCGTCCGATGGACATTGACGCCGACCACAGGAACCTTGCCACCATCGAGCGCACGCTGATATTCGAACGCGCGCTGGGCGATGCGCCGCTGGATCCATCCCTCCTCGAGGCAGCGCACCATGCCGCCGCGCTCCTCGATCTCGTTCATCAACGCAGTGATGGTGCGCTCCATCTCATCGGTCAGCGCTTCCACAAAATAGGAGCCGGCCAACGGATCGATGGTCTTCGCGACATCCGATTCGAGCGCGACGATCTGCTGTACGCGCAGCGCCGTGCGTGCCGCCAATTCCGTCGGGATGGCAAAGGCCTCGTCGTAGGCCGCGGTAAACACCGACTGCAGTCCCGCGCAGGCCACCGCCATGGTTTCGATGGTTGTGCGCGCGATGTTGTTGAGCGGCTCCGCCTGCGTGAGCGAATGGCCGCCGCATACGCAGGCGGCGCGGAGCTTCTGCGAATCGGGTAGTTGGGCCCCGAACTTGTCCCGCATGAGGCGAGCCCAAATGCGCCGCCCGGCGCGATACTTGGCCACCTCCTCGAAGAAATTGACGTAGGTGTAGAAGAAGAAGCTCAGCCGCGGCGCGAAGGTGTCGATCGCCAGGCCGCGGTCCAGCGTGGCGCGCACGTAGGCGAGACCGTCGGCGAGCGTGTAGGCCATCTCTTCGGCGGGAGTCGCTCCCGCATCGCGAAAATGGGAGGCGATCGAAATCGGATTGAACCGCGGTAGCTCCGCCGCGCAGTACTCGATCACGTCGACGCACAGCCGCATCGAGGGTGCGATGGGAAACACCCAGGCGCCGCGGGCGCCAAACTCTTTGAGTAGATCGTTCTGCACGGTGCCGGCGATGCGCTCGCGAGGCACGCCCCGCTTCACCGCCACCGCCTGATACATCGCCAGCAGGATCGGCGCGGTCGCATTGATGGTGAAGGAAGTGGTTACCTTGCCGAGGTCGATCCCCTCGAAAATGGTCTCCATATCAGCGAGCGAATCGATCGCCACGCCCACGCGCCCCACTTCGCCCGCCGCCTCGGCCGCATCCGAATCGAGTCCAAGTTGAGTAGGCAAGTCGAGCGCCACCGAAAGGCCGGTCTGCCCCGACTCGAGCAGGTACCTGAACCGCGTGTTGGTATCGCGCGGCGTGCCAAAGCCGGCGTACTGACGCATCGTCCAGGGTTTGCCGAGGTACATATCGGGGTAGATGCCGCGCACGAAGGGAAACTGGCCCGGCTGTCCCAAATCGCGCTCGGAATCGAGATGAGCGATATCGGCGGGCCCGTAGATCGGCTTGATCGGCGTCCCCGAACGCGTGGTGTGCGGCTCTCTCATCCGTTACGCGGGCCTCTTTTGCACCAGCATCGTGCGTTGAATTTCGAACACCTTTTCACCGATCTTGTGCTCCTTTTTCAACAGCTCCTCTGCGAACAGCGCCTCGCCATAGCGCTCGACGGCCGCACGCGCCGTGATGTTCTTGAGGCCCACCAGCGTCGTTGTCACAGCACCCAGCATTCCACGATCCGTGAGAGCGAGGATGCGCGACGCTGCATAAATTGTATCGCCCGCCGCCACCGATGCCGGATGGGCTCCTTGGCGATACTGCAGATCCCATACCGCCTGGCCGGCAAGATCGCGAGAGCTCGCTGCGGCCGTCCAGGCGAACACCAGCCCGCCGTAGACCACGCGCTCTTTGGTGAAGGAGTGGTCGGCACAGTAGAGCTGATCAAAGTGGAGCGGATGGCTGTTGCGAAGGATCGTGGTCAGCTGCATGTGCTCGCTCTCGCCGATGGTGTGGCCGATGCCATGGGCGAACGTCTGACCGACTGAAAAATCCTCCCAGTAGCGGCCAAAACGGGCGGGCCGGTGCGGCGGTGTAACCCGGGCGAACTCCACCGGCAGTTCGTGCACCTCAACGAGCGGCGGCACGGCGTACGCATCCGAGGCGACGAGCAGGGAGGATTCACTGTGGCCGGCGCGAATGAGCGCCTTCCGTTCGAAGATGCAGAGCACACGGCCATTCGTCTCTTCGAGCGCCGTGCGCACATGCACGACGCCCTTGTCACCGCTCGATGCAGTTCTGACGTCGATGACGGTAGAGCGTGCGGTGACCGTATCGCCGACAAAGCCGGCATCGGGAAAACGGACATCGAGGTAGGCGAGATGCGCGATGGCCTGTTCGGAAACATCGTGCACCGAGAAGGACAGCGCCAGGTTGAGGCACAGGAGCGGATGGAGCGGCCGCGAGGGAAAGTTCATCGCCTGAGCAAAGGCGTTCGAAGCGAACAGCGGCATAGCGTCCTGGAACGAGGCCGCAAACAGCGCCACCATGCCCTCGTCGATCGTCACCTCCCAGGGATGCTGATAGGTGGCACCAACGGTAAAATCGCCGAGCAGGCGCCCGTAGCGAGGGGTCAGCACGCTCATTGTTTTATTTGTCTCCGTTCACAGGGGGGACTTTCCCGTCCCCCCCTCGACGAGCAAAGCTCGTCGAGCCGCCCCCCCACCGCGCGAGGACCGCGCGGAAGTGCCCAAAATCACAACGTTCCATTTCTCACCCCGTGAACGTTTACCTTCATTTGTCTCCGATCAGCCTCCTGGCGATCACTTCATATTGAATTTCGGAGGTGCCTTCGAAAATGCGAAAGACCCGCGCATCCCGCCAGAAGCGCTGCGCCGGGTATTCGCGCGAGTAGCCGTATCCGCCGAAAACCTGGAGCATTTCGGAGGTTACCCGTTCCGCCATCTCGGCCGCGAACACCTTGGCCATGCCGGCCTCGAGATCGCACCGCCTCCCCGTGTCCTTCATCTCCGCGGCGTAGTAGCAGAGCCTCCTGGCGGCTTCGATCTCGGTCGCCGCGTGGGCGAGCTTGTGTCGGATCACCTGAAAGGAGGCGATCGGCTGGTCGAACTGAACACGCTCGCGTGAATAGTCAAGGGCCGCTTCGTAGGCGGCCTGAGCGACGCCGACCGCGCGCGCGGCAGTCTGAATGCGCGCGTATTCGTAGGTAGCCATCAGCTGGTAAAAGCCCTTGCCCTCCTCACCGCCGAGCAGATTTTCGGCGGGGCAGGCGTAGCCGTCGAACTGGAGAGAATAGGAGCGCATCCCCTTGTAGCCGATGGTCGGGATGGGCGATCCCCCCAGCTCGGGTGGCGCAAAACTGTCGCCGGGGATCTTCTCCACCAGCAGAATAGACAGCCCCTTGTGCTTCGGCTTGGCGTCGGCGTGAGTGCGCGCGAGCACTGTGAGCACATGGGCGCGGTTGGCAAAGGTGCACCAGGTCTTCTCACCGGTGAGAAGGTAGCGATCGCCGTGACGCTCGGCGCGCAGCTTCATGGCGGCGGTATCGCTGCCCACGTCGGGCTCGGTAAAGGCGGCCGCGGTCAGTAGTTCACCCGAGCAGATCTTGGGCAGAAAGCGCCGCTTCTGCTCCTCGGTGCCGTGAGCCATGATAAGCGAGCCCGTGATCAGCATGCGCGTCATCACACTGCCCACCGAAAGCCAACCACGTGAGAGCTCTTCGGTCACGATCGCCATCGCTGCCGTATCGAGCCCCATGCCGCCGTATTCCGGCGGGAAGATGAGGCCAAAGTAGCCGAGCTCGGCCATCTTGCCGATGACCGAAAGCGGGATCTCCTGATCGCGGTTGTCGAGCTCGTCACAAATGGGGAGGACTTCCCGCTCGACGAATTCCCGCACCGACGCGCGAATCTCGTGGTGTGCGGCCTGGACTTCACTCTGGGTCACCAGCTCCTCCAAGAGATTTTCTAGTTAACAGGCTAATGCCATCTTCCTCTGCAGGCGGATAAAGTGTCAACAAACAAAGTCAATGGTTACGCTTTACTGGAGATTTACAATGGATTACCAATCCAGTTTACAAGTAAACTGCTTGTAAATTAAACAGGAGGCCCTTCCCTTGGATTCGAATATGGAGACCCAGCGGGTCAATGCCAGCATTGGCCACCGACTCCGTGAGTTGCGACTCGAACGAGGCCGGGAGCAGGCGGAGGTGGCCCGTCAGCTGGGCATTTCAGCGGCCTACATGAATCTGATCGAAAAGGGAAAGCGAACCGTCCAGCTACCGCTGCTCTGGAAGGCGCTGTCGCTGTACGACGTAGAGGTCGAGACCTTCATGGGATCGCTCGGCAAGCAGCGTGTGGAAGAGGGGCTGGCACGCCTGCTCGATGAGCCGCTGCTCAAATCGCTGAATATCACCTCGCAAGACCTCGCTGATTTTTCCACGGAACCGAAAATGGCGGCAACCATCGCGGCGCTGTTTAACCTTTACAAGAACACCCGCACACAGCTTGAAAGCGTGCTCGAGCGCATGCACCGCCAGGCGACGGCCAAGGCGAGCGTGCGACGGCGCGGTAGCGGCAGCGATGAGAACCCCCGGCGCCTCGGCTATTCGCCTTTCGACGAGGTGACCGATTTTCTCCAGCGGCAAAAGAACTATTTTCCGGAGCTGGAAGCCGCCGCCGAACGGTTACGACGCGACTACAAGCTGCCGCGCCGCGTGCTCTCCGAGAATCTGATCGAAGTGCTCAAGAAGGAGTTTCGCACCAAGGTGGCCTGGGCCGCACCGCGCGCCGGTTCAGTGGTCCGCCACTATGATTCCGAGCGCAACACGCTCACTTTTTCACCCAATCTGCTCGAACAGCCGCTCAAATTTCAGCTGGCCACCTCGATTGGCCTACGCGTTCTCGACGAAAGCGCCCTCGACGAGCGACTTGCGCGCGAGTTCAAGCCCCGCCATGCGGAGACCTCGCGCCTCATCAAGATCCACCTCGGCAACTATTTCGGCGGCGCGCTGCTCCTGCCCTACGAGGATTTTCATCGCGAGGTGGAGCGCACCCGATACGACATCGAGCTGCTTTCGAATCTGTTTGAGGTCTCCTACGAGGCGGTCGCCCACCGCGTATGCAATCTCGCGGACCCTCGCCGTCCCGGCATCCCGATGCATTTTCTGCGCAGCGATATCGCCGGTAACATCTCGAAGGTCTATTCGGCGACCGGCCTGAAAGTACCGGTCGCGTCGGGCTCTTGTCCCAAATGGGCGGTGCACTCCGCCTTTCTCAACCCCTCGTCGATCACCCGGCAATACAGCCTGATGCCCGACCGCACCACCTACTTCTGCTTCGCCAAGGTGATGGTGCAGCCGGCGCAGGGCTCGATCATCCGCGGTACCAGCTACTCGATCGGTCTCGGGACCCACGCCGATGCGGCGCGCCATCTCGCCTATGCCCAGGATGTGCCGCTGACCGATCCGCAAAAAATGGCGATCCCCACCGGTTCGAGCTGCGCCTTTTGCGAACGCACCGACTGCAACCAGCGCGCTGCACCCAGCTACAAGTTTGCCTTCGTGGTCGATGAGTACACCAAGAAAGACAATTTCTTCTCGCCTCTGATGGAGAGCGAGAAGCCGCGTTAGCGATGGCTCAGTATCTCCCGTACCTGCGCAAGCACCACTTCAGGAACCTTTAGCCGGTAGTAGGTCTCTGGCCCGCGCTCGTAGCCGGCCAGCGTCACGATCGGCAGGGCGCGATCGATCTGGGGCAGGGGCCTCGGCAGAGTGGGCTGCACCAGCACCGCATAGCTGTTCCACAACCGCTGCACATCGACATCCCCATAGACGAGACCGCCGCCCGGCCAGACGCGCTGTGCCACCAATCCGGGCTGAGACGGCTCACCGTGGGCAAGCGCGCGGGCGATAGACTCGAGTTCGTCGGCGCTACCGTTCATCATCCACACCAAGTAGGGGCCGATGCGTAGCGTCTCCATCTCGATGCGTTCTCCAAACAGGCGGAGCACCCACTCACCCATCTTGCTGGGCTCTTTGACCGTCACTGGAAGCTCTTCACGATAGACCGGCCAGCCGAGAATCTTTCGCACCTCCCCGGCATCGCGGTATTGGCTCAAAATCCCCTGCCGATCAAAGTTCGATCGAAACGCCGCATCGCGGATGCCGGTATGGAGCTGCCGCCAGACGCGCAGCAGCTCCTCCGCTCGATCGGAGAAGACGATCTGTGTAATACGCAGCCCTCGCTGTGCATTGAAGGAGGCGCTCAGCGCCCACTCGCCGCGCTCGCCGACGGTCTCAGCCCACTGCTTCTGCCATGGCTCCAGGCCGGGGAGTGGCACCTCAGCGAAGGCCCCGGCGGCGGCCTGAAAGCGGACGTCACCTGGAGGAAGAAACCGTCCCAACTCGGGATGGAGCGCAGGCCGCGCCATCGCGGGGCGCCGACCGCGCGTGATCGCGAACAGCTCGATCGTTTGCGGCTCTACAGAGAGGCCCAACACCAGCGACTGCCACCGCTCGAGGAGCGCGCGCGGCCTCTTGGCAAGCGCGGCGCCATACTTCTGGATCAGCGCGTCCAGCTGAACCTGTAGCAGCAGGTCGCCCGGCCCCGTTTCGATGACCCGGGTCAGCCAGTCGCCCCTCGTCTGAGCCCGAGCCAAGCCCTCGGCGTTGAGCGCAACGAGGGTGTCACGACCGAGCGGCGCTGTCTGCACAGTCGGAACGAAAAGCTTGGCTAGCCCGACCAGCTGCGAGCTCTCCGGCAGCGGGACCAGGCCGACCAGAGGAAGGTCTTTGGGTAGGTCGTTTTCCGGCCGCCAGGCGAAGAGGGCAGAGGCTCGATCGACCGGAAGCGCTTCGAGTGAGCTCGCCGCGAGCGCGGGGAGCTTGCCACCGAATCGTCGAGCGAGACCGAGGGGATCGCGCACGCGCAGATAGCCGAAGAATGTGGGGTCATCAAGAGTCGCGATCGGAGGGATCGCCGGCTTGACGAAAGGGAGCGGAGCGAGCGGCTGCGGACTCGGTCGGCAGCTGGTCGCGAGAACTAGGAGCGCAAGAGCACACCGACTGCTACCCACGCGCCACCCTGCGCAATACGACCAGCAGAAGAAGCGCCAGGAGCGGCGCGAGGGAACCGGCACGACGGCCCACAGAACAGCCCGCCGGCGCCGTGACCCCAGTTCCGGCGACCGCGATCTGGATGGCCGGCCTATTCGCCCCCTTGACGGTCAGGCTGATGACCCCATGGATGGCTACGCCCACCGACGGGCGGTAGCTCACGGCGAACGTGGTCGTGGCATTGGGATCGAGGTTCAAGGTGGTCTTCGCAAGGTCGAGCACAAAGTCGGCCTCGCTCGAAACGATCGAGGCGATATCGAGCGCATCGGCACCATTCTTGAGCGTCACCGTCTGAGACTCGGAGGTGATTCCCACGCCGACCATGCCAAAGTCGAGCGCCATCGGCATGACGCTGCCGAGCGTGGGCAGGATCCCTACTCCCTTGATCTGCACGGTGACTGGCGCGATCGCATCGGCCTTGACGGTCAGTACCGCTTGTCCCGCCGCCATCGCAATCGGCCGAAAGGTGACGTTGGCCATCGCGCTCTTGCCCACGTCGATCGTAATCGGCCCCTCCATATCGATCCCAAAGAGCGCTGCACCAGTGCCTCCGAGTGCAACGCTCTTTACAGGCAGCGCTACATTGCCGGTGTTGGTGATGGTCACGACCGCCGGCTTGCTGCTCGTCCCCACAACCACAGTGCCACAATCGACCACTGGTGGCGTCACCGTAAAACTCTGTTGCACGCCCAGACCGGTGATGGGAACCGCCAGGTTGGGCACCATCGGGTCGTCGCTGGTAATGTCGATTTCCGCCAACTCTTTGGCACTGCGAGATGCGGTGAAAACCAAGTCGAAGGTTTTCATTTCAGCGGGTTTCAGCGTCAGCATCGAGGGAGCGTTCGGGGAGGAGAAATCATTCTGATCCGCGCCCCCTAACGCCAGCGCCGTGATGTGCAGATCGTAGCTGCCGCTGTTGCTGAGGGTCACCGGGACCTTGGCGGAAGCCAAGCCAACGAGGGTCGTACCGAGGTCGATGGGGTTGGGGCTCACCGCGATCTTCGGAGCCACCCCATTGCAGGAGAGATCGACCAGGTGAGTGGCGATATCGGTGACGATCGCCATCTTGCCCGGCAGCGCGCCGAGGGTCGACGGCGTGCAGACCACCGCCAACTTGGTGCTATTGCCTCCCGAAACCGATAGCGGCGGCAGCTGCCCCTTGAGGCCATAGCCAGCCACATCGAAGGTGACTCCCATGACCTTGAGCAACCCGGTGCCAAAATTGGCGACGGTAACCTCCTGCTGCGCCGAGGGCATCTTCACCTGGACGTCGCCGAAGCTGAGCTTCGACGGCGTCGTGTCCAATATCGAGCTGGTGGCGCTGCCGATCAGACTGACATTCTGAGTCGGTGTGTTGGCGTCGTCGGAGCTGACCGTCAGCGTCCCTGCGAGATTCTGAGCGGCGGCCTTCGGTTTGAATAGCACCACCAGGGGCTGGTTCTGTTTGCGCGTCACCACCAGGGGCGGATTGATCGGTTCGAGTGAATAGTCGGCCGCCCCTGTGATCTTCAAGCCCGTGACGCTGAGGTCGGCACAGCCGGCGTTGCTGAGAAGGAGCGTCTGGCTGGCGGTGGCGCCCACGTTGACGCTGCCAAATAGCAGCGTCAACGAATCCAGATTGATTTTTGCCGGCCCTGCACAACCCGAAAGCACCACGTCGAACGAGGGAGTATTGGGGTCGTTGGTGGTGAGGGTGAGCTTGCCGACGGAAGTACCGCCCTTCTGGGGCTTGTACTGAACCGTCACCTTAAAGCTGGCGCTCGGCCCTAGGGCAATGGGCAGAGCCGGCAATCCAAGCAGGCTGTAGTCGGCCTGGCCACTCGTCACCGAGGCGCCTGTGACCGTCACCGTCGCTCCCCCCAGGTTGCTGATCGTTAGGTCCTTCGTGATCGCTATGCCCAGTTGGGTGGGACCCACATCGAGCGCAGTGGGCGTCGCCACCACCTGCGACGACAGGCCAGTGCCCACGAGATCGACACTGGCCAGCCCGGGAAATCCGCTCACACCCGCGAGCAGCGAGGCGATGCGCGAACCACTCTTGCTGGGCTGGAAGACCACCTCCACCGTGAACGTCTTTTGAGCATCGACCATAAGCGGCAGCTGCGGCGCCTTGACGATCGCGAAGTCGCCACCATTTACACCGGCGATGAGCAGCTGGTTCACTTTCTTCGCCGCCACGGCGCTGTTGGTAAAGGTAACCGTCTGCGCCGCCGAACTTCCGCCCACTCCTGTATCGACGAAGGTCACCAGGCTCGGTGCCGCTTTGAGGGGGCTGAGTCCGTTGGTGACCGTCAGAAGCGCATTAGCGATCAGCTTCATGCCGTCGCCCGGCTGCGACTCCTTGTAGTAGACCTTGTTGGGATAGTAGTTGAGGTCGACACGCACCGCCTGCCCCACCGTCATCTGGCACACGCCCACCTTGCCGTCCTGGTAGTCCCACAACGAAATCGCACCGCGCTTCGCGTTGAGTGCACCTCCGGCCCGCTCGCTGGTCGACAGACCCACGACCCCCTGGACCACGGAGCTCTGCGGCGCATTGGCCTGCGGCTTGAGCGCCGACGAGGTGAAGAGCGCTCCGGCGGGAGTGATGCAATCATACTCCTCGCTTTGCCAGCGACCTGCGAGTGCATCCCACTGATCGACGGCAAACATCATGTTGACCACGCCGCCGCCGCCATCGACGTAGTCAGCGAGATGATCGCCCAAGGTCGAAGGGTCGGCGAAACCAACGTAGTTGAACGCCAAAACGCCGTCATAGCCCTTGAGCTTGGCGAGCGTGGGCGTGCTCGCGCCGCAATCGACCAGGTCGACGACAGAAAAAGAGCCGGTGGCCTGTAGTTTGGCCTGGATCTCAGCGCCGCTGCCATCGCCATCGTCTTCGGCGCAGATCAAGATCTTCGGTGAAGCCTGCGCCACTGAACCGAGAACAAAGAGAGCAAGCAGGCCTCGGCGGAGCGAGCGTCGTCGCAGCCCCAGAGCGATCAGGCCCAACATGCCCCACAGGGGTGTGCCTCC
>JAHFDT010000002.1 GCA_023248875.1 Myxococcales bacterium | reverse complement strand
GAGAGCGTGCATCTGAGAGAGTGCGCCGAGCCCGTGCATGGCTCCCACGAGGTTCTGGTTCGTGTCTTGGAAACGGGCATCTGCGGCACCGATTTCGAGATCAATGGAGGCCTCTACGGTACGGCACCGCCGGAATCGGACTATCTGATCCTGGGTCATGAATCGCTGGGAGTCGTCGAAGCCGTGGGTTCGGCAGCGCGAGGCTTTGCTCCTGGCGATGTGGTGGTCGCGACGGTGCGACGTGCCTGTCCGGGTTGCGGAAATTGCGCCCGCGGGTTTAGCGACATGTGCTCGACGGGACAATTCACCGAGCGAGGCATCGTGGGTGCGCACGGATTCATGGCGGAGTATTTTGCCGAGCAGCCCAGCTACCTGGTGAAGGTACCCACCGACCAACGTGCCTTCGCTATCCTGCTCGAACCGATGAGCGTGGTCGAAAAGGCGGTACAGCAGATCTTGCGCATCCAAGAGCGCTTGGACTGGCGGCCCCAGCAGGCCCTGGTGCTGGGCGCGGGGCCGATTGGGCTGCTCGCCACCTTCCTGCTGCGGCTGCGGGGAATCGACACCTTCACCCTGGCGACGCGCCCGGCCGATAGCTTGAAGGCCGATCTGGTTCGAACCTGCGGTGCTACCTACCTTTCCGGGCGGGCTGTCCCGACTGCGATGGGCCCGGTATTCGACCTGATCATCGAAGCCACGGGAGACTCCAAAATCGCCTTCGACGCCATCGCGCTCATGAACGTCAATGGTGTGCTCTGCCTCACCAGTGTCACGGGCGGCGACAAGCAGATTCAGATCCCCGCCGATCGATTCAATCAGGCGGTGGTCTTAGGCAATAAGGTGATCTTTGGTACCGTCAATGCGGGACGTGCCTATTTTGAATCCGGCCTTCAGCATTTCGCCGAAATCGAACAGCGCTGGCCCCGTCTGCTCGGACGGCTCATCACCAGGCGCTTCGATGTGACGGACTATCGGGGAGCGTTCGAGAAGAGTCGCGAGAGCATCAAGTCGGTGATCACCTATAACTAATGGGTGTATTCCCGGTGCGCCTTGGGATTCTCTCCATGCATCAACTTGTGGGCATGGCCGACCATATCGCCGAGATAGGTCGCCACAGTACAGTATTCAACCCCCGGATGCTCTGCGGCAAAGTGAATGCCGCGGTGGATGAGCGCTCGAGCGATTGCCCAGCGCAGATCGTCGCCCAGATCGGTAAATTCCGTCGCCACCTGCTGCGCTAGATCGGAAATGCGCGCTTCGAGCTCATCGTTACGCACTCCTAGTTGACCCCGAGCAGCTCGACGTCGAAGTGGAGATCGGCATTGGGCGGAATCACTCCGCCCGCACCACGCGCACCGTAACCCAGGGCCGCTGGAATCATCAGCTTGCGCTTGCCGCCCACCTTCATCGACATCACGCCCTCGTCCCAGCCCTTGATCACCTGTCCCACGCCAATCATGAACTGGAAGGGTTGACCACGGTCGACCGAGCTGTCGAATTTCTTTCCGTCGGAGGCCAGGGTTCCCGTGTAATGGACCGTCACCTGTTGCCCCGATTTGGGCGAAACGCCGGTGCCCACCTTCTCATCGACATACTTGAGCCCCGAGGGCGTAGTGACCACTTTCTGTTCCACCTTTTCCTCCTTCTTCGGTTTCTGGCCCTTGGCGGCCTTTTTGGCGGGCGGGTCTGAAAGGGCGGCTCCCCCGGTGAGCAGCAGCATCGCGATCAGCACATTGCGCATCGTTTTCCTCCGAAAAATGCAGCGACTTTAGACGTAGACCGTCGGATCGGCAATCCCTGCCTCGAGAAAACCCTTGCGGCGCAGCTGGCAGGAGTCGCAGCGGCCGCAAGCCGCCCCCCGGGGCGATGGATCGTAGCAAGAGTGCGTCAGCGCATAGTCGACGCCGAGGCGTATCCCTTCGCGGATGATCTCGGCCTTGGTCATACGAATCAAGGGAGCATGCACTGTGATCGCGCTGCCGGTGACACCCGCCCGGGTGCCCAGGCGGGCCATCGCCTCAAAGGCGGCGAGGAATTCGGGGCGGCAGTCTGGGTAACCGGAGTAGTCGAGCGCGTTCATGCCAGCGAAGAGATCGGCAGCGCCCAGCACTTCGGCCCATGCCAGTGCATAGCAAAGGAATAGTGCGTTACGCGCTGGAACATAGGTGATCGGGATCTCGCCGACCGCTATCGTTGCGAGCGGCCGATCTTTAGGCACCTCCGCGCTGCCGGTGAGTGCGTTGCTATCCATCCAGCCAAGATCGACGGTGGCCATGCGATGCTCTAGCGCCCCCTGCACTCGTGCCACCGCGGCAGCGGCAGCAAGTTCCACCGCATGGCGCTGGCCATAGCGAAATGACAGCGCATAGCAGGCAAAACCGCGCTCGCGAGCGATGGCCAGTACCGTGGTGGAATCGAGTCCGCCAGAAAGGAGAACGACGGCGCGTTTCATGGCTGCATCCATGGGCAAAAAGGCTTATGTATCACAGTCGCGATGGAGCGGCTGCAGCGCGGAACCGTCGAACACTACGAAGATGCAGCGCTCTATGACCACGAGTACCGTCGTCGGCGCGCGGATGTGAACTTTTACCGGACCCAGGCCCGACGCGTCGGCGGCGAAGTGCTCGAGTTGGGAGCCGGAACGGGCCGGCTGCTGGTGCCGCTGGTGCGTGATGGCCATGTCGTGGCAGGGCTTGATCTCAGCCAGCCGATGCTGCGCCGCTGCACCGAGCGACTGCGACGACTCAAGCCGCAGGTGCGGACGCGCGCGCGCTTGGTGCGAGGTGATTTTCGCCAATTCACCCTCGGCCGCCGCTTTCCGCTGATCGTCTGCCCGTTTAACGCCATGATGCATCTCTACACGCGAGAGGATTTGGCACGCTTTTTCGCCTGCGTTCGGCAACACCTTACCGCCGAAGGCGAGTTCGCCTTTGATGTCTTGAATCCAGATCTCGGCTGGCTGATGCGCGATCCGACCAAGCGCTGGGCGCGCACGCGGTTCACCCACCCAGCGACGGGAAAGGCCTACTACTACAGTACCAACCATATCTATGATCCAGTGACGCAGATCGCTTGGATTCGCCTGTTCTACGAGCCGGTAGAAAACCCGTCCGGGCGGATCCCGCGGACCCAAGTGGTCCATCTGGCCCACCGGCAGCTCTTTCCGGAGGAGCTGGCGGCGCTCGTTGAGCACCATGGATTCGTGGTGGTCTCCCGACACGGGGGCTTTTCAGGAGAGCCATTCGCTGGCGACTCCGATTCGCAGGTCTACCGGTGTCGTATGAGCGGTGACGTATGACAACCTTCCCCCGACGAGCGCTCGACGAGCGAACCCCTTGAAACTGATCGGGATTTTTGATTTGTGCATCGCAGCAATCCCCCTGGGTCCGTCGCTGCCAAAGCCATCACCGAAGGGTCTCGGAGGCGCTTCCGTCGAGAAAAACGCTGCTGCATTGCAAAAAGTGTTGACATCCCGTCGCTGCATCGAATAGTTTGTGCAAAACCATCTTCTGGATGGAGGAGAAAACATGGCTGAAGTCGTCGCGAAACTGGGTGTGAAGCGGGAGCACGGCTACCTCTACTTCCTTCGTGGCTCGGACGTTTGGAAGACGCCGATGAAGCGTGCGGGCGGCCCCTCGGCTGCCGGCAAGGCGGAGAAGGTGGTAGCGGGTAATTTCAAGCGCGAGGAGGGCTATCTCTACTTCCTCGACGGCAATGGTCACGTCGCCCGTGCCAAGCGTGCGGTCGGTGGCCAGAAGCGCAAGAAGGGCAAGGCGGCCGCCAAGAAGGCGACCAAGAAGAAGCCGGCCAAGAAGGCGAAGGCGGCCAAGAAGAAGCCGGCCAAGAAGAAGGGCAAGAAGAGGTAGGTTCGTTCAGCTTTGTGAAGAAGGGGAACGGCCCAGGCCGTTCCCTTTCTTATTTTTTCGGCCGCATCATCTCCATCATCTGTGCTACCGCCGTTGGGTCATGCTTCGTGTACTCATTGAACTCTCCGCCCATCAGCCACTCGCCGCCGTCGATGGTCACACACTCGCCCGTAATGTAGCCGCTGCCGTCTGCCAATAGATAGGCGGCGAGATTGGCCAGCTCATCGTGCCGTCCGAATCGCCCCGCTGGAATCTTCTTGGCGATCATCTCCTCACCCATCCCTGGAGGGGCCAAACGTGACCAAGCCCCCTCCGTCGGAAACGGCCCCGGTGCAATCGCGTTTAGGCGGATCTTGTGGCGCGCCCATTCGACCGCCAGCGAACGCGTCATGATGAGGACGCCCGACTTCGCCACAGCGGAGGGCAACACATAGGCGGAACCAGTCCAGGCGTAGGTAGTGCAAATGGACAGGATCGTCCCGCCGGTCCCCTGCTTGATGAACTGTCGCCCCACTGTGGTCGTGCAGTTGAAGGCGCCATACAGCACGATCTGTACGATCGAGTTGAAGCCATTGTAGGAGAGTTTTTCCGACGGGCAGAGAAAATTTCCCGCGGCGTTATTGACTAGGCCATCCAGTTTTCCGAACCGCTCAATCGCTTTCGCCACCATCGCTTCGACGCTCTCCGGCTGTCGCACATCGCACGGCACCGTCAATACGTCAGCTCCCTGCTTGCGCATCTCCTCCGCGGTCGGCTCAAGATGGCCCAGATCGCGGCTGGTCAGAACCAGCTGCGCCCCCAGCTGCGCGCATCGAGTGGCCATGGCCTTGCCCAGCCCAGTGCCACCGCCGGTGACGATGATCGTCTTCCCCTTGAGCAGATCGTTCTGAAACACCGCTGCCTCCTAACGAAGGCCCGATTCCAGCCGATCCTCGACGAGAAGTAAAGGTGGATTGCTCAGGATGGCTCTACCAGGATGGCTCTTCCGCAGCGACGGTGATGGCATCGTCGCAGTAGGATTTCACGGTAGGGTCCTTGATCAGCTGAGCCGCACGGCGCAGCTTCGGCTCGGCAAAGCGCCCCAGGGCGGCGATCAGATCCTTGGCCGCCATCTTGCTGTTCGCTGCCGCGCTCACCTGGTCGACCAGCCCCGCTTCGTCGGCGGACGAAAGCACCTCGATCCGCCCGACCAGGGTGCGCACCAGCGATGTTGGCGCCGGCTCGATGGCGATCGGCAACAGCTGGTCGGTCCAAGCGCGCGGCGCGAGGTAAAGGAAGCGCGTCCCCTCCTTGAGGAAATAGCTACGCTGCCAGGTATCCACCATTGCGCGCGCCTCGTCCTGGTAGAGGCCGGACTCGACGAGCGCGGCTGCGATCATGTCCGACGCATGCGCCAGGTATTCGGCCGGCGTCTCCTTGCCTCCTGCCGGTGGCCAGACATGGCTGAACGACTGGGATGGCGATAGCGACCCGAGATCCTTGATTGCGCCTCCCTCCTGATGCAGCCGCAACAGAAACACATGGGCGATCTTCTCCTGCGATGCATTGGTCAGCGTTACGGAACCATCGTCGTTCGCCTGCTCCTTGAGCGGCACATCAAACGTGCCCAGCCCACGATAGAAAATGAACTGCTCCTTCTCGTTGCCGATCTGTACTGGCACCGAAGCCACTTTGCGCGAAGGAGCCCATATATCCTCCGGCTTTACCGTTGGAAAACCAGTCAGGCCCGGCATGAGCTTGCCCTGCCACTCCATCTTGCCCTGCGCGATCGGGAGGATCTTGCCAAGCGGCGGCTCGAATGAGGCGCAATTCGGGTAGTACTGGGAGACGATACCCTTCGGGAAGTCGACCTTGACCTTGACCGCCAGTCCGGGCTGATCCGAATAGAAATAGAGCACCGGCGTCTCGAGCTTTTGGGTTACGCCGGACAGCTGCCCCTCGAACCCCTTGTTGTGCATCTTGTCGCCCGGGCTTCGGCTGTAGACAAAAGATGGCAGCGCCTCCTCCTCGTGGTGCATTCCGGAGAGCTGCTCGCCTTTTGAGCTAAGCACTGAGGTGTAGGTTCCCCATTCATGGACGGTAAGACCGTGCTGCAAGGGCCCATTCGACGCATCCGAACTGCCGCCAGCACTATCGACGATCGGGATCATGCCACAGCCAGTCATCAAAAACAGTCCAAGTAAGCGCGTCATGGCTCTCTCCTCGAGGAGGTTATGTAAAACCAATTTGTGCTTGAGAACCCATTCGGTCCAATTGTATTAATTCATAGTTATCGATAAAATTTTTGCATGGATTTTGGTCGACTGGAGCTCTTCCTGCGTTTCGTCGCTACCGGATCGGTGAGCGCGGCTGCACGACAGGCCCACCTCACTCAGCCAGCAGTGAGCCGAAATCTCCATGAGCTTGAGTCAGAGCTCGGTGTGTCTCTCTTTGCACGACGTGGCCGTGGCCTCATCCTGACGGCAGCCGGACGATCGCTTGTACCACGTGCTCGCACCTTGCTGGAGCAGAGTGAACAGGCGCGCCGCGAGGTGGCCCGCTGCGCTCAGCGCGACTATTTCGACCTTCGCCTGGGCACCATCGATAGCGTAGCTGCATTCCTCTTGCCACAACTCGTCGTGCCACTGTGCGATGCCTTCCCCGAGCTTGCGATCAAACTATCGACAGCGCGCACTGCCACCCTACTCGAACGCGTGCGATCTAATGCGCTCGATTTCGCGATCGTCTCCTTTTCCGGTGCCCCGTCCGAGGTGCGTGCCCATCGCTTGGGTGCCTATCACTTGCAATTCTGGGGGCTAAAAAAACGCTACCCAAAGCTGGTTAACGCTAGAACTCAGCGCCAGCTCGCCTCTTTCCCGATCGTCGAGATTGAGCCGCCCCCAGGGGCAGAGGGACTGGTGCCAGAAGCCGCTCTGTCGTACGCCAAGACCAGTAGCGTCGCCTCGGTGAAAGCGCTGGTGCTGGCCGGATTTGGTGTTGGTGATCTGCCCGACTTCATGCTCACGGCGGCGGAGCGCAAACAGCTGGTGCGTGCTCCCGTGCCACACGATCCAGATTGCGGCCTCTACCTCGTCGCTGCGCCCGAATGGACCGGAGCAACCGAACAGCGCCTAGAGACCGAGATGGTCAAGCTCCTCCGTAAGCTATTGGTCAACCCCATCCATTGCCTGGGTGGATTTCTTCCGCGATCGAAGGCCAATCGCCGGCATCGTCGATGACGCACTCTGCGATGGAACGGACCACGATTTTCGGACGATGGTGAAGGCGAGTGTCCCACTTACGATTGTCTGACCGACGGTTGACGGCTCGTCCGGCGAGCCTACAACCAATGTCCCATGGGCGAAAACCTGACCACCCGGCTGCTCCGCGAACACACCATCGGGCGAGAAGGCAACGAGATCGCACTGCGCGTCGATCAGACGCTGCTGCAGGATGCCACTGGCACGATGGCCTGTCTGCAGCTCGAGGAGCTCGGCATCGAACGTGTCGCCCCACCGCTGGCGGTGGTCTACGTCGACCATAACACGCTGCAGATCGACTACAAGAACCCCGACGACCACCGCTTTCTCGCCACCTTCGCTGCGCGCCATGGGCTCTATTTTTCCCGCCCCGGCAACGGCATCTGCCACTACCTCCACTTCGAGCGCTTTGCACGCCCGGGCGAGCTGCTGATCGGCGCCGATAGTCATACCACCATGGCCGGTGCACTCGGGATGATCGCCATCGGCGCGGGCGGCATGGATGTCGCGGTCGCGCTGGCCGGCCATCCGTTTCGCATCGAGTTCCCGCGCGTCATCGGCGTGCGCCTGGAGGGCCAGCTCAATCCCTGGTGCGAACCCAAGGATGTGATCCTCGAGCTTTTGCGCCGACGGGGTGTGCGCGGCGGGTTGGGCTGTGTGTTCGAATTCTACGGCGATGGAGTGGCGACGCTCTCCGCGACCGCGCGCGGAACGATCTGCAATATGATCGCCGAGCTCGGCGCCACTGGTGGGCTATTTCCATCGGACGAGCGCACACGCGAATGGCTCAGCCACCAAGAGCGGCCGAATGACTATGTCCCACTCACCGCGGATCCCAAGGCCACCTATGAAGCAGACGAACTCATCGATCTCTCGATGATCGAACCCTTGGTGGCCAAACCCCACTCGCCTGGCAATGTGGTGCCCGTGCGTGAAGTCACCGGTCTGCCGCTAGCGCAAGTATGCGTCGGCTCCTCCGTCAATTCTGGCTACGACGACCTCGCCATCGTTGCCGCGGTGCTCCAGGGATCCTCCATCCACCCACGGTTGCAGTCGATGACCGTTACCCCCGGTTCACGGCAGATCCTCGATACCATCACTCGCTCGGGCGTCTATGAGACGCTCATCGGAGCGGGCGCGCGCATGCTCGAGCCCACCTGCGGTCCTTGCGTGGGTATGGGTCAGGCACCGCCCTCACAAGCTGCCTCATTGCGTACCTTCAACCGCAATTTTCGCGGTCGCTCCGGCACCGTCGACGACCAGGTCTACCTCTGCAGCCCATCGACGGCTGCCGCCAGCGCGCTCACCGGCGTGCTCACCGATCCCCGCACGCTCGGCGACCGACCGGCCCTGGCTCCCGCACCGACCAATCCTGCGATCGACGATCGCCAGATCATTGCTCCTCTGCCTCCAGCACTGGCGCGTACCGTGGAGGTGATCAAAGGGCCCAACATTCAGCCCGTACCACCGCAGCATCCGCTCCCCGAGGTGCTCAGCGGACGTGTGCTGATCGTCGTGGGCGACGATGTGTCCACGGGAGACCTCGCGCCGGACGGTGCCCTGGTGATGGCGCTCCGCTCCAATATTCCGGCCATTTCGGAATACACCCTGCAGAACACCGATGCCGAATTTCCTTCGCGCGCGCGTCGTTGGGGCGGCGGCTTCATCGTCGCAGGCGCCAACTACGGCCAGGGCTCGAGCCGCGAACATGCCGCGATGGCGCCCGCCTATCTTGGCGTGCACGCCGTTCTCGCGCGCTCGTTCGCACGGATCCACCGGCGCAATCTGATCGCACAGGGCATCCTGCCGCTCGAATTCGTCGATGCCGATGATTTCGGCCGCCTGCGTTTGGGGCAGGAGCTGGTCATTCCCGATCTCGCCGCGGCGCTACGACAACGAGCAGCCAAGATCGAAGCGAGGGTGGTCATGGATGGCGTAAACCCAATCCAGTTACGCTCCCCAATCTCGCCCCGGGAAATCGCTACCCTGCTCGCCGGAGGCCTGCTCGCCTATCTCAAGCATGGCGGCACGCCTCTCGGCCCCGGCTCGGTAACCGACTCGCATTGATTCTGACGCAGCAGGGCGGCTGCTACGACAACTTCAACTCTCGAAGCGCCGCAGGGGCTCGAGCTGTGTGATTCCCTGCCGCCAGGGCGCTCGGTGGAGCGCCCTGCACAACCACGGGTGGATTTTTCTCATCCCAGTCGTTCTTCATTCGTGGTCCGGCTACCGGACACCATCCGGTTACCGGTCAGGAGAACGAGTATCGTAGTGCGCGAGCACCTGACGACTTTTCTCGATGAGCAACACGCCCAGGATCGCGATGGCGCAGTGCGCTGGCTGGGCACGCCGCAAGGCCCCGGCCTCGGCGTCAACTTCGCAGGCCTGTGTGCCCGCGATCTGTGGGCGATCAATAAGTATTTCGAACGCACGTAGACTGGTCATATTTATTGACTAGTTATAAATTATGACTACATTTGGATCATGCGCATCGGTGCCGCCCAGTTTAAGGAGCAGTGTCTTGCTCTTATCGACCAGCTAGATCCCGAGGGGATCGTCATCACCAAGCACGGCCGTCCCGTCGCTCGCCTCTTGCCCTATGATCAGGACCCGGCGCGGCTGATCGGCGCTTTGCGCGGACAGATCGAAGTGCACGGGGATCTTTTGTCGACGGGAACCTACTGGAACGCCGTCGATGCTAAACCTTGATACTCATATTTTGATCTTCGCCTTGCAGGGAACTCTTCGACGCCGTGAGAAGGAGCTTCTGTCGACGCACCGCTGGGGAATCTCTGCGATCGTCCTGTGGGAGCTGGCGAAGCTGGTGCAGCTCCGCCGTGTGACTCTCAATCTTGACGCCATCGAGGTCGCCGATGTCCTCAGCGCCCTTCACGTCTGGCCGATCGATTTGCCCATCTCTCGCGCATCGACACATCTCGATTTCTGTGGTGACCCCGCCAACGAGCTGATCGCCGCAACCAGCCTCGTTCACCAGGTTCCCCTTTTGACGCGCGACAAGCAGATCCTAAGATCGCGTCTCGTGCCATTTCCTTAAGTTTAATCCTGGCCAAACCGCCGAATGAGCTCATGCCGCGCCATATCGATCGGGACGTGCTCGTTTGCAGAAATTAAGCTGACGTAATACCCCAATATCGGACAAATGAACCGACACCCTGCGCCGCTTCGCCGAACCTGCTCGAAAAGGGCGTTTGTTTGGCCTATTCGCCATGCAGCCCAGTGAACTGCTTCCGACCGCGGCACGGATTGAGGCGGAACTGCCTGCCCGCCTGGAGCGCTCCACCGGACGTGCAGTTGATCGGCTACGCTCTCTGCACCAGCTCGTTCCCGACGCGCAGCTGCAAACGCGGCTGCCCTGGGCGATGGGTCGCTGGCTCTCCTGGGTGATCGCCGCCGCAGAGACGAACGGCAAAGACCAGACCGTGGCCAACCACTATTTCGAAACCATGCCGCGGCTCCGAGTCGAACAGCTGGTCTCGCTGGCAGAGCCCAATCGCACGCTGTTTCACACCCCCCTTAACTGGTCGTTGTTGCCGCGTCTGTCGGGTGCGATCGACCGGCTGTTCGAGCTGCTCGGTCGGGATGCGAAAGCGGCGATCGGTTCCACTTCGGCTGCCTCCTTCCGATCGGATCGGCCCACGCTAAATCTTCTGTTTCAATCCACCTACTACGGGGGCTTCATGCCCCTGCTCTACGCCTATCCAGCCGACCTGGCCGCTATCGGACAGCGCCTCGAGGGAGGTTTGCCTCTGATGGCGGCGATCGATCGCCACCTCGCCGCTCCGTTGGTGCACGAGCTCTCACACTTCGGTCCAAACCGACGAGCGATTTTTCCGCCCTACCTCGACGAGTGCATTCCCGCCTTTCTCGGCACCCTCCTACTGAAAGGCACGGTTTGGCCAGAAGAGCATGAGAACGATGCACTGTTCGGCGGCCCTTGGCTGGTGCAGGTAGGCCAGGCGCTCGCCCGCACCATCGGCCTCGGGCCTCTGGTTCGCGCCCACGCCGGCCTGGTGCAGTGGGACACCGTATTGCCGTCCAGCCTCGCGGAGCGGCTCCTCGAGCTCGGCTGGGAGGAGCACTCTGCCCATGGATCGATTCATTTTCTTACCAGCAGGCAAAGGCCCGAGCCCTGGATGAAGCTGTTCTTCCTCGCAGCCTCAGGCGTCGCGCTGGAAAGTTGGACCCTCGATCGGCTCGATCTCTTACCGTGGTGCGATATCCCACCGGGCAATGAGGCACCCGAGGATATGGCCATTCTGGAGAACGCACTTCGAACGATGTGTCTGTTCAATCAGCGCACCGAAGGAACCTTTCGCGTGGTGCCGTGCGCACCGAACTCACTAGTAACCATCGACCTCGACCGCTGCCAAGTTGGTGTCCAGTGTACCGCCGGAGCTTGCGATGAGGCTTCAATCCGCTACCTCTTCCCGCCTGCGCTGGCAGTGCGCCTCAGAGCCGCCGGAGTCGCAGGTTTTCGCATGGAGATCTCCAACCTCGACGCAATCGCTGAAATGGTCCAACAGATCGCAGCCGGAAAAGGCGGGTCGGGATCAGGCTATCGAATCGATGTGATATCCTAGTCCGCTGTGGCACGGGTTTTTCTCCTCAATCCCCCCTCGCCTGAGCCGGTGCGCACACCGCTTTTGGCCTTCGGCTATCTTGCGGCAGCTCTCGAGCGCGCGGGCCATGCCGTGGCGCTCCTGGACGCTTCCGCTAGCCACGCACTGACCGATCCCGAAGGGATAGAGCAGACCATTGCCGCTTTTGCACCCGATCTCGTCGGCCTGCACATCAAGACATTGCACGTTCAGCCGGCCTACGCCCTCGCCCGTCGCCTCTCCCAACGCTGGCCCCTCTGTGCGGGTGGCCCTCACCCGACGGTCGTACCGATCGAACCGCTGGCGCACGGATTTCGCTATTCGCTCCGTGGGGAAGGCGATGAGACCCTGTGCGAGCTCGCCGATGCGCTCGATGGCCGACGTCGCTTCGACACCATCCCCGGACTCCTCTTTCTATGCAGCGATGGCGCCATGAAGATCAATCCACCGCGTAACTTTATCCTCGATCTCGATTCCCTGGCCTCGCCCCTCTCCGCGTTGCATCACTTCGACCCTACTTGGTACGGCGCAGCACAGCCCATTCCATACGGCGGCCTGCTTTCGAGCCGCGGGTGCCCAGCTGCCTGCACCTTCTGCTCCAACGATGTCACCGGTCGTCGCTTTCGCTACCGCAGCGCGCAGTCGGTGGCTGAGGAGGTGCGTGCGCTCCACGAACAGTATGGTGCTCAGGCCTTCGTCTTCTTTGACGACTCCTTTGCCGTCGGTCGTCGCCGGATGGAGGAGCTGGGCGAAGCACTGGCTCGAGTGGGCCGGATCGGCTGGAGCTGCACTGCCCATCCCGCCCACCTGGATCCCGCGACCCTTCGGCACATGAAACGAGCCGGTTGCGGCGGCATCGATATCGGGATGGAGAGTGCCGATCCCGAACGCCTGCTCTGCATCGGCAAGGGCGTCACCGTCGAGCGCGTCTATCAGGTGATCGACTGGTGCCGTGAGGCAGGGCTGCACATCGTGGTGAATCTCATGTTCGGCTGGCCCGAAGAGACGCCTCGAGAACTTGAGCGCGCCATCGCTTTTCTCGAGCGTGCCGGCCAAGCGGGAGCCCTCTTCAATGCCCGCGGTGTGTTGGTTCCCTACCCCGGCACCCCGATCTACGAGCAGAATCACAGCCGTTATGGCTTCACCGAGTGGTGGCTGCGAGAAGCCCCGCTCACCTACACGCCGTTTCCAACGGAATGGAGTCAGTCCGAAGTGCTACGGGCCTACGCCGAGGATGCGGCGCTCCATCGCAATTACTTTCGCCATCCGCGCGAAGTCAGGACGCTGATCGCTGAGGCACTTCGCCAGAAAGCGGAGCGTACCTACGAGCAGCTACTCGGCCCCAAGAAGATGTCGGTTCCCGCGGCGGGTGCGCGCTAGGCTGTCGTTAGATCACGAGATGGACGGGCGACCAATCCCATAATAGGTAAATCCCGACGCGCGCAGCTCCTTCGGGTCCCAAGCATTGCGTCCATCGAACAGTACCGGCTCGATGAGTAACTGCTTCAGTTTCTGAAAATTGGGGCGGCGAAACTCGTGCCATTCGGTGAGCAGCGCCAATCCGTCGGCCCCCTCGGCCGCCTCGTAATTGTTCTCGCACAGCTCGATCTGCTGACCGAAGCGATCACGGATGGCACGGTTCGCCACCGGATCGAAAGCGCGCACCCTCACCCCCTCCTCGAGCAATCGTTCGATCAGGCGAATCGACGGCGCCTCGCGCACATCGTCCGTTCCAGGTTTGAACGAGAGCCCCCACAGGGCCAGGGTTCGCCCGCGCAGACGGGGGCCATAATGCGCTGCGATCTTCTCCGCCAAGATCCCTTTCTGCCGCTCGTTGACGCGGTGAACCGCATCCAAGATCTCGAGCGCGCCGCCGGTCTCACGAGCGGTGGCCATGAGCGCTTGAACATCCTTCGGAAAGCAAGACCCACCGTAACCGATGCCCGGAAACAGAAATTTCGAGCCGATCCGGGGATCCATGCCCATTCCACGCCGCACCGGTTCGATGTCAGTACCCAGGCGATCGCAAAGGTTGGCGAGGTCGTTCATGAAGGAGACGCGCATCGCCAGGAAGGCATTGGCCGCATACTTGGTCAGCTCGGCCGAGCGAGCGTCCATGAACAGGATGCGGTCGTTGGTGCGCACAAAGGGTGCATACAGCGCGCGCAGCACCTCTCCCGCGCGCTCATCATCGGTGCCGATGATAATGCGATCGGGCTTCATGAAGTCGTTGACCGCATCGCCCTCCTTCAAGAACTCCGGGTTGGCGGCCACGGAAAAGGCCACGTCGGTCACGTGACCAATTGCTTCGCGGATGCGAGCCGACGTTCCGACGGGCACAGTGCTCTTGGTCACCACGACGGCGTAATTCTTGAGGGCCCGTCCGATCATCTCGGCCGCCGAGAGCACGTGGCGCAGATCGGCCGAGCCGTCGGCAGCCGCCGGAGTCCCGACGGCGATGAGCACCACTTCCGCCCCACTCACCGCATCGTGGATCGCCGTAGTGAAAGCCAGCCGACCCTCGTGGACATTTCTCGCGACCAACCGGTCGAGTCCCGGCTCATAGATCGGCAGTTCGCCACGCGCCAGCTGGGCGATCCGCTCGGCATCGAGGTCGGCACAGACCACCTCGTTACCAAAATCGGCAAAGCCGGCGCCCGCCACCAGTCCGACGTACCCAGTTCCGATGACTCCCAATCGCATGGCTCAGAAGCATAGGCGAGGCGATACCTTAATCAAGTAGGAGGAGGTCACCGTTTCACCGCGGCCTCTTCGATGAGCCGTCGCTCCACCGCCGGCTGCGGTGGCCCGATCGGGCGATCCTGCGGCAGCGGGCCCTTCCGACGGGAATCTCTCACTACGACCACTGGCGATCGATCGAGGTCACGCCGCTGTAGACCGTCCCAACCGAGTGGTAGCGGTGGCGCGATCCATTCGAACAGCCAGCGCGCGTCGAAGGGCGCGAGATTGATGCATCCACGCGTCTTCTCCTGGCCAAAGCGATCGTGCCAGTAGGCGCCGTGAAGCGCATTGTGCCACTGAAAAAAGAGCGCCCAAGGTACGCGGTCGGCAAAGTAGGTCGTCTTGTCGTAGGGCTGGCTCTTCATCGTGATCGATCGTGCCTTGGCCCAAATGGGATAGACGCCGAGCGGCGTGGTGCCATCGCGACCCGACGAAATTAACGTAGCAAAACTCGGACGCGCTCCCGCATAAGCGACCAGCACCTGCTCCGCCACATCGACATCGATCCATTGACCGGTGCGTGGTCGCTCGACACGCCGCACTTCCGCGATCGCCTCCCCGTCGACCCAGCCGCCGGTGGCGATGCGGAGCCAACGCTTCGCACCGAGCTTGCGTTCGCCCACAATGCGGACTCGCTCACGCCGTGCGAGCCGTGCTATCGGGGTGGGATCTCCGGGGCGACGAAAGGTGGGAGTGCCATCGCTCGTCGCCCAGCCGAAGGGCAATCGATCCGCGGGACGAAGCAGGAGGCCCTGCCACTGGCTGGGCTCATGGATCTCGACCGTACCCGCCTGCGGCAACACCTTTCTATCGAGGGAGAGCCAGTAGTCGTGGTCGTGCCAGGAAAAGGCAGATGCTGCGACCAGCGTATCGCCCCGACCGAGCAGCCGTTCGGGCGGTGCCGCCTGCTCGAGCTCGGCGCGTGAAGGGTAGAGGGGGAGCCGCTGCTCGCTGATTACCTGGAGGTAACGAACTGGCAATGAGGGCGGCGACGCGGGCGGCGCGGCGACCGGCTGCACGAGTTTGGCATCGACGAAACCCAAGGGCGCGACCGCGTACCAAGTCTCTTGGGGGCGATGGCGCAGCGAACGCACCACGAGCCCGCGCACTCCGAGGCGTGCGCCATGCTCGGCCGTACCCTCGAGCTGCGAAGGCCATGGGCGAGACACAATCGGCGCTTCGTGGGCGATGACTTCCACCGTGTGGATCGGTGTCGGCTGAATTGCGGGTAAAGGGGGCAAAGCGGCCAATGCAGACGCGGTTACGAGCAGTGGGCCAAAGCGCAACAACTAGAATGAAACGGAAAGCATCGAACCATGGCGAAGAGGGACGAGGGTCAACCGAGGTGCAGGCCGCTCCCCATAGCGCGCGACCGGTACTTTTTGCCACACCGACAGCCCGAGAATTGCCATCGTCAATCCGGCGAGCTGCCCGACGAAATCCAGGCCCAACCAGGCCTTGGCGGTGTTGGCGTACTCGGAGCTGAAGGAGTCGGACATCTGCATGATCGGTCCAGCGATGGGGATCAGCGACTTGTCGGCCGGGTGGTGGTCCATCCCATAGGTGACCGAGATGTCCATGAGATAGCTGATGAGAAAGAGGCTCAGCCCCGACGAGAAGAGGCGCCAGCGTGGCTGGTAGACGAACTGTTGCGGGGCCGCGAGGGCCCCATAGACTGGCTGCGGCGGAGGCACGTAGACCGGCGCAGGGGCATAGGTAGGCGGTGGATAGCCGGGTGGTGGATAGCCGGGCGGCGGATAGCTGGGCGGCGGAGTGGCCACGGCTGGCGGGTAGGAGGGCGCCGCTCCTGGACAGGCGAGATTTACCATCGAACCGAAGCCCGCCTCGGCGGCTGCGGTGGCGCGATAGACTTGCGGCTGGCCATTGCAGCGCCATTCGGCGAAGTAGTCCTTGCCGCAGCCGTAGGCCGGGTCGCCGATCACCGTGTAGTCGACCTTGTAGTTGCACTGGTATTGGCCGTTGCAAGCAGCCGCCAAGAACTTGGTCACATTGCCGTAGGGCGCACGACAATTCTGGCCGTAGGTGCCAGCGACCACCTGGATGCCCGGGCCGACAGGGGGCGGTGCGTTGGCGGGGGGCGGAGGAGGCACATCGTCCTCATCGACGCCCCCGGCATGGGCGGCCGCGGCGGTACACAGGAGCAGGGGAAACAGTAGGTTTCGCATCGCACCTCCTTGTTCGGTCGAGAACAATATCACAGCGCGAGCCCAGGCCGGTTCTGTGCTCGCTAGTAGTTCTCCACTGGACTGGTCTCGAACCACCACCAGCCGTGCGTCAACACGCACAGCCGATCGTGGCGACCGAGATGGCCGCACACGCACCCCTCGCGCCATTTGCCGTTCGAGTCGGATAGGTATTTGAAGCCTTCCATGAAGCGGGCCGTGTAGGCTTCGTAGCGTAAGCCGAAATCGGCAAGATTGGCCTCGGTCACTGTCTTCCCACTCTTGCCGGGCAAGTGCGCGGAGGCCGAGACGACCGGGTGATCGAGAATTGCCTCGAGAATCGCCTTCTCCCGCCGCACCATCCGCACTTCGTCCTCTCCGACCGCCGCGGCATAACCGGGTTCGTAGTGCAAGGCGAGCTCGTGGCCCAGCGTCTCGAACTCGCGCAACTTGCGATAGGTGTGATATTCGAAGGGATTATACAAACGTGCGTGGACTCGCACGAACCAGGTGCTGGCAATCCCCAATTCATACTCGATGCGCGCCATTGCGAGGCAGTTGTCGATGGAGAGATCGATATCGTGTCGCATCAGAAATTGCCGGGGCGCGCGCACCGATTCGTGCGCAGCGAACGTCGAGAACACGTACCCCATGTCGATCGCCTCGGCCAAGATCTCGCGGTAGTGGCGCAGGGTGAAATCGCATGGTCCGGTCATGCGTGTTCTTTAGATTCGAGTTCCGTCAGCGCCGCCAGCATCGCCGGTGGCAAGGGTCGGTAGGGTCGATGCGAGAGCACCTTCATGCCGCTGCGCCGTAGCCAGTCACGCACGTCTTCTGAGATCGCGCTGCCGGTGCCGTGGCAACTCATGGTGTGCAAGTCGAGCCGGTCGACCTCTTGACCATGGGCCGTCACTCGCAGAACGGGGTGGCCCTGCATCGATTCGAGATGCACGCGCTCGACGCGGCCTTTCCACTCCACCGTCCACTCGTCAGCAGTTGCCGCCAACAGCTGCACACCCTTCCAGTCCAAGGTCTCGGTCCAGCGGGAGATGCACTCGCGCACCAACTCGAGCCGGGCGGTGCCGTCCATCGAGCGGCGAATGTCCTCGCGGTGTACCCGCGCCGGCACTCCACCGATCAGGCTATGCGCGGGAGAACTCTTGGTGACCACCGAACCCACCGCCACCGTGGTGCCTCGCCGCAAGGTCACACCGGGAAGCACCACCGACTTCACGAAGACCACGACGTCCGACTCCAACACCACCGGTGCGAAGAGGTAGGGATAGCCTTCCAGCACCGGCTGCCAGCAGCCGTGGGTGAGAATCGTAGTATCCGCTGACAAGGCGCACCCATCGCCGATGCTCACGTGTTCCGAGACATTGACGAAGGCACCGTCGAAAAAAGATGTGCCAACCCCGACGGTGAGGATCGAATCCGGCCCCTGCCAACCGCCCCCGCCGACCAGCACGCGATGGGTCGACCAGAACGAGGCCCCGATGCGCAGGGCGCGCGCGGAACCGCGGAATCCCGGTCCGAGCACGCTGCGCTGGCCGAGTGCCAACTCTTCGATGGCGGTGATCTGGGCGCCGTCTTTGATCTCCGCGCCGGCCTGTAAATGGAGGCGGGTGCCGCGCAGCACTACGCCGGCGCCGATGCGTGCCCCTTCGTCCACCTGCAGATCCTGGCAGACGATGCGTGCCGACGGATCGATGCGAGCGGAGGGATGAATCGTGGCGCGGATCGCCTTCACCTGAGGCATTGCCGTGGGCCTCCTTGTGCCCTGTTCGGTCGAGAACGATATCACAGCGCGAGCCGTGACTGGATGTGGTTCCAGTACCAGCGCGCCAGCTCGAGCGGGGCGTGATAGCGATCGATCCAGGCACGGCCGGCCAGCGCCCGCTCGACGAGCCGCGAAGGATCCTGAACTTCGAGGAGACGATCCGCCACTTCGCCGGGCGTGCGCGCGTTCAAAAGCGGCGGACCCTGGGCCGGCGGCGGATAGGCGAGTGCCATCATCTCTTCGGCAAAGTAGGCGATCACCGGGCGGCAGGCCGACAGTGCTTCCAAGGCAATCAGGCCCATGGTGCCGACGCCAAATTGGTCGGCGATCAGATCGGCCGCCAGCACCTTTTCTTTTAGCTGGTCGCGGTTGAGCTCTCCGCCGATGGCCTCCACATGGGGCTCGAGCCGCAGTTCGGCGACAAGCTGTTCCGTGGCTACGACATCCTGTCCTCGTCGTAGGTAGCTCAGCCGTCCGCGGCCGCCGCGATCGAGAAACTCGCGGAAGCCGCGGAACACGACCTCGTTCCGCTTGAGCCCCTGCCCGGGAAACTTCTCTTTCCAAACGTGGTTGGTGGGATGGAAGATCCGCAGGGTCTCTCCCGCAGTCGGCGGCGGCGCGCTCCAATAGCGGGTATCGACGAATTGGCGCCACGGCACGACGTGACGCAACTCGAGGCGCCGGATCATATCGATGTGGCTCTGCTCGGGGGAGAAGAAGACCAGCCGAGCCCGACGAAAGGCGAGCCGTGCCTGGTGCACCTGCAGCCCCGAATAGCCCACGCCGCCGGCGAGCTCGCGCAGATCGGCACCGGTGGCATAGGAGACATAAGGTCGACCGAGAAACGGCAGGTAGCGCATGCCCGCGAGGCAGATCGAAATCAACAGCTCGCAGCGCGAGGCGCTCCAGGCTTCGTAGAGGAGGTTGAGCCCTTTGAGCGGCTCAGGCACGACCCGCACGCGCGGGTTTCGGTAGGGATCGCCCTCCGGATTGTAGTGGCGCCATTGAGGCAGGTCGCGTTCGCGCAGGAGGAGGGTCGCTGGATGGCCCGCCTCGCTGAGAAAGCGAGCGAACTGATGGCCGACATTCGCCAAGTTGCCGAGGACGCCAATCATTCGAGCGCGAGGATAGCATCCGCGCGCAATGGCGGTATACTGCCGCGCATGGGAAAACTTTCGTCCGCGATGGTGGTGGCTGGGGTCCAGCGGCTGGTCGGGTAGCTCCAGCGGCTGGTCATCGGGCGGAGGGGGGAGCGGATTTTCCGGCGGCGGCTCCTTCGGGGGCGGCGGCGCCAGTGGGAGTTGGTGATGAAGCAAATACTCGATCGACTGGTTTCTCCCGAGGGACAGCAGCGCATCATCGCCGCCATTCAGGTGGCTGAGAGGCGCACGACTGGACAAATCAAAGTTCATGTCGAAGGCCGCTGCGCGGGGGATGCGCTAGTGCGTGCGCAGGACCTGTTCGTCAAACTTGGCCTCACTGCGACCGAACGGCACAACGGCGTTCTCATCTATGTGGCGGTGAGCGATCACAAGTTCGCCATCCTGGGCGATTCAGGGATCCACGCGGTGGTGGGCGTCCCGTTTTGGGATGCGGCGGCGAGCGCCATGCGGGAGGCATTTGTCCGGGGCGCCCTTGGGGAAGGGCTGGAATCCGCGGTGGTTGCGGTGGGCGTGGAGCTAGAAAAAAATTTCCCCCGGCGCCCGGATGAACCGGTCTCGAACGAACTTTCGGATGATATTTCGACCACCGATACCTAAACAGGGTCGCATCGATGTGTGATCATTCGTCAGCCGCTGCGGTGCCTGCTCACATACAAAACATATGCTCTGCGGGCTCCTCGCGGTTTCCTCGGCTGACAAATGATCACACATCAATGCGACCCTGTTTTGTCGCGGAAAGGCCAGGCGGTGGCCATGGTCTGCCCGTGGGATCGGTCGGGGACAAGGCAGACCGTAACTCCGTTGACAAGTTCCGTGAAGTAATTACAATGTGATCACATGAAAACCCACCTGGTCCATATCGGAAATTCGCGCGGTGTGCGGCTGCCCCGGCCCCTCATCGAGGAGGCCCAGCTCCCCGATGAAATCGACCTTCGCGTTGAGGATGGCACCATCGTGATCGCACCGGCACGACAAGTGCGCGGTGGCTGGGCGGACGCCGCGCAACAAATGCATGCAGCTGGCGAGGACGAGCCGCTTGGACTTGGCACCGGGACGCGCTTCGACAAAGAGTGGCGGTGGTAGCGCGCGGCGACGTCGTCCTGATCGACCTCGATCCCACGCGCGGCGGAGAAATTCGCAAGACCCGCCCCTGTGCGGTCGTTTCGCCGGACGAGCTGAACCTGCATCTTCGGACGCTAGTCGTGGTGCCGCTCACGACGGGCAGCCATCCCTATCCATTTCGTGTGTCCTGTAAGTTCGCCGGAAAAAGTGGCTACCTCGTCGCCGATCAGGTGCGAACGATCGATCGAGAACGCGTGCGTCGTCGCCTAGGGAAACTCACGCCCCGCACACTGGGGCATGTGTTGGCGACGCTTCGCGAGATGTTCGCTGAATGACGTTCACGAACGTTTACGTTCACGACATGATGACGGTCAGAAATATGATATTTTTCCTACCGAGTGGCCGAAACGATCGCCCACTGGCGAAATAGCTCCTGGTGGATGAGACGCAGCGCCCTCTCCGGGGCAGACATCGGGCGCGTGTTGGGCAGCAGTAGCTCGAGATCTTTGAAGCCGTGTCTTTTGAGCAGCGCCTTGAGCTGCCACTGCGTCCAGCAGGGGTAGGTTCTTCCGTCGCTCTTGCCGAGGCGGCGCAAGGTGCGTCGATTGTAATCGAACAGCAGGATCCGCCCGCCCGGCCGGAGAACCCGAAAAAACTCCCGGAGAGCCGCTTCATAATCGGGGATCTGATAGAAGACCGCGACCGAGAAGAGCAGATCGACGCTGGCAGCGGGCAGAGGGATCGCTGTGGCCGAGGCGACGAGATCGACATCGCGCGGAAAACCTTCGCAATAGGGCTCGGCGGTCAGATCGAGGCCGGTATAGTGGCCGCGGAGGAGACCGCGGTAGGGCGCGGTACCACAGCCAATGTCGAGAATATGCGAGTCGGGCTGGGCCACCCGATCGAGATAGAAGCGGACAAACGGAATGGCCGGCTTTCTCATCGTTTGATCGCTCGCAGGTCGACGACGCGCCAGCACACCAGGAGCAGGCCGTAAATCAATGCTCCGGCGACGATCCATGCCATCGTCCAGGATAGCGTGCTGGGCCCGATGGCTCGCAGGGCAGAGACTGCAATACCCATCGCGGCTGCGGCCAGCGCAACCTTGAAGATCGGGCCCCGGCGGAGGACGAGCGGCTGGTAGTGTCTCGCTAGCAGCCAAACGAGTAGCAGCTGGACGGCAAAGGCGGCGGCCGTGGCGGCGGCGGCTCCGAGCGGGCCATACCGGGGGATGAGCAACACATTCAAGAGAAGGTTCATGCCGCAGGCCGCGCCGATGGCCACGGTGCCGAGGTATTGGCGATGGACCCAGCTGAGTGCCACTTCGTAGTAGGAGGCCCAAATGTGGCAGAGGTAGCCAGCCATCACCAGCGCCGCCCAGGGCGCGCCCGATGCAAACTCTGGCGTCGAGAGGGCCGCAAAGATCGGCCGACCGAGGGCGAAAAGACCGGCGATCGCAGGAAGAGCGAGTCCCAGGAGCAAAAGCAGCGAGCGTTCGAACAGCAGCTGAACTCGGGCTCGATCATCGCTCTGATAGGCGGCCGCTGCCGCGCTGGGAAACATCGACCAGATCGGAGTGGCGAAGGACTGAAACAGCGTGTAGCCCATGGTGTAGGCAAAGGAGTAGATGCCGATCTGCGAAAGATCGGTGTAGCGGGCCAGAAAGAGGCGGTCCATGGAGTTGATCCCCCACATCGCATAGCCGGCCGGCACGAGCGGAAGACCGAAGCGAAGAAAGGGGCGGAGAATCGTAAAGTCGGGGCGCAACCAGCCCAGCTGGCGCAGGATCGCGCTGAGAAAAACGACCGCCACCAGCGCATCTGCGGCGATGGAAACGGCGACGATCTGGTAGGTGTCGCAGCGCCTGAGTACGGCCGCGAGAATCGCTACGAAGTTGGCGAGTGATTGGGCGATGTTCAGGAGCGAGTAGCCGAGCGCACGCTGATGGATGCGATACCAGCTGCGGCTGAGATTGAGCAGCAGCGTGACGAATAGCGAAATGACAGCGAGGGGAATGAACCGCAAAAGGGCACTGTCATCGCGAAAGAAGAACGTGGAGAGGGGATGGGTCGCGAGCAGGAGTAGCCCACACACCGCTGCTGCGAATCCCACCACCGAGCAGACCCAGCCGAGGAACTGGCGCGCCTGGGTCGCGGCAGGAAGGCCGGGAAGAAAGCGCATCACGGCCGATTCGCTGCCGAGGAGGATCAGGGGCACAAACGTGGCGGAGAGGACGGCGGTCTGGCTCCAGACACCGTAGTTCACAGTGCCGATCCAGCGGGTCATGAGCGGCATCAGCACCAAGGACTTGAGCCGCAGCAGGAGCTCGACCGCGCCCAACAGGGTGATGTTTTTGAAAAACTGCTGTGAACTCATCGCTGGGCGGTAGCGCCGGAAAGGATGAGGTACTCGCTGTAGGTGCCGCCCCATTTTTCCTTGAAGCGGCGGATGTTCTCCTCTTTGGGCGAGGTGGGAGCTGGACTGATGCCCGCCAGGTCGAAATAGCGGATCGAGGCCGCTTGGGCCCATTCGATGATCCGCCACTTGATAAGATCGGGGCCGCCCAGCTTTTCATCGAAGCCGCGCTGCGACTGAAACGAGCCCATCTCCATGACGGTACGCTGATCGCCCCACACCGAGAGACCCGCGATCGGTTCGCCGTTGTGGCGGGCAACGAAGGTTTCGTAAAAAAAAGGGCTGCTGCGCAGAAACTGCCAGGCCGACAAAAAATGGCTGGCCTCGACCGATTGATTGTCGCGTGCGCGGGCACACTCGACGGCAAAGCGGCCGTAGGCCTGGATGGCTGCCGGGTCGGTCAATCGCTCAACGGTGACGCCCCGCTCCTCGCTCTTGCGGATCTCTTTGCGCGCGGCCGGCTTGAGGTTGCGCTTGAGCTCATCGAGGCTGGGCTCCAGGTCGATCTTCAAGGTCGCCCAGCGGTGGCGCGCCCAGTCGGATGGAAGCAGCTCTTCATTGCGCACCGACCACTGGCCTGACTGGAAATGCAGGCGGTGATCTTCGAGATAGCTCTTGAGCGAAGTGACAAAGTGTTGCACGAGTGCCGGTTCGGGATCGCCCCAGACGACGGGCTGGCCGTACCACCAAAAACCTCGCCTCCCGCGCGTAAGCAGGCGCAGCGCATAGCGGAGCTGGGGGCGCCAACCGCCCTCGGGCCAACCCGTGAAGCCGACGAGGGCGATCCGCGGCTGGCCATCTTCGCAAAGTTGGAAATAGCGCGGGCGAAAACCGAGTAGATCGGCGAGCCGGTCCGCCCAGTGGGTCGTGTGGTAGAGCGCGAAGGACTCGCCGGTCGCTCCCGCAATCCGAGCATTCCATTCGCTCCGATCGCGTTCACGGGCAAGGGGGACTACCTCAAGGGACAGTGGCACGGCGCCAAAATCTACTCCAGTTGCGGCCGAAATTGTATCGGCGCATCATGCGCGCCATGACGAAGCCGGAAGTGGGCCGTCGCAAGAAGTGGCTGTTGCGCCTGATGCTGATCGGGAGCATTGCGGTGGCCGCAGCTCTTTTACCTCGGCTCCTGAGACGAAAGCCGCTGCCCGTGGAAGCGATACGGGTGGAGCGCACCACCGTGCGCGACGAAGTTTCGTCCGCTTCGGCCGGTGAAGTGGTCGCGGAGCACCATGCCACGGTGCGCACGGAGTTGCCTGGTCGGGTGGTACTGGTGCGCCACCGGCGGGGGGATCGGGTGCGACGCGGCGACCTGGTGCTGGCGATCGATAGCGCCGATCTCGATGCCAAGCACTTGCAAGCATTGGCGGCGCTCGAAGCCCAGCGCGCTCAGGCCGAGCAGGCACAGGCGCGGGCCGAGGCGACCACGCGATCGGCGGAGCGAGCCAGAACCCTGGCAGCCAAAGGGGCGGGAACCGAGCAGTTGGCAGACGATACCGCAGCAGCACGGCGGGAGGCGGAGGCACAGGCGCGGGCCGCCCGGGGGTTGATCGCCCAGTCGGAGGCGGCGCTGCGATCGGCGAATGTGGCGCGCAACAAAGCCCTGCTCACCGCGCCCTTCGACGGCCTGATCGTCGAGCTCTCCGCGGATCCCGGGGATGAGCTGCAGCCGGGCGTGCCGGTGTTCGAAATCATCGACGATTCGAAATTGCGGGTAGAGGCAACCATCGATGAGGCCGATATCGGCCGCGTCCGGATCGGGCAGCCGTCGACGCTGCGGCTCGATGCGCTGCCCGGTCGTTCGGTCGCTGGAACGGTCACCTCGGTAGGGCCTTGGGTGCGGCGCGATGAGAAGGGTGCTCGGACCATGCGCATCGAAGTGGGCGTCAACGATCTGAAAGCGGCGACCGATTCGGGATTGCGTGCCGGGATGTCGGCCAATGTCGATGTGAGAGTAGCGGAGAAGAAGGATGTTCCAAGTTTGCCGACCAATGTGATCGTCGGACGTGGCACCCAGCGCAATGTCTACCTGATCGAACAGGACAAGGCAGTGCTGCGCGCGGTGCAGATCGGACTCTCGAGCTGGGAGCGAACGGAGATCGTGTCGGGCGTAGTGGTGGGCGATCGGGTGGTGGCGACGCTCAATGTCAAGGATCTGGCCGACGGAGTGAGGGTGACTCTGACCGCCACGCACTGATGGCTGCTGTCCTCCACATCGTCGACCTGTCCCGCGAGTTTCACCTGGGAGCCACGCGTGTCCAGGCCCTGCGCGGCGTGAGCTTGGAGGTCGAGGCAGGAGAGTACATTGCCATCGTCGGACCGTCCGGTTCGGGCAAGACGACCCTGATGAATCTGATCGGTTGCCTCGATACACCCACTTCGGGCAGCTACTCCCTCGATGGCGAGGAGGTCTCGCAGCTCGACGATGACGAACTTTCTCGCGTGCGCAACCAGAAGATCGGCTTCGTCTTTCAAACCTTCAATCTCTTGCCGAGGGCCACCGCGCTCGAGAACGTCGCACTGCCACTGGTCTATGCAGGGGGTTCCAGAAAGCAGCGACGAGAGGCGGCGCGCCGAACGCTTGAGCGCGTGGAGCTCGGCGATCGCCTCGACCACCGCCCCGACCAGCTCTCGGGAGGACAGCGACAACGAGTGGCAATTGCGCGCGCTCTCGTCAACCAGCCCAAGCTGCTGCTCGCCGATGAGCCGACCGGGAATCTCGACCAACGCACCGGAGCCGAAATCGTTCGGTTGTTTGAGTCGCTCAATCGCGACGGGATGACGATCGTGCTGGTGACGCACGATCCTGAGCTGGCCAAGCGCGCCCAACGGCAGGTACGGATTGTCGACGGCGAGATCGTCGCCGATGTGCGAGAAGGATCGTCGCCATGAATCTGCTCGAGCTCTTGCTCACGGCGGTCGATACCATCCGCGCCTCCAAGCTGCGCGCCTTCTTGACCACCCTTGGCGTCGTGATCGGCGTGCTGGCCATCATCCTGCTGGTCTCTCTTGGCGAGGGCGTTCGCCAGTATCTCGGCGATACCTTTGCGTCGCTCGGCTCTAACATGATCCAGATCGTGCCGGGTCGCCGCGAGACCCAGGGCATGGGCGCGCCGCCGATGGCGGGCGTAGCGCACAAGCTGACGCGTGAAGACGAGGGGGCACTGGCGCGGCGGGTCTACTCGATCGACGGCATCACCGGGGTGGTGCAGGGATCGGGCACCGTGCGCAACGGTGGCCGGCGGCGCGACACCTTTATTTTTGGCGTCGGCGATCGTTTCGAAGAGATCCGCAACATGCATGTCAATGGCGGCCGCTTCTTCACAGAAGACGATGTCATCGCCCATCGCCGCTACGTGGTGCTGGGGCGGGTGATTCAAGCGGAGCTGTTCGGCAAAGAGAACCCGCTCGGCAAGACGATCAAGGTCGCGGACGCCGAGTTTCGCATCATCGGTCTGCTCGAGCACAAGGGGACCTCGCTCGGGTTCGACCTCGATGATCTGGTGCTCATCCCTTCGACCAGCGCGCTCGATCTGTTTGCCCTGGAGGGGTTCAGCAACTTCCTCGTGCGCGCGCGCAGCAAGGCCGAGACCACCACGGCGATCGCCGATCTCACCGATCTCCTGCAGCGGCGCCACGGTGGACAGATCGACTTTACCGTAGTGTCGCAGGACGACCTTCTCGCAACGGTGAATAAGATCACCGCGACGATGTCGATGGTGCTCTTGGCCATCGCGTCGATCGCTCTGGTCGTGGGCGGCATCGGCATTGCCAACATCATGCTGGTATCGGTGCGTGAACGGACGCGCGAAATCGGCGTGCGGCGCGCGGTAGGAGCGACGCGTGGGACCATCCTGATGCAATTCCTCGTCGAATCGGTGGTGATCGCCGTGTTAGGGGGCCTCATCGGGCTACTGCTCGGTGCGCTGATCCTGATGGCGGTGGAACATGCCGCGCCATCGCTGCCGATCCGGCTATCGGGCTGGATCGTGGCCATTGCGCTCGGCTTCTCTGGCGCGGTCGGGGTGCTTTCGGGCGTGATGCCGGCGCGCCGCGCGGCGAATTTGGATCCCGTCGAGGCCCTGCGCTACGAGTAATCCGCAGTAGCCGCTGGGACCGCCCTGCATCCGCTTTTTAGCTGGAGCAACTCGCGCGGTTCCTGCAGCAGCCCCCTCCAGGAGGTATCGCGTGCGCAAACTAGCGGAAAACAACCCTACCGAGCTCATCAACGTCCTCAACGAGCGACTCTGCTTCGAACGCTCCGGTGTGCGGCTCTATGACGCTATCTTGGCGAAGATCAGACTGCCGGAAAACCAGCGGTTCGCGACCATGCTGGATCAGCTGCTCGAACACCGGGAGCAGGAGAAGGAGCATGAAGAGTGGCTGGAACAGCAGATCCGCAGTCTGGGCGGTGACGCCCACGGCGAAACGGAGCTATCCCGGCTGGTCGAAGCGGAGTCGGCCGGCATCGAAAGGATCGTGCTCAACGGAGATCCGGAGATCCCTCACCTCCTCCATGCGCTGCTGGCGGCGGAGCTTGTCGACAACGAAGGCTGGGTCCTGCTGGTGAACCTGGCGAAGAAGGCGGGTGACCGAGATGCGAAGCGGGAGTTCTCGAAGCGCCTTGCCGAGGAGGAGACGCACCTCAAGTTGCTCGAGCGCGCCATGACGCAGCTGCAGCGCGAGAAGGTGCTGGGTGAGCCTGCCGAACTTCCCTCTTCGCCGTAGGACGAGGATAAGATACGTGGAGAGACTCGTTCAAAACATTCAATGATTCGAGAGATAGAAGATATTTCCAGTGGAGCGCCATGTACCTGTAAGGGCCTGTTACGGCCTACGGGGGATGGTCATGCGCGATACATTCTTCTTGAGAACCGTCTTGTGGGTCGCTCTTTTGGGCGGTTGCGGGGTTTCACCAGAACCCTACTGGTGTGCCAGCGACAGTCAGTGCAGCCGAGTCGGAAGTCTACAGGGCAGATGCGAGTCGACGGGAGTATGTAGTTTCCTCGATTCTACCTGTTTCGGCAGTGGGCGCCGCTATGCCGAGCTGTCTGGCTCTTTGGCCGGTAGCTGCCTCCTCAGCTGCAACGACAAGGTCAAGAACCAGGAGGAGACGGATGTCGACTGTGGGGGCACCTGCTCGCCCTGTAGTGAGGGTAAAGCCTGTAGCGTGCCTCAGGACTGTAGCAGCGGGGCCTGCGGCGTGGATCGCCGCTGCGCCGGAAGCTGTACCGACGGCCGAAAGGATGGCGAGGAGACGGATGTCGACTGTGGGGGCAGCTGCCCGAAGTGCGAGCTACTGAGCCGCTGCAAAGCGGCGAACGACTGCAAGAGCAACCTGTGCGTCGGCGTCTGTTCCCTGCCGAATTGCAGCGATGGAGTCGCGGATGGCGCTGAGACCGATATCGATTGCGGCGGGGCGATGTGCGGGAAGTGCGTGCCCGGCAAGAAATGCCAGGCGCCGGGCGACTGCCTAAGCGGAGTGTGCAGCAACTATTCCTGCGTCGCTCCCGCCTGCAACGACGGCGTGAAGAACGGGAACGAGACCGATATCGACTGCGGCGGCGGTTGTGGCAAGTGCGAGCTCATCCACTCCTGCCAACAGGCGAGCGACTGCAAGAGCGGCTTCTGCATCGGGGTATGCGTGGCCTCGACCTGTGGCGACGGCGTAAAGGATGGCGACGAGACGGCAATCGACTGCGGCGGTAGCGCTTGCACTAAGTGTGCTTCTGGCAAAACTTGCGCTGCCCCGGGCGATTGCACCAGCGGCGTGTGCAGCAACTCACTCTGTGCGGTACCTGCTTGCAACGATGGGGTCAAGAATGGCAATGAGACGGACCTCGACTGCGGCGGTGGCATCTGCGGCCCCTGCGCCAACGGTGCACTTTGCGCGTCCGGAAGCGCCGACTGCACCTCTTCGCTGTGCGTCGATCATCACTGTGTGACCTTGATCGTCCCGAACGGCGCGGGTCGAAACTGGGCCGATGGCAAGTATGCAAGCGGGTGCCACCAGTATCGCATGCCCGACGTTGCGCACGCCTACCTGGGGGCGACGGGCGATGGTCGATATACGATCGATCCCGACGATGCAGGGCCGACCGCACCTTTCGATGTTTATTGCGATATGAGTACCGATGGCGGCGGCTGGACCCTGGTCGATAACGACGCCAGCAGTATCACGAGTTTCTCCAAGCGTGAAGCGGGCGCTAATCCCGATATCACGCTCACTCGTGGTTCCTATCTGCCCGGGTACAGCTGGTCGCCTAAGCCCCAGCTGTTATGCAAGAGCAGCGTGGTGACCACCGGCAACAGCGATCCGAATGCGGGTTGGATTACCCTGTTCGCCAATAGTGTCACCGCCCGGGAGTATCCTACGCAGACTACCGCCGTCGGGGTCCACGGGGGATGGGCGCCCGGGATCCTGAATGGCAACAAGAACTGGGGCATGAGCTCCTGGATCACCACCGGTGGAGGCTCATTTGGAGCGGTCTGGATCGGCGATGGCTACACCCCCACCTGCGCATGCGACTACATCAACCGCGCGACCGGTCTGGGAGCGGTGGTCAAGAATAGCGATGCTCCGACCTGCAGCACTTGGGTGCGCTGAATGCGGCGATGACTCGCTCCACCGCGCGCATCATAGGGGCCCTTGCATATGCAGCATTTCGAAGCGCAGGGTGGCACCGGCCTGAATGAGCACCTCGGCCAGTGGGGCATCGTCCTCCACCACGAGGCCCAGATAGTCGTGGCGAGCGTGGGGCTGCAGGACCCGCAAGAGGGGTCCTGCTAGCGCGGGACGGGCGATGCGAAAGGGGTAGGCGCCGGGGAACGAGGGATCAAACACGGCGACCCCCAGCCAGGAGCAGGACTGGCCGGCCAGTCCTAAAAGGACGCGACCGTCTAGCTTGCGCGCAGCCGCTAAACGCCCCGGCGAAAGCCCCCACTGCAGCTCGACCTCGCCATCCTCTGCGGGCAGCAATTCGCGCGCAGTGACTGCTTCGCAAGGCAGCTGTTCCAGGCGATCCCAGAGCATTCGCAGCGCCCACGAGCGGTAAGCGACGTGCAGTCCGCAGGATTGATAGAGACCGATCGCCGCCTGATTGTCCGGCTTTACGTTGAGTGACCACTCCTTTGCGCCACGCGCGCGGAACGCCTCTGTGGCACGTACCAGCAGCGCCCTCCCCGTTCCGCGGCGACGGGCTTGGGGCCCTACCACCAGCTGCGCGACTCGCCCGAGCTCCCCGAGCAGCTGCGCATAACAGTAGCCCACCACGCGCCCATCGCGCTCGGCGATCCAGGTCTCGCGCTGTCGCTCCTTTTGCCAACACTCGAACGTCGGCACCGGATCATCGACGCCGAGATGAGACAGGAGTCCGACGAACGACTCGTAATCCTCGGTGCCAGCGGAGCGAATCAGGATTTCCTTTCGTGGTGGCACGCCGCTATGATGCCTCGATGGTGGTTTCGTTGGGGACGTTTTTTTTCGAATGGAAGATCGAATGAACTTCGACCTCACCGAGTGGCTCCATCTATTGCTCCGCTGGGCCCACGTATTCGCCGGGATCCTCTGGATCGGGTCGACCTATTTTTTTACCTGGCTAGATGGGCGCCTGCACGATCCGGCCGAGCAGGGTCAAGTCTGGATGGTCCACAGCGGCGGCTTCTACGTGGTGGAAAAGCAGAATGCACCGTCGCTCGAGCGCACGCTCCACTGGTTCCGATGGGAAGCGGCCTTTACCTGGTTGAGCGGAATCGTGTTGTTATTTCTCGTCTACCATTTTGGCGGCGCACTCATCGATAAGGATGTGCGCGACCTGAGTCTAACAGCGGGCATCGGAATTACCGTCGGACTGCTCCTGCTCGGCTGGTTGATCTACGACCGATTGTGGAGTCTGCCGCTGCCGCCCTCAGCGGCGGTCGTGGTCTCCTACCTCTTGCTGGTCGCGATCACCTACGGGCTCACCCGGCTCTTCAGCGGCCGCGCGGTCTACATCCACATCGGTGCGCTGCTCGGCACCCTGATGGCGGCCAACGTGTGGCGCTGCATCCTGCCCGCGCAGCAGCAGCTCATCGCCGCAACGAAAGCGGGCGGAAAGCCCGATCCAGCGCTCGCCGCGCGCGCCAAGATGCGTTCCAAGCACAACACCTTCATGGTACTGCCGCTGGTTTTCATCATGATCAGCAACCACTTTCCGACCTCGACCTTCGGCAGCGACTACAACTGGATGGTGCTCGCCGTACTGGTGCTGGCCGGCTGGGGCGCAGCCAAGGTTTTGCGACGAGCGGGATGAAGCGAGCGTTTCGTAGCCGCCGCGTGATCTTCGGCCAGGGCGTCCGACCGGCGACGGTCATTGTGGACCATGGCACGATCGAACGGATCGCCGAGCACCACGAGGTTCCCTCCGCGTACGAGCTTTTCGATGGCGGTGATGCGGTGCTGATGGCTGGACTGTGCGACAGCCACGTCCATGTCAACGAGCCGGGCCGAACCGAATGGGAGGGTTTCGACACGGCCACGTGCGCGGCCGCCGCAGGGGGGATTACGACGCTCGTCGATATGCCGCTCAACTGCATTCCTGTGACGACGACACGGGCGGCACTGGAGACGAAACTCCACGCCCTCGGCGGTCTGTGCCACATCGACTGCGGTTTTTGGGGCGGACTCGTTCCTGGGAACGTAGCCGAACTTGAGCCGCTCATCGACGCTGGCGTGCTCGGCTTCAAGGCCTTTCTTGTCCCTTCCGGCATCGACGAGTTTCCGAATGTGACCGAAGCGGACCTACGCCAAGCGATGCCCATTCTCGCCCGACGCAACGTGCCGCTCCTCGTTCATGCGGAGCTCGATCTGGGAACGCAGGGTTCCGGTCCGCCGCACCACTACACCACCTATCTTGACTCGCGCCCACCCGAAATGGAGCGCGCGGCCATTCGTTTGATGATCGAGCTCGCGCGCCAAACTCGCTGCCACGTGCATATCGTCCACCTCTCCGCCGCCGAGGCGCTCACCGACCTCGCCACGGCGCGTCGCGCGGGCGTGCCGATCACCGTGGAGACCTGTCCCCACTACCTCACCTTTGCCGCCGAGGAGATCCCGGAGGGCGCCACCCAATACAAGTGCGCGCCGCCGATTCGGGAGCGACCCAACCGTGAGCAGCTTTGGCGCGCGCTTCTCGAGGGCACCATCGATTTCGTGGTCTCGGACCATTCGCCCTGCACACCCCACCTCAAGCAGCTCGAGCAGGGCGATTTTCTCGGCGCCTGGGGGGGGATTTCATCGGTGCAGTTGGCGCTGCCCGCCGTTTGGACGGCGGCACGCGAGCGCGGCGTGACCCTCGAACAGCTCACCACTTGGCTGAGCGCGCGCCCCGCGGCCTTCGCGGGTCTAGATGGCCGCAAGGGACGCATCGCTCCGGGTTACGATGCCGACCTGGTCTTCTGGCGCCCGGAAGCGCAACTTTTCGTCGAGCCCACGATGATCCAGCATAAACACAAGTTGACGCCCTACGCGGGCCGCACCCTGTCGGGCGTCGTCGAACAGACGATCTTGCGCGGCGAGCCCATCTACCGCAATGGCTCCTTTCTCGCCCGCGCCCGTGGTATGCAACTGTTAGGAAGGAAATCCGCTGCATGACATCCGATTTTACCCAACTGCTCGACCTGGCCGCGGAGCGGCTCGGTGGCACCGTGCTCGCCGCCAACGACGAGTTCTTTGCACCCAAAGAGAATCTCCTCAAGCCGGGGCGCGGCGTTTTCATCGCCGGCAAGTACACCGATCGCGGCAAGTGGATGGACGGCTGGGAGACGCGCCGGCGCCGCACCCCTGGCCACGACTGGTGCATCGTGCGGTTGGGGCTCGCAGGTCGCATCCGCGGCATCGATTTCGACACCAACCACTTCCTCGGCAATTTTCCCGAGCACGCCTCACTCGAAGCCTGCGAAGCGTCCGCCGACGCCACGACGGAGCAGCTCGAAAGAGCGCACTGGGCCTTGTTGGTGCCACGCACGCGCCTTGCGGGAGGCTCGCAGAATCTCGTGCCGGTCGATGACGTGCACCGCTTCACCCACGTGCGCCTGGCCATCTTTCCCGACGGTGGCGTAGCGCGGCTGCGCGTGCATGGTGAAGTGCGGCCCGATCTGGCGCGGCTGCGGACGGTTGGCCTCGTCGACCTCGCGGCTGTCGAGAATGGCGGCGTAGTGCAACTGTGCAACGATATGTTCTTCGGGCCCAAGGACAATCTGATCCTGCCGGGACCCTCGCTGAACATGGGCGATGGCTGGGAGACCAAGCGCAAGCGGGGTCCTGGCCACGACTGGGTGATCGTGCAGCTGGGCGCGTCCGGCCTAGTGCAGCGCGCCGAGGTCGACACCGCCCACTTCAAGGGCAACTTTCCCGACCGCTGCTCGCTCGACGGCGTTTTTCTGGCGGGCGAAGTGGCGGGCGATTTCCTCGCCAGTCGCAGCATCGCCTGGAAGGAAATTCTGCCGCCCACCAAACTTCAGGCCGACCAGCGCCATACCTTCGATCTGCAGACGAGCGAGCCGGTCACCCACGTGCGGCTCAACATCTATCCCGACGGGGGAATAGCGCGCTTGCGTCTTTGGGGCACGCTGAAGTGATCTTGGCGCAGCTGAACGAGCTCGCGCGAGAGCAGGTGAGCGCGGAGCTGCGCCGCTGTTGCGGTGCGGAGCACTGGGTGGATCAGATGTTGGCACGGCGCCCGTTTGTCGATCGGGCTGCGCTGCATTCAGCCGCGGCGGAGGCCGCACGCTCGCTCGAGGAGAAAGATTGGCTCGAGGCCTTTTCGCACCATCCGAAGATCGGCGACCTCGACGCTTTGCGTGGCCAGTTCGCCTCTACCGCCGGCTGGGCTGCCTCGGAGCAGGCGGGCGCAACCAGCGCATCCGATGAGGTATTGCGCGCGCTCGCCGAGAGCAACCGGGTCTACGAAGAGCGCTTCGGCTTTCGGTTCATCGTCTGTGCCACGGGCAGGAATGCGGCTGAGATGCTAGCGCTCCTCCAGGCGCGGCTCGATCATCCCCGCAGCGACGAGTTGCGCATCGCAGCGGGCGAGCAGGAAAAGATCACCCTTCTACGGTTGGAGAAACTGCTATCGCCATGAGCCCGATCACGACCCATGTTTTGGACACCGCCCGAGGCTGTCCCGCCGAAAGGGTGCCGATCACGCTCGAACGGCGCGGCACGGCCGACCAGTTTGAGCCGCTGGCCCAAGGCACGACCGATAGCGATGGCCGCTTGCGAACGCTGCTACCGGACGGCGCGCTCGTCACCGGTATCTATCGACTTCGCTTCGATACCGGCGGCTACTTCGGACGCCTGGGCAGCGAAACCTTCTATCCTTGCGTCGAGGTCCAGTTTGAAATCCGCAATCCAGCGCAGCACTACCACGTGCCGCTGCTAATCAGCCCCTTTGGTTACTCTACCTACCGTGGAAGCTAGAATATCTGGTTACTCGTCGTCGTCTTTGCGAGCACTCGTCGAAGACTGCAGCGCCTGGTGCGCCTTCTGGTAGCTTGGGTCATCGGCCGGCACCATCGTCATCACCGTGCGCCAGAGCGATTTCGCATCATTCATGTTGGGCCCGAGCAGCGATGCCGCTTTGACGATGAGCTGTGCTGCCTTCTTCCGCAGCTGCTCGCCAATGCCTCTGTCCTCACCGCCGAAACGCTGGATGGTCTTGACGTACTCATAGGCCACGTCCCAGCGCTGGTGCGCAAAGGACTCCTGCGCTCCGTCGCGAGCGATCGTGACCGCTTGCGTTTTCAAATACGCATCGTGCATCCCATGGCCGAGGCGTGCATCGAGCGCCAGCGCCTCCCCATAAGCACGGATCGCGCTGCTGGGCGCCCGAACCTGGTCCGCTTCGGCGCGTGCCAACAGCGCGCTGAGATTCACCAGCTGCGCCGCCTGAGCTTGCAGCTCGGCGGCCCGCTTGCCCTTCTCACGCCCCGCCGCCTCTTTCAGCGCCCGCGCCGCCGCCGAAAAATCGCGTGAACGATAGGGCCCCGCGACTCCCGCCACCGCCAGCAGATCGTCGCCGCGCGCCCTGGGCGCCTCCGCCACCTCATCCGCATTAGGCCCAATCCGGACCTCTTTCAGAGCAAATCTTGGCTCGCGCGGATTACGCACCTGCACGTGGCTCGCCCTCAGCTTCTTCACGATCGCCTGCAGTTCGGGATGGTCGGGGTCCAGCGCCAGCGCCGCCTCCACCGGGACCGCCGCTGCAGTTAGGTTGTTCTCATCGAGCTGTTCACGCGCCTGGACCAGATAGGCATCGACCGCCGGCGGGATGATCGAACGGCGCAGCTTCGTCGCCTCCTCGAACTGCGCCGACGAGGACTCAATTTTCGCCAGCGCCTGCAGTGCCTCATCCCAGCGCTTGGCGGCTGCCCGTTGGCGCGCGGTCTCAAGCTGTTTCTTGAGTCCGATTTCGAGATCGCACTGGCGCAGATACTCACGGGCCTTGGTGACCACCTCAGGGGACAGCTGCTCCGCTTCGCCAAATCGCTTCTTGGCCCCGGCGAAGTCTCCTGCGGCAAACGCCTGCGTCCCCGAGAAATAGAGCTGCTCGGCCTGCTGGGCTTGGCGGCTCAGTAGCCACCTCACACCGAATCCACTGGCAGCGGCCAGCGTGAGCACAATCGCGCCGCCCACGATGAGCCGAGTCCGCGAAGCGACGGACCGCGGCGGCGGAGTGGTCGGCATCATCGCCGATGGCGCCATTGGGCGCGGTGGATGGACGGGCCCGCTCGGCAGTGAGGGCGCGTCGCCGATCAATGTCCGCGCTGAATCCTGCTGCGGCAGCCCGCCCGCCGGAGTCGCCCCGGTGCGCGACGGTGCATGCTCGATCTGCAGGCGCGTGTTGCCGATTTCAATCTGGTCGCCATCGACTAGCAGGTGCGTCTCGACGCGCGCGCTGTTGACCAGCGAGCCGTTGCCCGAGCCGAGATCGCGCAACCGATAGCCACTGCCATCGACCACAATGACGCAGTGCCGACGTGACACACTGAGATCGGTCAGCACGCAATCCTGGTCGGCGCCGCGCCCCACCGTTGTTTCAGCGCGCCCCATCGGAAAGGCCTTGCCCTGGTCGACTCCGGCAATGACGTGAAGGATGCCCACCACACCACCGGGCGCTGTGGCGGGACGACTGCCTGGGGGAGTTTCGGATGCCATCGCTAGGACAAAACTCTAGCGGATGGCCGACGGTCACACAACTTGAGGTTGTGTTATATAACGCACCATGAAGATCGAACTCGCTCAGCGGATCCGCCAGCTTCCGCCCTACCTATTCGCTGATATCGACCGCAAGAAGGCCGAGCTCCGTCGCCAAGGCAAAGACCTTATCGATCTGGGCATCGGCGATCCCGATCAGCCCACTCCCGGACACATCGTAGCGGCGATGCAGAGCGCCGCGGCCGAGGCGAAATACCATCGCTATCCTTCGTACGAGGGGATGGCCACCTTTCGCCAGGCCGCAGCCAACTTCTACGCCGAGCGCTTCGGCGTGCGCGGGCTCGATCCCGAGCGTGAAGTGGTGGCGCTCATCGGCTCCAAGGAGGGCATCGGCCACTTTCCCGTCGCCTTCGTCGATCCCGGCGATGTCGTGCTGGTGCCCGATCCCGGCTATCCCGTCTACGCCACCTGGACGCGCTTCATGGGGGGCGAGGTGCACTCTCTTCGGCTGGAGCGAAACAATGGCTTTTTGCCCGATCTCGCGTCGGTGCCACCGGCGGTGGCCGAGCGCGCCAAAGTACTTTGGATCAACTATCCCAACAATCCCACCGCCGCGCTGGCGACGCGCGATTTTTACCAGTCGGTGGTCGAGTTTGCCCTCCAGTACAACATCATCGTCGCCAGCGACCTCGCCTACTCCGAGATCTACTACGACGAGCCACCGCCATCGTTTCTGGAAGTTCCGGGCGCCCGCGAATGTGGCATCGAGTTCCACTCGCTCTCGAAGACCTACAACATGACCGGCTGGCGCATCGGCTTTGCCGTCGGGAACGCTGCGCTCGTCGGAGGCCTCGGCAAGGTCAAAACCAACGTCGACTCGGGCGCGTTTGAAGCCGTCCAGGCGGCCGCCATCGCCGCCATCAGCTCACCGCAGGACTGCGTGGAGACCATCCGCCGTACCTACCAGGAGCGCATGGAGGTGTTGGTCACGGGGCTACGCACCGCCGGCTACGATGTAATCGCGCCGCGCGCGACCTTCTATTGCCTCATCGCCAATCCCACCGGCTACAGCTCGGCCGAGTTCGCCGGGCGCCTTCTCACCGAGGCAGGCATCGTCGCCACGCCGGCCAATGGCTTCGGCCCGGGTGGCGAAGGCTACGTTCGCCTCACCGTCTGCGCCCCGCTGCCGCGGATCCGCGAAGCGGTCGAACGCGTGCGTTCACTCAAAATCTAATTTTCAATGCAGAGGACGTAGCACTGGTTACTGCAGAACGGTTGCCCGCCGACCGCCCAAGTGCTGTCCTTTGCCGTTCCACTGCCGGCACTACCCTGCACATTGCTGTCGGAGCTCATCCAGTTCAGACAGGATGGAGTGGCTGGAGTGACTTCCCCGTTGGTCTTGAAGTTGGTCCAGACACAGGCCGTGACGGGATTCTTGTCCGCCGTCTGATTGATGGCGCTTTGGTGGTTGTCGGAAAAAAACGTGCTATCGGTGGCAACGAGCGAGCCGCTCGGAAGGACAATGGTCCTTCCCTCCTGCGCCACCGTTTGGTTACCGCTGTTCGTGCGGCCGAGCAGCGACTTGAACGTGCCGCTCTTTCGCAGCGTTTGTCCTTCGCTGGTGCAACGGACAGCGAGTGCGATCAGGCCGGGCACACCGCCCCCCTTAAAGGGTCCGGTCAGAAAAACGTAGCGATTGGTGGGGAGGCTGGCATCGACGCCAGCATCGAGGGCGCCACTATCAAGGGCGCCACCGTCTGCGGGGATCGCTCCAACGACAGCGATCGTCACCGGAATATGCTGGCCTGGGGTCACGGGAACGACCGAATGGCCCTGGCCTACCGGGCTGCCCGAATGGTAGGCGGTCACCTTCACATCGACCATGCCCGTCACGTCATCCTTAAGATAGAGCGCGGTGGTGACGGGCAGCGAATGCTCCTGCGGTAGGGGCGGCGTTTTTTGCTCCGCTGCTGTGACCGTGATGCCCAGCTGATCGATGGGGCCGAGATTTCCCGTCACGGTGAGACCGATGCAAGTGCCACCATGGCCAAAGCAGGGATCATAACAACCGACGGCCAGTAGCGCGAACCATGCAAACTGCCTCATGGGACGTCAATCCCCGGATAGGTCTTGTTGGTCGTGATCGCCACCGCAAATCCAGTGCCTACGCCCGCGGCCACCACCGCCGCTGCCGCCGTCCAGAACCACCAGCGCTTGTAAACCGGGAGCGGTGGAGCGGCCGGTCGCTTCTCGACGACACGTGGCGCAACGATCGGCGGTGGTGCCACCGGCATCGGCGCCACTACCGGCGGTGGCGGGGCCGCCTTCTGCCGCAGCTCTCCCATCTTCCCTTCGAGGATCCCCCGTTCATCGGCATTCGGTCGGGCGGCCAAATAGCGGTCGTAGGTCTCCACCGCACCCGCCCAGTCTGAGAGCCGCTCCTGGCAGAGGCCGATGTTGTAGAGGAGGTCGGGGATCGGCGCGAGCTCGTAAGCCTTGCGAAATTCACTCAGCGCTTCGGCGAACTTGGCCTTGGCGAATTCAATCTTGGCGAGCTCATGGTGAGCGCGCGCCTCGTCGCGGTTGGTCTGGGCCAGCGCTGCACTCGCCACGAGCCACAGCAAGAAGGGGATCGCTCTCCTCATCGGAGCCCTAGCATACCTCAAGAGTGGGTATGCCCAAAGAGGACTCCCAGCACCATGATGAAGACAAAGCCGCAGAGCAGACCAAACGTGGCACGCACCTCGTTGCCGTGGCTGTGCGACTCGGGGATCACCTCGTTGCAGGTGAGATAGAGCAGTGCACCCGCCGCCAGCGCCAACATGGGCGGCAGTGCGCCCGGCACCAACGACGAAAGAAAATAGCCCGCGATGGCGCCGATGGGCACCGCCATCCCCGTCGCGCTGACCAGCCCCAGGAGGCGCCCGACGCCGAGCCCTCCGCGTCGCAAGGGCGCCGCCATCACCGCCCCCTCGACGGCGTTTTGCACCGCTACCGCAACCGCCAGAGTCAGCCCCAGCGCTCGCCCGCCGGCGGCCCAGCCCGCACCGATGGCAAAGCCCTCGGGCAGTCGATGCAAAGACATCACGCCCACCACCAAGAGCCCCTGCTTTTGTGCCTGGAGCCGCGCTGCGATCGGATCGCTGCCCGCCGTTTCGTGGACATGGTCCTCATGCACATGAGTGCCATGGCCGCGCGCATGCTGGTGCGGGATCAGCCGGTCCATCGCATAGAGCAGCCCCACGCCCGCGCCAAAGCCACCCAGCGTGCTAAGGAGCCGTCCGAGATCCAGCGTACCGCCGGCTCGAACTCCCTCGAGCGCGGTGGAGAGCAGCCCCAACGTCGCCGCCGCTAGCATCAGGCCGGCACCAAAACCGAGCAGGGTATCGTAGAGCCGGCGCGTCACCTCCCGCAGCAGCAGAAAGGGCAGCGCCCCGATCGTCGTGGCCAGGCCGGTGGCGATTGCGATGGCAAACGGCACGGCGCGATTCTACCGGCCGGTCGGTGGCGGTCAATGGTGCGGTTAAATAAAACTCCCGTGTGCCGGAGCGGCGCCAATCACGGGCAGGCGCATTCCCTTTTTGTAGGCATCCAGGAATTCATTGGTCTTGTGTTGGAGGCAGAGGGTGTCGCAGGTCTTTTGGGCATTGAATTGATCCGAGGAGAGATAACGCATCACCTCTTGATAGCGATCCGACAGAATGATCTCCTTGAACGATTGTTCCACGATATTTCCCATATGGAACTTGCGGAACCGATCGTTAAACATTCCGCCGCAGGGGGCCACGAGACCCGATCCGGAGATCTGCAAGATAAACGGGGGTCCATAGCACCTTTGGTAGGACCTTCCGCCGTTGGCCTTGATCTTGGTCCATTTGACGACGCACTTGTAGCCCTCATCCGAATAGGTTTCCGCTTCTCGGAGAAGTCCATCGAGCGCGTCGTATTTGGAATAGTCGACGCCGAGCGCACCGTCGCGCGTATCCGAACAGTGTTTGATGATTGCATAGTCGGGGCGAAGCTCTTTTCCGAGTGCGGCAAACGGCAGGATCTGGTCGGCGAAGTCGGGCATGAGCACAAACTGCATGCCAAGGGTGCAGGAGAGGCCGCGCTCCCGCTTTACCGCCACCATATCTCTGATGTTCTGTACGACCTTGTCATACCAGACGGGTTTGAGACCCATGATTTCTGAATATCTCTCTTTGGTTCCACCCGAGAAATTGATGCGCAGATAGGTCAGATGCGGCAGTAGCTCCTCCGACCATTCGCGCGTGAACACCATTCCATTGGTTCCGACCGCCATATCGATGCCGAGCTCTTTGCCGCGCTTCACGGTGAATTTGAAACAGGGGCTGATGGTCGATTCGCCATCCGAGATGAGCGATATTCCTTTGACGCCGATCTCGGCACAGTCCACAAGAAAGCGTTCCATCACCTCCTCGGTGATGGGCTTTCGCTCGTTTTCCTGGTACCAGGCGGCGCAGAAGCGGCACCCGGCATTGCAGGAACGGGTGAGGGACATGTCGATGGTGATGGGGGCGATCCGTTCGCCGCGCTCCCACGCATCGATGCGCTCCCGATGATACGCAATCTTGGTTCCGTCCAAGAGTTCATTCCAACTTTCACTCATGGCGAAATCCCCTTCGTGTCATGCGCGCCTTTTCTCTGCCCGCCGGATACGGATCACGTTTCGGTCTTCCATCCGTCCCAGCATGATCTCGTACGGGCGTCCTGTCTCTTTGCGCAGCGCGATCTCGGCATCGAAGACGGCCTTGCCGCTGGCTGCAGATTCGATGGTCACCACGTCGCCCTCCAGTGAGACGATGCCGGCGTCGGGCAGCAGTTTCTTGAGGATCGATTCAATATCCATTTTTGTAGTCGCTGTGCGGATAGACCGCACCCATTCTTCGGTCAATTCCCACGAAGCCACCATAGGTTCGAAAGGGCGTGAGCAGGTCGTTGCCGATCATACGGCCGACCTGATTCATGGGGCCAACGCTGAGCGTGCGATAGCCGAGCGCACGCTCCTGCGAGCTAAACGGGGTTTCGGTCGAGGTGTAGCGCGAGGTCAAAGAGATGCGGATATTGGTATCGCTATGCCCGGTCGTGGAGTGCAGCAGCAGCGGGTGCCATATCAATAGATCGCCCGCCTTCATGGTGGACAGATTGACCGAATTGAATGCGACGTCGCAGGCGGGATCTACGGCTCGGTTCCGCACCGGAATCATCCCCTGCAGGTGGGAGCCGGGACAGACCGACATGCCATTGTAGGCGTCGCAATCGGTAAAAAAGGTCTTGGCGAAGAGGGTGTGGATCGACGTTCCGGTCCAGGCGTCAGAATGGATGCCTTTGAGCAGTACCGGATCCCGGTCCCGGGGAACGTTGATCCACAACGCGTCGTAGCCGAGAATGGCCAGGTCGGGCCCGAGATAGCGCTGCAAGAGGGCGAGGCTCTTGGGATGGGTGATGAACCGGTCGTAGAGGTCCGTTTTCGCAAACGCTTCGACGATCTCGACGGCCCATCCATTGACGTCCTGGGCGAGCTTGCGCTTCGTGCTCTGCTGCAGCCGATGGTGGAAGCGGTCGAGACAGAAGGAGCGGCAAGCGGCGATCAAGGAAGGCGCATAGATACCGGTGTAGGCCACGTAGCCCTCGCGGACAAAGTGGCTGATCGCCGCCGCATCGGTGGGCCTGAACTTTTTCACCTGCACGTCTGAGAGGTCTGCTTTTCCGACCTCCCGAAGAGGACGGGCCTTCGCCGAGTGAAGCGTCCGCGCCGGCGAATCCTTTTCGCGTGGCTGCATGTGGGTTTGGCTAAGCAAACCCCGTTCCTGATAATAAGTTACATGATTTAAGCGTGTTACATGGCCACTGCCCGCGTGGGTCGTCGTTTTTGACGGTCTCGACCCGGGCTCCACGACAACATGGTACCGTAGGAGCGTGAGCCCCTCGCGCGTCTACATCGGGTTCGGTGCCAACCTGGGCGATCGGCTGGCCACGCTCCGGGTCGCGGCGGCGGAACTGGTGGGGCTGGGGCGCATTGTCGCACGCTCGTCCGTCTGGGAGACGGAGGCCATCGGTCCGCCGCCCGACTACTACAATGCCGTGGTCGCTCTCGACACCGAGCTCGATCCGGAACCGCTACTGGACGGGCTCCAGCGCATCGAACTGCGCCATGGCCGCGAGCGCGGCGTCGCGCGCGATCTGCCACGCACCCTCGATCTCGATATCCTCCTTTGGGAGGGGCGCACGCTCTCGACGCCGCGGCTCGAGGTGCCGCATCCGCGGCTGCAGGAGCGAGGCTTCGTGCTCGAGCCACTCGCAGAGATCGCCGCCCAGGCGGTGCACCCGCTGTTGCATCGCACGATCGAAGGGCTGCGGGACGATCTGGTGCGGGCGCGTCGGCTGCGCCGGCTACAGGAGTCGTTGTAGTGTTGCGGCTGATCACATCATCCGGTCTACTTGAGCTTCCACTGCGCCACAAACGAGGTCTCGGGCGGAAAGACGCTCGGCACATCCCAGCGGAACGTGTATTCGAGCGGCACCGTCATCGGATCCCACGATTCGAGGTAAAAGATGCCAAACGAAATCGCGGGACCGCGCCGCAGCAGGCTGTGCAGCTCGTACCAGCCGTCCGTTTTCGGATTCTTGGTCGCGCCGCACTTGGAACAGTCGACCCAGTTGAAGGCGTTGACGTCCCATGCCTCGCCCTTGATCTGGGCAGTGCCCAGTCCCTCGGCGATCGCCAGGTCAGCGCCCGTGACGGAGGCATGGTCGGCGTGCAGCAGACCGGCCGGCAGCTGCTCCATCGGATCGAATATCATCTCACTCACCGTCGGAATCTTTTCCAGCTGGCAGGTCCCATTGACGACTGTTGCCTGATAGGCCATCGGCTGGTCGAGCGTCTCGTGGTACCAGGCGTCGACTTTACCTTTTTGACAGTAGGCGTAGGCCACCAGGAGGTTGTCCGCCCAGCTCGAAACGATCGCGGCGAGCTGATACTTGCCAAACGGAATCGACCGATAGATCGCAGCGGGATGGGTCTGTTTGCCGTACGTGATGGTTCCCACATTGCCGGAAAGGTCGGCCGCCGCAAGCTCGCCGAGCGGAAGCTCTTCGGCCCAATGCAGCTCGCCGCGCATGGGGAGCTGCACCGTCGCATGCCAGCCCGCCGCGTCGACGCCCGCATCGAGGGGCGCCGGGCTCGGCGGTTCGCCGCATCCGAGCAGCGCGAAAACTAGCCAGTATCTCTGCCGCATGATGGGTATGATACTCGCCATGCAGGCGGTGCGCGATCGCCAGTTTAATAATGAGGTCGTCCAGTTTGCGTTCGCCTTCAATTGCGAACAGTGCGGCCATTTCTGCGCCACTGAGCGCGCCTGCGCGCACGAGTGGCCGGTCGCGCTGCACCTTCGCGAGCACTACGCTAAGCCCACGCCGGAGGTAGTTTTTTGCAAGGAGTTCGAAGCACGATAAACAGGGTCGCTTGCCGTGGCGAGCTGAGAAAGGTATCAACGCCCCGTGAGAATCTTCCGCTGGCTGTTCTGGCTGCTCCTCATCGGCACCGTGGGCTGGTTGGGTGCCACCGTGAAGGTGGGGCGCCGAACCCTCTGGGGCCATCTGCGCGCCATCGCCGGGACGCGCGAGGCGCAGGAGCTCGCGGATGACACGAGGCACGAAGCCCAGCAATTGGCAGAGCGACTCAAGCGACTGATGGCCGACGGCGGTGCGCCTTCCGAGCAGATCACCGATGAAGACCGTGCCGGACTGCGCCGCCTCGTCAAGGAGCGCACGCAGGCTGTTGAAAAACTCAAATGAGCACAAAAAACCAAGCCAGTGAATGCCGCCTGCTAGTCGATCGAGGGAGAGGCGTGCCGCCTCTCCCCGTCGAGCAAAGCTCGCCGGGGCCCCTCTCCTGCGGCGGCCGGGCTTCCGGCCGGGCCGCCTGTGGCGGCCTAAAAACGACTTTATCAACAGCCTGCTAATGCAGATCTCCGGCAAGTGGTTCATCGCCCTCGTCTGCATGCTTTCGACGGCGCTCATTCTCCAGGGGGCGTTCGATACCAGCGATCACGAAAAGAGTGAACGAATCGTTCGTTCCTATCGCGGCCGCGGTGGACCTTCGATCGATGAGCGGGTGCATGCGGCGGCGCCCGGCGGCAGCTGGTCGACGGAGATCACCCGCGGCTGCCGCGGCATCGTGCGGGTGGGTTACCACGCTCCCGGCGCCAGCTATGAGTTCGACTATGACGTCCCGCAGCATGGGATCCATCCCGCCAATCCGGCGGCCGAGGCGATCTTGAACGCCATCCCGAAGGAATGATTCGGATCAGGCTGCCGCAGGCTGATCCGTCGAAGGTGCCGGCGGTGGGGTGCGCGCTAGGTGCAGAATGGCCAGGCTGATCGCCGCGTCGAGATCGGGTGCGATCGCCAGCTTGCCGGGGATGTGCTGGATGCCTGCCCGCGAGATCACTTCGGCGGGTTGCCGGCGCAGCCCCGAGAGGATCACCTTGTGGCCCCCGTGGATGAGTTTATCGATCATCGTTTGGAGTGCTGCAAGCCCCGTCGCGTCGATCGTCGGCACCTGCCCGAGATGCAGAATCAGGGCCTGCGCCGAGTCATCGTGGATTTGATCGATCACACTCATCGCTTTCTGGGCCGCGCCGAAAAATAGCGGGCCGGCGATCTCATAGAGGCGCACGCCCTTGGGGACTTCGAGCTTGGCCATGGTGTTTTCGTCCAGCTTCGCATCGGTGATCTCGGCCATGTGTCGCATGAAGAGCAGCGCCGCCAAGACCACGCCCACGGTGACCGCCAACACCATGTCGAAGATCACCGTCAGACCGAAGCAGGTGAGCAGCAGCAGCTGATCACTCCGCGGTGCCACGCGCAGGATGTGAACGAAATGTTTCGCCTCGGCCATGTTCTTGGCCACCATCAGCAGCAGTGCCGCCAGCGCTGCCATCGGCAGGTAGGCCACCAGCGGCGCCAGGGCCACGGTGCAGGCCAGAACGAACAGCGAATGCACGATCGCGGCGATGGGCGACCGCGCGCCGGCGCGAATGTTGGTGGCGGTGCGCGCCAGCGCGCCCGTAGCGGCGATTCCGCCGAAGAGCGGGCACAGCACATTGCCGATCCCGAGCGCGAGGAGCTCGGCGTTGGAATCGTGCTGGGTACCGGTCATCCCATCGGAGACCACTGCGGAGAGCAGCGATTCGATGGCGCCCAACAGCGCGATGGCAAAGGCGGCCGGGAGAAGCTCGCGGATCGTCGTCACCCCGAGATGAAACGGCTGGCCCCCCGGCCCGGCCATGTGCCAGGGCAAAAGCGGTAGCGGCGGCAGCGGCGGAATGCCCGCCACCTCCTGGCCAGCGACCAGCGAATGGAAGCGCGAGCCGATGGTGGCGACGTGAAAGCCCGGCAGAAAGTGTGCGGCGAGGGTGGTGGCCACGCCCGCGAGGGTCAGTGCGATCAAGGGCGCGGGGATCCGCTTGATCACCCGCGGCACCAGCACCAGGAGGGCCAGCGTCAAGAGGCCGGTCACAAGCTCCCAGGGGGAAAAGGTTGCGCGCGCCTCCCACATTTCCCTCCAGCGCTCGAGATAGCTCTCGGGCGCCCGGTGGAGCTGCAATCCGAGAAGGTCCTTGATCTGGAGCGTGCCGATCACCACCGCGATGCCGGCGGTGAAGCCGGTGGTGACGGGATGGGGAATGTATTTGATGAGGCGCCCGAAGCGTGCCAGCGCCATCGCGATCAACATCAGCCCCGCCATAAATCCCGCGACCAGCAGCCCGGCGAGACCAAACTTGGCGACGATCGGCGCCAGGATCACGACGAAGGCTGCGGTGGGTCCGGTCACCTGACAGCGGGTGCCACCGAGAAGCGCACAAACCACGCCTGCGACAATCGCGGTGTAGAGTCCATATTGCGGTGCCACTCCAGAGGCGATCGCCAGCGCCATCGACAGCGGTAGCGCGACTACGCCGACCACCACCCCCGCCATGAGATCGGCGCGCAGATCCGTGCTGGAGTAGCCCTCCCGCCATTTGGCCCGCATCCCATAGCCTAGGAGCGCTTTGGCGGAAACCAGCTCCTCGAGAAAACGGGCCATTGATCATCAGTAGTTTACCGCGGCTACGGAGAACTCGCTAAATTGCACTCGAAGCGCGCCCCTGCCTCCCGTTTTCATCTTGAACCCCGTCCGCCGCCGTGGTAGTCGATCCTCCGCTGTAAATTCACACGCTTCGGGAGGTTCCGCATTGTGCTCGCGCTGTTGCGGGTCCGCGGCCACCAGAGATCGAAGCGGAGGCTAAACGAGAGGTTCCCATGGAAACTCAGCAGGATTCGTCCGCCCCCATCACCATGCGCCAGCTGCTTGAGGCAGGCGTGCACTTCGGCCACCAGACCAAGCGCTGGAATCCGAAGATGCGCCCCTTCATTTTCGGCGCCCGCAACGGCATCCACATTATCGACCTGCAGCACACGGTGCAGCTGTTTCTGCGCGCCTACCAGTTTGTGGTCGAGACGGTGGCGGGCGGCCACTCGGTGCTGTTCGTCGGCACCAAGAAGCAGGCGCAGGAGGTGATCCAGGAGGAGGCCAAGCGCGCGGGGATGTTCCATGTCACCAACCGGTGGCTGGGCGGCACGCTCACCAACTTCCGTACCGTCAAGGGGTCGATCGACCGGCTGCGGGCGATCGAGAAGATGGGCGAGGATGGCACCTTCGAGCGGCTGACCAAGAAGGAGGTGCTGGAGCTCGAGCGCGAGCGGATCAAGCTCGAGAAGACGCTCGGCGGCATCAAGGCGATGGGTGGGCTTCCGGGGGCGCTGTTCGTGGTCGATGCCAAGAAGGAGCACATCGCGGTCAGTGAGGCACGCAAGTTGGAGATCCCGGTGATCGCGATCGCCGATACCAACTGCGATCCGGATCTCATCGACTACTTGATCCCGGGCAACGACGATGCGATCCGCGCGGTCAAGCTGTTTACAGGCAAGATCGCCGACGCCTGCCTCATCGGTGCGCGTCTCGGCAAGGAGCGGGCGATCCAGCAGCGCGACAAGCGGGAGTCGGGCGAGGAGCGGGCGGAGACGATCCGCGTGCAGTCGGGTGGCGATGGACCGAAGGTGGAGATTTCGACTCGGCGTGGGCCGCGACCGGATGCCGAAGCGCGCGCGACGCCCGAGGGCGAAACCGAGACCAACGAGTAATCATTGGAGTGAACGATGGCTGAGATCACGGCAGCGATGGTGAAGGATCTGCGCGAACGAACGGGCGCAGGGATGGCCGATTGCAAGAAGGCGCTGGTCGAGACCGACGGCGATTTGGAAAAGGCGGGCGAGTATCTGCGCAAGAAAGGGTTGGCGGCGGCGGCCAAGAAGGCGGGGCGCGTGGCCTCGGAGGGGTTGGTGCATTCCTACATCCACAACGGCCGGGTCGGGGTGCTCGTCGAGGTCAATTGCGAGACCGATTTCGTCGCGCGCGGCGACGATTTCCGGAATTTCGTCAAGGACGTTGCGATGCACATTGCCGGCGCTTCACCGACGCCACTCTACGTCTCGGCCGATGAGGTCGCGCCGGATGCGATCGAAAGCGAGCGCGCTATTCTGACCGCCAAGGCGATCGAGCAGGGCAAGAAGGCCGAGATCGTGGGCAAGATCGTCGAAGGCCAGATCGCGAAGTGGAAGAAGGACGTTTGTCTGCTCGACCAGATTTGGGTGCGTGATCCCGAAGGCAAGAAGACCATCGGCGCGCTGCTCACCGAGATCGTCGCCAAGATCGGCGAGAACATCCGAATCCGCCGTTTTGTCCGCTGGGAGCTGGGCGAGGGGCTCGAGAAGCGCAAGGACGATTTTGCCGCCGAGGTGGCCAAGCAGGCAGGATTGTAGGTCGTGGTCCCTAAATACCGCCGCATCCTCCTCAAGCTGTCGGGCGAGGCCCTCATGGGCGAGGGCAATTATGGCATCGATGGGACGACACTCGAGCGTATTGCGGCCGAGGTGAAGGAGGTTCACGAGCTTGGCGTCGAAGTGGCGCTGGTGATCGGCGGGGGCAATATCTTCCGCGGGCTCAAGGCGGCCTCGCAGGGGATGGACCGGGCGTCGGCCGACTACATGGGCATGCTGGCGACGGTGATGAATTCGCTGGCGATGCAGGATGCGCTCGAGCGGCGCGACGTGGCGACGCGCGTGCAGTCGGCGATCGAAATCCGCGAGGTGGCGGAGGGGTATATCCGTCGCCGAGCGATGCGCCATCTCGAGAAGCGGCGCATCGTGATCTTCGCGGGCGGCACCGGCAATCCCTACTTCACGACCGATACGGCGGCATCGCTGCGGGCGATGGAGATCCACGCCGATGTGCTGCTCAAGGCGACGCGAGTCGATGGTGTCTACGACAAGGATCCCAAGAAGTTCCCCGACGCCAAGCGCTTTGATCGCCTCTCCTACCTCGATGTGTTACAGCGCGATTTGCAGGTGATGGACTCGACGGCAATTTCGCTGTGCCGAGACAATCGGCTGGCGATCCTGGTATTCGATCTACGGCAGCAGGGAAATATTCGGCGCGTGGTGATGGGCGAACCGATCGGCACGCTAGTTTCGGAGGAGCAGAGCCATGGTGGATGACGTACTCAAGGACTTGGATTCGGGGATCGCCGGCGCGCTCGAGTCACTCAAGCGCGAGCTCAGCAAGGTGCGCACTGGCCGCGCGAATTTGGCGCTACTCGATGGCGTGCGGGTCGAATACTACGGCACGATGACGCCGCTCAACCAGGTGGCATCGCTGGCGGTGGCCGACCCGCGCCTCATCACCATCAAGCCTTGGGAAAAGAAGCTCTGCTCCGAGATCGAGCAATCGATCCGCAAGGCTGACCTCGGGCTCAATCCTTCGTCCGATGGCGAGCTGGTGCGACTGCCCATTCCGGCGCTTACCACCGAGCGGCGCCGCGATCTCTCGAAGGTGGTCAAACGCATCGGTGAGGACTCAAAGGTGGCGATCCGCGGACAGCGGCGCGACTGCAAGGAGATGCTCGAGCAGCTCGAGAAGGATGGCGATGTGTCCGAGGATGCTGCCAAAACCGGCCTGACCAAGATGCAGGCGGCGATCGACAAGGCCGTCGCCAAGGTGGATGAGATCATCGCCAAAAAAGAGGCGGAGATTATGGAAGTTTAGGGTCTGGTGCCGTAGATTATGAAGGGCCTTTGAAGGATGTGAGTTTTTCGTCTGCCCAATCTTCGAGCATGAAGTCCGCAAGCTTTACGCGGTTGCCCTCTGGTGTCAGGTCTTCGGTCTTGTAAACGATTCGTATCTGATCGCCAGTTTTCGTTCTGTCAAATATCTGATCGATGCCTCTGTCGCAGGAGACGGCGTCTCCGGTTTTTCCATCTTCGGTCTGGAATTCGACGATGAAGCAGGAGTGAATTTGTTCTTGCCGACGCTTGATTTGCTCTTTACGGGTGTATTTGTCTTTGACGATCGCGGTAACACGAACCCCGCTGCGCGCCATTTCACTGGCCTCATGTTGGTTGAGAACCACTGCCAGGACCATCACACCGCCCAGAACGACAAGACAACCCGCAACGACACCGAGTGCGATTTTTTTCCGACCTCCATCGCGGTTTCTCCACTTACCAACGAAGCCTTGTACAAAAATTCTGGTCAGGGCTCAATCATAAAATCGATGCCGTGATCTTGGACTCATTGACAGGGGAGTCCCTCAGGGGAGCCTCTGGGGGTAGTCTCCATAGGCAAGGGAGGAATCGAGAGATGGCTGAGCCAAGTACTGAACTGTCGCTGACTCAGGGGGCAATCATCCTGTTGATTGCAGGAGCAATACTGGCAATTGTCGACCGCATCGGGCCCGAAAGATGGGTGTGGATGGGGATCCCTTGTTGCCATGTCGGAGATGGGATGCTCATCTTGGGTTCGATTGCACTTTTCTTCGGTTTGCGAAGCCGTTCGAGGGTTCGATCGAACCCCGAATAGTTCCTGACTCACGCATGCGACTCAAGCAAGCAGCTCCCCGAACACGGATCGCGCTCAGATGCGTCGCTTATGCGGCGAGGTGGCGAGTCACGCCGAGTCATCTGGTGGCCTGGTTTCATCACGCCGATTACCGAAAGCGACGCAGCATCGCGACGAGGTGATCGCACAGGTCGTGTCCGAGGGTGCGCTCGGTCGGACTCAGGACTCCGAAGCGGTGCATGACATCGAGAGTGCCTGCAACCTCGTGAGCGGACCCGCTTGCAATCGAGAAGAATCGCCGCCGTTCAGCAGCGCCGGATCGACCGCAGCCTTCGAGATAGTTGAGCGGCACCGATGCAGCCGCCCGACGGAGCTGATCGGCTAAGAAGCCGTAGCCGGGCGGCAGACTGCGCAGAGTTCGAGCCACGAAGTCGATCAGTTCGAGTGACCGAAGATAGATGCGAGTGGTTCGGTAGTTCATCGGGAGCCTCCTTGGAGGCCCGAGCACGGGCCCCTCGCTTGCCGAGGGGGCCCGCGCTCAGTGGCCGCAGAGGAGGCGATTGGCCATCGACTCTCGATCTTTCGATCAGATCGACAGTTCGATCTCTCGATGGTCGATAGTCGAAGGTCGATTTCTGCGTCTACCTAACTGATCCAGTGGCCGCAGAGGAGGCGATTGACCTTCGACTCTCGATCTTTCGATCAGATCGACAGTTCGATCTCTCGAAGGTCGATAGTCGAAGGTCGATTTCTGCGTCTACCTAACTGATCCGTGGGATTAATACGCTTGGCGGAACTTACGCCAGGCGTGCAGCGTCATCTGGCCGAGCAGCCAGCCGTGGCGGAAACGGCTGATTTTGGTCTCGCCATAGGTGCGGTCGCGATAGCGGATCGGCATCTCCAGGATCTTGAGATTCTGTTTGGCGGCACCAAAAAGTAGGTCGAAATCGCCAAAGGGGTCGAAGTCGCCAAAGAAGCTGCGGGCATTGGCGATCCGTTGATAATCCCGCTTGAGCAGCACTTTGGTGCCGCACAGCGTATCCTTGAGGCGCTGCTCCAAGATCGCCGATAGAGCGGCGCCGAAAAACTTGTTTCCCAGGAGGTTGAGGAAGCGCATCGCCTGGCCCTCCATGGGATAGACCAGCCGCGAGCCATTGATGAACTCGCCCTTGCCCTCCGCGATGGCCGCGTAGAATTTCGGTAGATCTTCGGGCGGCACGGTGAGATCGGCGTCCAAAATGAACAGCAGCTCGTTGGACGCAGCCGCAAAGCCTTTGCGTACTGCATCGCCTTTGCCGCGCCCGTCGCCCTGGGGGACGAGCTTTACCCAGGGTTTGTCGAGATGGTTCTCGATCGCCTCTACGGTGCCATCGTCCGAATTGCCATCGACGAACACCAGCTCGGTTGCGCGTCCCATGTGGGGCGTGCGCGCGACGATATCGTCGATATTCCCGCACTCGTTCTTGCAGGGCACGACCACCGAGCAGGAGTATTCGCGCTCGGGAATGGGACCTCCGCCGTGGGCGAGCCGTGCGACGAAGAACTGCGTCAATGCGAAGTGGCGCAAGAGCGGCGCGCGCGCGAGGTAGCGGTTGACGAGCCGCGCCAGGGGCAACTCGACGGGCACCAGTGTCGCCGTGCCCGAGCGGATCACCTCGAAATGGCACAGCTCGAGCAAGTTCCGGAGGTCTGCCATTCCAAGCCAGTTCTGCTGGCGGATGGGCATCTTCCGCCCGAGCCGTTCGCCGAGGCGCAAAATCGGCTCCCAGACGAAGTTGTAGTAGGTCACCAGAATGCGCGTACGCGGATGGGCGACCCGTCGGAGCGCACGAAACGCCGCCCAGACATCGATCAGCTGGCCGACCACATCGCTGAGCACGATGTAGTCGAAGGTCCTGCCGTGGAGTTCAGGGGCTTCGAGTCGCTCCGCGTCATCGACGATGAAGCGGAGATGGGGGTGCTTCTCCCGCGCGCGCTCGATCATGCGCGGCGCGATATCGATGCCTACGCCCTCCGCCGGTTGGAGGGCGGCCAGAAGGTCGCCGGTGCCGCAGCCGATTTCGAGCACGCGCGCCCCCGGCGGGATCACAAAGCGAGCCAGCTCCTCGATCGACCGGTAATAGAAACCATTCTTTTTGCGCCAATGGTTCCGCTGCGCCGCGAGCGCATCGAGCGCTGCCACATGGGCCGCCCGCGTTGCCTGTTCCCGCTGCGAATAGTCGCTGCCCGCTTGCTGATTCGCCTCACCCATGGTCGCCTCGACGGATTACTGCTTGCGTAGCAGGACCGCCCCATAGGGCGCAAGTCCCAGCGGCATCCCGCGCGGCCACGTGGCCTGGCGCTCCACGGTGAACCGCCCCAGACAGGCCGACAACACGTCGTGGATCGAGCTGAAATGGTGCTCGTCGATCCCGTGAAAGCCGATCGCAGCAAAGGCCAGGTTCATCCCCTTGTGCACGGCTGGGCAACCGACGAGTAGCATCCCGCCCGGGCGCAGCACACGGCGCGTCTCCGCCAGGGCTCGCTCGAGCTCGAGCGCTTTTAAGTGCTCGAAGATGGAAAAGGCAACCACGACATCGTAGCGGCCATCCGCAAAGGGCATCGCACAAACATCACTCTGGATCAGTTCACCGACCGAGACGCCGAGTCGGGCAAGCGCGGCTCGAACCTCGGTGGGACGCGAGACGAGATCGACACCGTCTACCCGGTCGGCTAGCGCCGTCAACGTGGGCAGGAGCAGCCCACTGCCATAGCCGATTTCCAGCAGGCGACCGGGCCGCCGCGGCAGCAGTCGCAGCCCCAGGTTGATGCGCGCGCGGAACATCCGACCCACCAGTGGCATGTAGTAGTACTTGTTGGGGTCGACGGCGTTGTTGGGAGAGAGCGCTCCCCGCGGGGGTAGGTGGAGCTCAGTCACGCGTATCGCCCCGGCGATGGAGGTCCTCCAGGTCGGCGTCGACCATCATCTTCACCAGCTCGGAAAAACGTACCTTGGGCTCCCAGCCGAGAAGGCGCCGCGCCTTCGACATATCGCCGCACAGCTCGTCGACTTCGGCGGGGCGGAAATAGCGGGGATCGATCTCGACATACTTTTTCCAGTCCAACTTCAGATGATCAAAGGCTGCATCCAGAAATTCCCGTACGGTGTGGGTCTCGCCGGTCGCGATGACAAAGTCATCGGGGCGCGCCTGCTGCAACATGAGCCACATCGCTTCCACATAGTCACCCGCGAAACCCCAGTCACGCTTGGCATCGAGGTTGCCGAGGTAGAGCTTGTTTTGCCGTCCGACCTTGATGCGCGCCGCAGCGCGGGTGATCTTGCGCGAAACAAAAGTTTCGCCGCGACGGGGAGACTCATGATTGAACAATATCCCGTTGCAAGCGTAGATGTCGTAGGACTCGCGGTAGTTGATAGTGATCCAGTAGGCGTAGAGCTTGGCCACGCCATAGGGCGAACGGGGGTGGAAGGGCGTGGTCTCGCTCTGCGGCGCCGGCGCCGAGCCGAACAGCTCCGACGAGGAGGCCTGGTAGAAGCGTGGGTGGATACCGCTTTCGCGGATCGCTTCGAGGAGGCGCAGCGTGCCGAGGCCGGTCACCTCGCCGGTGTACTCCGGGACATCGAAGGAGACGCGCACGTGCGATTGGGCGCCGAGGTTGTAGATCTCGTCGGGACGAATCGTCCGCAGGACGTGGTTGAGCGACGAGGCGTCGTTGAGGTCGGCGTAAACCAGCTTGAAGCTGTAGTTCTGCTCGTGTGGATCTTGATAGATCTCCTCGAGGCGACCCGTGTTGAACGAAGAGGAGCGGCGGACGATGCCGTAGACCTCGTAGCCCTTGCCGAGGAGAAACTCGGCCAAATAGGAGCCGTCCTGTCCCGTAACGCCAGTGATGAGTGCACGTTTCATCGCTGTTGCACCTTCCACCAGTCGATCGTCCGCTGCAACCCCTCCGCGAAGGGCGTGCGTGCGACAAAGCCAAACCGCTCTTTGGCACGCCGCACATCGAGGCAGCGACGCGGCTGCCCGTTCGGCTTCGAAGTGTCGTAGACGAAGCGCCCCCGATAGCCCATTTTCTGCCCGACGAGCTCCGCCAGCTCCCGGATCGAAATCTCGCGACCGCTGCCAAGATTCACTGGAGCGGGTTCGTTGTAGCGCTCCGCCGCCAAGAGGATCCCTTCCGCGGCATCGTCTACGAATAGGAACTCTCGCGTCGGAGAACCGTCTCCCCAGAGCTCCACGGTATCCTGGCCCGATGCAACGGCCCCTTCGATTTTTCGAATCATCGCTGGGATCACGTGCGAGGTTTCGAGATCAAAATTATCGCCCGGACCATAGAGGTTGACCGGAAACAGGACGATCGCGTTGGTCCCATATTGCTGGCGATAGGCTTGGGCCTGCACCAGCAGCATCTTCTTCGCCAGCCCGTACGAAGCATTGGTCTCTTCAGGGTAGCCGTTCCACAGATCGTCCTCGAGAAACGGAACGGGGGCGAATTTGGGATAGGCGCAGATCGTGCCGGTCAGTACTAGTTTGGCGACGCCCGCCTTGCGCGCCTCTTCGACCAGCTGGACGCCCATCATCAGGTTTTCGTAAAAAAAGCGCCCCGGGTTGAGCCGGTTCGCGCCGATGCCGCCGACGCGCGCCGCGAGGTGGATGATCAGCGTGGGCCGTGCATCGGCGAGGAGGCGTCGGATCGCCGCGATGTCGACCAGATCGTATTCGGCCGAACGGGGCACAAAGAGCTCGCGCACGCCCAGCTGGCGGAGGCGCTGGACGACGAATGAGCCCAAGAAACCGGCTCCGCCCGTCACGACCACCCGTTGAGAGGAGAGCTCCATCAGCGCCTCTCTAACATCTTGCCCCGAGGCCGTCCAGCTTGAGGCCTCCTCGGCGGTGCCACCAAACCAGCAACCCCACGAGGAGCGCCATGATCAGCACTGCCGGGAGCCAATTGAGCACTTCGTAGAGGTGGAGGAGAACGTGGATCCGCCGGGTGCGACCTCGGGCGATGAGATACCCGACCTTGAGGACCCCGTCGATGCTGAGCAGCCAGAGGATCACCAGCACGGTCGCGCCACCGAAGAGTGCCCCGATCCGGCCGAGGCCATTTTTCACCGCCTGCCACCATGCGACGCTGGCGAGCAGGAGGGGCAACACCAAGAGCGTATTGTAATGCTCGAACATGTAGGGGTTGGCAAAGGCGGAGAGCGTCGCAAAGAGCGCGAAGGGGAGATCGATGGTCTCGGCGCGCTGGGCAGCCCGTCGCGACAGGAGAAAAAAGGCGATCGCCAGCATCACGGCGATTCCGGTGGCGATGCGAGTGGCAGCGGGAATGGTCGGGTTGCGCACGATGCAGATCGGCACAAAGGCCCGAAGAACAATGCCGTGCAGGCTGGCGTTCTGGATGTGCGCAGTCCAGACGTCGGCGAGGTACTTCTCTTCGCGCAGGAACTCGAACCAGCTATGGATTCCGAAGCGAGCGGTCATGAGCACTGCGATCGAACCATAGGCAGCACCGGCCGCGAAAAAGGCGCGATAGCGGCGCGTGGCGAAGAGCAGTAGCACGAGCAGACCGGGGAACAGCTTGAGAGTGCAGGCCAGGCCGAGTGTGATGCCGGCGGCGACGTCGCGACCGCGGCGTAGAAAGAGCCAGGCCAAGAGATAGGCAAAGGCGATGAATTCAGAGATTTGCGCGACGTTGAGGTGGTACTGGATCCAGGTGGTCGAGAGCGTGGCCGCAAAGAGCAATGCCGCCGTCGGCAGCGGCGCCGGGAACCGCAGCTCACGCGCGATCAGCACGAACTGGACGATCAGAACGGTGAGCATCGTGTAGTCGATGATCGGTTTCAGATAGTCCCTGGGCACCGGTGCCAGCCAGAGATACCAAAAGGGCGTGGTCGGAGGATGGCCGAAGACATCGTGGCCCAGCGCGTTCAAGTAGCTCTTGGTGTAGGGATCTTTCCCGAACCAGAAGGCGCGTGCACCGTACCAATCCATGATCGCATCCCAAGGATGGCCGTGGGTGAAGGCGAGGTCGACCGGCAGCGCCCGCCACAGCAGGGCGGCTGCGATCAGCAGCGCGACGGTACCCCAGAGGCGGGTCGATGAGAGTTGCGAAATCACGAGGTTTGGCAGGGTAGCCAATCCTGGTGGGTCCGTCGAGTCGTGGTCCTGGCTGCGCTGCCCAAGATTGGGCAGCGAGGGTCTATTGGGTGACGACCAACGTGAACATGCAGGAGGCGCTGCCACCCGCACCGCTGGCGGTGAAGTGAGCGACGTGGGTCCCCACACCGAGCTGGTTGCCAGGTTGAGAGCCACTCCCCGAACAGGGACCCGCCATTGGGGCAGCATTATCGATCCAAAAGGCGCAGGAGTTCGCGTTGGTCGAACTCCAGAGGAAGGCAAATATTTGACTCAAGTTACCGCTCGGTGGTGTAACGCTCAAGCTACAGGTGGGCGCTGCCGCACCGTCGCCACCGCCCCCCGCATCGCCGGACCCGCTTCCGCCTCCGTCCCCAGACCAGCTGCCCCCATCGCTGGACCACCCGCCGCCGTCGCCGTTCCAGTACCAGCCGCCATCGCCGAATCCGCTCCCGTCGCCGAACCCGCTCCCGTCGCCGTATCCGTTCCCGTCGCCGAATCCGCTCCCGTCGCCGAACCCGCTCCCGTCGCCGTATCCGTTCCCGTCGCTGTACCAGCCGCCGCCGTCGCTTGCCCAGCCGCCGCCGTCGCTTGCCCAGCCGCCGCCGTCGCTTGCCCAGCCGCCGCCGTCGCTTGCCCAGTTTCCATCGGGCCAACTCCAGCCACCATCGGGCCAACTCCAGCCGCCATCGTCGTGTCCCCAGCCGCCATCGTCATGCCAGACCCACCCACCCTCGTCATGCCCAGCGGCGTCGTTCCCGCTTCCGAGGTCAGCGGGTATGAGCTGGTCCGGCAGCGCGCCCTCATCGGGCGAAACACCTGCCGGTGTCAAGTCACGTGCCGGGACACAACCGAGCGCCAGTAGCACCATTCCAAATAGGCCCAAGCGCATAGATCCCCCTGATCACACCTATACAAAATTAATTATAGTATACTAAGCCTCCTTTTGGGAAGGACCGATGGCCGAAAAACCGGAAACGAAGCAGGAAATCTTTTCGGTCGACCAGCGCCGCTGGCGCGATGTCGGCGCCGGACTGTGCGCGCTCGATCTCCACGAAACCAACGGGCGCCGACTGCAGCTGGTGCGACTGGGCCCCGCCGGCCGTATCCTTGCGCACCAGCACGCGGGGACCGAAGTCATGTACCTCATCTGCGGGTCGATGGTCGTGGATGGCGTTCGCCTCCGCGCGGGCGACGTGCTCAAGTCAGCGACCGGTACCATCCATCGCGAATCCGTCGCTGGAGCAGAGGGGTGCGAGCTGGTGATCGAGTGTTCGCCGGATGATCAACTGCTCCGAAGCTAGACCTACAGCGCGCTTCAGTTGCGTTGAATCGCGGCTTACCTCCTCGCTCCCCTCGGTTACGTACCTACCACGTACGCTCCCTCGGGTCGCTGCGGGGGCGCTCGCGCTCAACGCAACTGAAGCGCGCTGTAGACTCCTTTCAGGTTGAAATGATCTACTGCCATTTCAGCCTGAAAGGGGTCTAGCGCGTGCCTCTGAAAATCGTCGCGGATCGCGCCATTTCTCATGCGAAGGTAGCGTTTTCGTCCCTGGGAGAGGTGGTCCTCCTCCGCGCCGAGGAGATTTGCGCAGAAATCGTCCGGGATGCGGACCTCCTGCTGGTGCGTTCCACCGTTCAGGTGAACTCCGCCTTGCTCGGGGAGAGTCGGGTACGTTTCGTGGCGACTGCGACCGCCGGCGTCGAGCACCTCGAGACCACATGGCTCGCCTCCCACAATATTGCTTGGGCCGCTGCGCCCGGAGCGAATGCGGGATCGGTACTGCAGTGGTGGACCGCGGCGCTACTCACGTGGGCAGAGCGGCGCGAGATCGATGTCGCCGGTTGGACTGTGGGCGTGGTCGGCGTCGGTGCGATCGGCCACCGGGTGGCAGAAGTGGCGGCGGCGCTTGGCTGCCGCGTGCTCTTGTGCGATCCACCGCGCGCTCGCCGCGAAGGAAGCTACGGGTTCGTGGAGCTGAAAACGCTGCTGGCCGAGAGCGACCTCGTGACACTGCACGTGCCGCTCGAGCGGATGGGGCCAGACGCTACCCACCACCTCCTCGGCGAAAAAGAGATCGCTCAGCTACGGCGTGGGGCCATCGTCATCAACGCATCGCGCGGTGCGGTGGTCGATACCTATGCGTTCGCCGCCGCTCGTCGCGCCTCCCAGGTCAGCGGCCTGCTGCTCGACGTCTTCGAAAACGAACCCGATATCGCTCCCGAAGTGGTCGAGGCGTGCGATTTGGCCACGCCGCACATCGCGGGCTATTCGGAAAACGGTAAAGTCGCTGGCACCCTCGCCATCTATCGAGCCGCGTGCGCCCACCTCCAGCAGATACCGCAGTGGGTTCCCGAGAGGTCGCCCAGTAGTGCGCTTTCGATCGATACCCGGGCATCCGACGATCTCGGTACGATCCTTCTCGTACTGCGGCGTTATTACAATATCGAAGAGGACGATCGCGCGCTGCGCGAACTCGTGCGCACTATCGACCGCGCGGCGCGGTTCCAACGCTACCGTGCCCACTATCCGGTTCGGCGCGAACTCGATGGACTGCGCCTCGAACTCATCCCTCCGCGCCCACGCGCCGAGAGGGTACTCCAGCAGCTCGGTGCCCGGACTAGACCGCTGTCAGGCTAAAGAGAGCTACTGCGGAATGGCCACGAACTGACCGTTCAGCTCAATCGACTGCTGCGCGGCCGCCAAAAGACGCACCACATTGAGGCCGGTCTCGCCGCTCGAAAGCGGCGCCCGCTCCTCACGGATCGCGGCAGCAAAATCGCGGGCCGCCACCGCCAGCCCTTCGGTCATATCGAGCCGCGGTGTCCAGACATCGCCGGTCCGGTAAGAGACGAGAGCCCGGCGGCGCGCCTCGAGATCGCTCTCCACGTGCGCGACGTCGATCCCCTTGTCATAGACCTTGACCTTCTCGGTGCCTAGATCGTCGTAGACCACCATGCGGCGACTGCCCCCGATCATGGTCATGCGAACCTTGACCGGCGCCAGCCAATTGAGATGGAAATGGCCCACCAAATTGCCCTCGTAGCGTAGCGTCACGTAGGCCATGTTTTCATGGGCCCCTTCGACGTGGCGCACACCGATCGCGGAGACCTCTTTCGCCCTTCGCCCGAGGACGTGCTCGGCGATGGAAAAATCGTGCGGCCCCAAATCCCACAGCACGTTGGTATCCGATTGAAACAGCCCCAAGTTGACCCGCACCGAGTCGAAATAGAGGACTTCGCCGAGCTCACCCCCCGCAATGAGCTCGCGGATTTTTCGCACCGGTGGAGTGTAGATGAAGGTGTGGTCGACCAGCAGCCGTCGGTTGCGCTCCCGAGCGAGTGCCACCAGCGCCTCGGCGTCCTCGACGCGATGGGCGAGCGGCTTTTCCACCCAGAGATGCTTGCCGGCGCGCAGAGCGGCTTCGCCCAGCGGCCGATGGGTCGCCACGGGTGTGGCCAAGACCACTGCATCGACGGCGGGATCGGCCAAGACCTGATCGATCGAAGCGGTCAGCTGGGCCACTCGATAGCGGCGACCGATGTCCTCCAGGCGCGCGGGGTCGAGGTCGCAGGCGTAGGCCACCTCCACCCCGGGAGTCGCCGAAAAATTGCGCACCAGATGGGGCCCCCAATAGCCACAGCCGACTACCGCGACTCGGATCATTTGAATTGGTTCCTCCTCGGGAG
>JAHFDT010000274.1 GCA_023248875.1 Myxococcales bacterium | reverse complement strand
AGCCCCTTCACCCAACCGAGCTCGCACTGCTGGACGGCATCACCGAACTCGTGACCCGCTCCGGAAGCGCAGGTCTGCTTTGGCGCCGGTTGCAGGCCACCGCCGACAACGCCATATCCGACTCTTCCGCCGATCGGCTCCGCCAATGCTATCGCTAGCAGGTGCTCGAAATGGCGCTAGCACGTCAGCAGCTGAAACGGGTCGTCTTGACCTTGAAGAAAGCCGGCATGGATCCGCTGCTCATCAAAGGATGGGCGATCGGCCGCCTCTATCCGGAACCGGCACTACGCCAGTGGACCGATATCGACCTCATCTGTGAACCCGATCAGGGGGCGGCGGCCCGCCAGCTACTCGGCGCGACCGAGCCACTCGACGTCGACCTGCATGAAGGTTGGCAGCATCTCGCCGATCTGATGGGGGCTCGTCCTGCGCAATTCCCTGAGCAATTCATGGAACGCAGCGAAATCATCCCGCTCGGATCCACCACCGTCAGGGTCCTCGGCGCTGAAGATCAGCTGCGCCTTCTCTGTCGCCATTTCCTAAATCATGGGGGTTGGCGCACCATCTGGTTGTGCGATATCGCGGTCGCGCTCGAGTCTCTTCCCAGGGCCTTCGACTGGGACTATCTGCTTTCCGGCGCCTCCCGTAGAGCTGTCCTATGGACGACTGGTCTAGCCGGCAGACTCCTCGGCGCTCGTCTCACCGGGACTCCGCTCGAGCGGGCACCTGCCCACCTGCCGGGCTGGCTGGAACCCAGTCTCCTCGCCCAGTGGGGCAGCGACTATTCGCCGCCTGGCCAGCTCGATCGAATTCCGCGCCATCCGGTCTGGATCGCCAGGGAGCTGTGGCGCCACTGGCCCAATGCGATTCAGGCCACATTCGCGACCGATTTTCCCGATGATCGGATCCCGCGGCTGCCGCTCCAGCTGCTCGTCTACCTTCAGCGCGGCACGGCTTTCGCGCGGCGCGGCTGGAAGTCGCCCTCGCCCCAGAGATGACCGCTGTTTGGTCGCTTTGACGGAGCGCACACTCGGCATGGAAAAGGGCTAGACAAGCGATTGTCGATTCAGCTAACCTCGTCGAGCTTCACTTAGACTCAACCAATCTCACGTCACGGAGGGGCTGATGCAACGGATCCTATTCTTCGGTATGGCAATCGCAATTGCTGGCTGTGGTGAAGCACCTCCTCAGCCCTCCGATATGGCTGCAGTGCAGGATCTCCAGATGCCCGACTTGCAAAAGCCCGATCTGAAGATGCCGGATCTGAAGATGCCCGACCTGCAGATGCCGGATCTGCAGATGCCGGATCTGCAGATGCCGGATCTGCAGATGCCGGATCTGCAGATGCCGGATTTGAAGATGCCGGACTTGCAGATGCCGGACTTGCAGATGCCGGACTTGCAGATGCCGGACTTGCAGATGCCCGACCTACTGCCCATTCCGCCCTACTTCTCGTCCCCCTCTACGCTGCAACCGGGGGGCGTCGGACCGAAGGGCATCGTGGCTGGCAAGTTCGACGGCGATAATAATTGGGACGTCGCGGTGGCCTGGGGAGATACTGTGACGGGAGGGGTCACGGTCTTCCGTGGCGCGGGGGATGGTCAATTCTTTGCTGGCAAGACCTTCGGTACAGGGGGATTCAACTGCTTTGCCGTCCAGACCGCCAATTTTAACAACCTCAGCAATAACGACACCAATGCCGACCTGGTGGTGGTCAACCGTTCGTCCAGCAACGTGGGGATCCTCTTTGGAGATGGGACCGGCTCTTTTGGTGCGGCCACCAACGTCACCACTTCTGCCACTCCTAACGATGTCATCGTGGGTGATTTTACGAATGACTCGCCGACGCCCAAGCAGGATGTGCTGGTCGTCACACTGGGCGGTAAGACCATCGACTTGCTGGTGGGGGACGGCCTGGGTGGCTTCGCAGCCGCCAAGTCGTTCAGCCTACCCAACCTTGGCAAAGGCGTCGTCGCAGGCGATTTCAATAGCGATGGCTGGCTCGATGTTGCGGCGACCTGCCAGGACAAGAACGTCTACATTTTCATCAACAATAAGAGTGCAAATGGCGATTTCGTAGCCGGTGTGGCCTATGGAAACGCCTCCTTGACCGCTCCGAAGGCGTTGGCGACGGCCGATATCGACAAGGATGGGATCCTCGATCTAATCGTCCCCAACTCCGGTTCGGATGTGAACGGCAACCCCATCAACACGGTCAGCATCTTCAAGGGCAACGGATCGGCTATGAAGGGCAACGGTACCTTTGCTGATCCCTTTACACTCGGTACGGTGAGTAACAACCCGAACACCGTTCGGGTGGGTGACTTCAACAAAGATGGCAAGCTCGATTTCGTCACTGCCAACGGCGGCGGCTACAACATGAGCCTCTTCTTGGGCACCGGGGGGGGCTCCTTCGCTGTCCCGCCGTCCACCTTCTCCCTGGGCAAGGATCCCGAAGGACTTACCGTCGCCGACTTCAATAACGACGGCAAACTGGATGTCGCGTCGGCGAATAATGGCAATCTCAACGACGTGAGCATCCTCCTGAACCAGTTCCTGCCCTAGTAGAGCGTAATGGGTGAAACGGCCGACTCAGCCCTGCCGCGTTTGCGGCAGGGTTCGTCGTGACTCGAAAAAATTGACCGCCTCGGGTGGGCGGCGGGGATCGTTTTTCGCAGCTATGGAGCCCGGATCGGGATCCGGGTCAATCGGCGAGAGCTGGTCCCAAGACTGCTCAAGCTCTTGCCGCCCGGTGCAGAGCGCCTGTCCACTCGGGTGGTCGACCATCTCTATTCGGTGATCGAAGCTCCTCCCTCCACTCGGCCCGGTACCCGCTCGTTTCACATCGTCTACAGCGGCATTCTGCGGATTGCGCGCACGGAAGATCTCTCCGCGGCCTTAAAGGCGTTCCAGAGCGATCTGCGGCTCGCGGTCGCGGCCTCCGCCAAAGGGCGTCTATTCGTCCATGCAGGGGTGGTAGCGCATCATGGCCAAGCGCTGCTGCTTCCGGGGCGCACTTTCACTGGCAAGTCGACGCTGGTGGCGGCGCTGGTGCGGGCGGGAGCTACCTACTATTCGGATGAGTACGCGGTGCTCGACCGACGGGGGCGGGTCCATCCGTTTGCCGCGCCCCTTTCTCTGCGCGACCCCAGTGGCACCGGCCGACCCGTAGCCATCGACCAGCTCGGAGGAAAGGCGGGCACCCAGGCGATCCCCGTCAAACTGATCGCCTTTTTGGAGTACCGGCCGAAGGGACGATGGCGCCCGAAGCGCCTCTCGGTGGGCGAAACGATTTTGGGCCTCTTCGATAACACCGTCGCTGCGCGCGCCCAGGGCAACCGCGCCATTCGCATCCTCAGCGAAGCGGCACTCCATGCGGTGGCGTTCAAGGGCGCGCGCGGAGAGGCCGACGCTACCGCCGCCGCACTGCTCCAGCGACTGCGAGCGGACTGATATGATCGGTGTGGCCGGTGGAAAGGCGCCTCTTGGGCTCGCCGAGCGGTTATGATGGTCGCGTGACCGATCGGACCGAGCTCGAGCGCTATCAATACGAACTGGGTGAGCTCATGGCGATCGCCCGCGCGATCTCCTCCGAGCGGGATGTGGTCAAGCTGTTGGGGCTCATCCTCGAGAAGAGCCGCTACATCACCGGTGCAGACGCCGGCAGCGTCTATATCGTCGAG
>JAHFDT010000273.1 GCA_023248875.1 Myxococcales bacterium | reverse complement strand
AGGCGGCCGGCTTCGAATGTGAGCTGACCGATCCTGCTTGGCTAGCGAAGGCTCGCACCGGAACCGTTCTGATCGATCTGATCTTTTCGTCCTATAATGGGCTGTTTCGGGTCGAGGAGAGCTGGCTTGCGCGAGCGCGATCCGGCCGACTGTTCGGCTTGCCAGTGGCTCTGCTCGCTCCGGAAGATCTGGTGATTTCGAAGGCCTTCGTAGCGGCGCGCGACCGTTTTGATGGTGCTGATATCGCCTGGCTGATCCACGATTACGGTCACGAGTTTGACTGGGATCGCCTCGAGGGTACACTTGCGCCGCACTGGCAGGTTTTCCTGTGGCAGCTCATCCACTGCCTCTATGTGTTTCCCGGTACCCTGCGGGTGATCCCTCGAGAGCTACTCGGGCGGCTCATGGTCCGATTTAGGAAGAGTCTCCTCGAGGCGAGTCCTGCCGGGTGCGCGGGACCCCTGCTCGATCCGGTCACCTATCGCCGGGCCCTCGAGCAGAGCGGCGCTGAAGATCCGCGCCCCCGGGTGGGTCTGGTCAAACGGTCGGAAGGGTGAAAAAAAAGGTGCTGCCTCGGCCCGGATCGCTCTCGACCCAGATCCGTCCGCCGTGCGAGGCGACGATCCCCTGGGCAATCGATAGTCCGAGGCCGTTGCCCTGGCCCTTCGGATCCTGGCCTCGCCAAGCACGCTCGAACAGGTGCGGTAGGTCGTCTGGCGGCACGCCGTCCCCCTCATCCTGCACGGCGACTTCGACCCATTCGGCATCGCATCGGGCTGACACCGAAACGCGTCCCCCGGATGGGCTGAAGCGCATGGCGTTGCCGATCAGGTTGGCGAGGACTTGCAGAATGCGATCGCGATCGATCAGGACGGGCGGTAGATCAGCAGGCAGACGGAGCTCGAGCAGGAGAGAGCGCCCGCGGGCCAGGGGTTTGTGTTGGTGCAGTGCCTCATCGATGAGATCCGCGATCGGGTGGGGTTGGCACTGGAGCGTGAGTCGTCCGGAGCGCAGACTTTCGCGGTCCAAAAGATCACGTGCCAGCCGATCCATCCGTTCCGCAGCGCGGCGAATCGCTTCCAACCGCGGGCGCTGTTTGGTATCGGCTTCTGCCAACAGCAGCTGGGCGTTGCCGATGATGGCGGCCAGCGGGCTGCGCAAATCATGGGCGACGGTGGCCAGGAGCTGATCGCGCTTGAGGTGATTGGACGTCATCCTGTCGAGGCGAGCATCGAGCGATTTTGCGTGTGGTCAAGTGACCAGCAGTCTTACTTCGCCACCCAGCTCCTGAATTGCATGGGCGACATCCGCAGGTAGAGATCCGGCGTCGTCGACCTCTTTCGAAAAATAGCCGCGTGCCAGAATCACCAAGTCGTAGCTGCCCGCTGCTGCTTCATCGGCGATCGCTTCGGCAGCAGATTCGTGGTCCGCCTGGTCGGCGAACAGCTGATCGATACGATCCTCTCCGACGCCCCGTTCGCGGAGCAGCGCACGCGCTTCGGTGAGACCCTGAATTTGTAAGTCGCGCCATCGCTCTAGTTCGCGCGCATCCGCAGGGATCGAATCTTCGGTGACATCGATTTCACTCGGATGGCCATCGGCGTTCTGAGCGTAAACCTCTTCGGGCGGTCGGGTCTGAGTGAAGAGAAAGGTCACCATGCCGCCCTCGCTGGCGATGAGATCACCGGCTGCCACCACCGCGTCGTAAAAACTCTCGCTGGGAAAAACCGGCAGCAGAATTTTCGTGGCCATGCCACATGGATGCTGCAATGGGCGTGCTACTGATAGTGCTCGACGGGATCCTTCACTTCGATCGGCGGCGGCTCGCCCTCCCCGAGGGCAAAAATCTTCACATCGTCGTCGCCGCGGCGGCCGGTCGAGAGGCGGGCGAGCAGGCTCAAGATATTGCGTTTGAGGTCGTCCATGGAGCTGGCGGTCGTGCCCGAGGCGATCACTTTGCCAACGAAGGATTCCCCGCTCGATGAGTCGATTCGGACCACCTGAAGATAGCGGGGATCGGAGCCGTCGAAATAGACGCGATCCCGCGGAGCGCAGTGTTCGAGCGCATCGCGCAGCTTGTTATCGACTTTCACACCGACAAAGAGTCTTTGCTGGGGATCGATTCGCATACGGTCGGTCGGTAAGCTAGCATCGCGTCGGATGAGCGTCAAACGCCTGGCTGCGATTCCTCCTCGTTGCTGGTGGGTCTATCTGCTGCGCTGCTCCGACGGCACGCTCTACGCGGGGGCAACCATCGATCTTCCGCGGCGCATCGCAGCCCATGGGCGGGGCCGCGTGAAGTACACCCGCGGGCGGCGGCCGGTGGCGCTGGCGTGGGCCGAGGAGGTGGGCGAGAAGGGGGCAGCCCTTTCGCGGGAGTCTCGCATCAAGCGACTTTCCAAGGCGCAGAAAGAGGCGCTTCTGCCGACGTAGCAGGCATGCATTCTGCTTCTCCTGAAAAAGGAGGTGGATGGCATGCTGAAACCTGGGATGGGGATGGCGGTGGTAGCGATGGTGGGCTGTATGCACGCTGCGCCGATGGAAGCGGAGATGCCGGTGGCGATGGCCTTCGACGATGCGCTCGATGCTGTGCGGGCAGGAGCCAGATCGATGGCCGAAGCGGGCGGCTATGTGGTCGAACGTCTCGGCGAGGCGGGGCTGCAGGTCTATCGCGCGGGACGGGAAAAGGTCTCCGGAGCGACGTCGAATCTGTCGGACGCCTACCTGACGAGTCAGGTGAAGGCGCGCCTGGTTGCGGATTCGATGACCAGCGCCCGGAATATCGCGGTCGCTACCGATGCGGGCGTGGTGACGTTGCGTGGCGAGGTGAGCGATCGGCATGAAGCGGCGGCCGCGATTCGCGATGCGCTCGCGATCGAGGGCGTCGCTTCGGTCAATTCTGAAATCGTCTGGCCTTCGTCGTCGCCGAAGCAGTAGCACCCGGCCTTGCCTAGAACTGCCTGCCCCTGCTATGGGAAGCCATGCGTTTTCTCGCCTTCGTATCGTTACTGGTTGTCGGTTGCGGCCCGGCGGATCCCTGCCCTACCCATACGCAGACGTTCAGCCAAATTCGTCAGGGGATCTTCAAGACCTCATGCAATTTTTCCAGCTGCCACAGTGCCAGCGCCAATCCCCAGGGGGGGCTCGATCTGGAGACCGATCCCTACGCCGCACTGCTCGGTGTGATGCCTGCCAAGGTGGGCGCGGCGATGCGGGGCTGGAAGCGGGTGACTCCGGGCAGCGAAGCGACGAGCTTCCTCTATCAGAAGCTGGTGTTGCCGGTGAACAATGATCCCCAATTGGGATTGCGCATGCCCAATACCGGGCAGACACTCGACGGGGATTCGATCGCGCAGATTCAGTGCTGGATTCACAGGGGAGCACCGAAGGACTAAGCAATTCACAAAACGTATGCCGTAGCCGCAGCGGGCCTGCTACCGCGGCTACGGCGTGGTCCTTGCTATTTTCTCTCGAGTGCCCGTTTTCCGGCCGCGATGAGGTCGCGCACTTTATGGCCGCCCTTGCGGCCGATCTCCTCGTAAAACTCATGGCCGCGCTCATCACGCACGGTGAGACCCCCTTTGCGGCCTGCCTCGGCCACTGTCATCTGTCCCTTCGAACCACCTCGGATACGAGCCATGTCCACTCCCTTTCTCGGCCACGATGGCCTGCTGGCTACTTTTCTCCGCGT
>JAHFDT010000092.1:10535-15340 GCA_023248875.1 Myxococcales bacterium | reverse complement strand
CTAGACCGACCTCACGTTAAGTTGATCTACTTCGGCGACCGATCCCTTCGGCGCTGCTTCGTCGCTCCTCCTGGGATTACTGCCAGTAGTCCTGCGTCGTCGCTCCTTGCTTCGCCTCGGTCTCGGCCGCCTCGCTACGCTCAACTTAACGTGAGGTCGGTCTAATTTCTCATCCCCGCGATCTGGTAGACCACGGGGCCGGCGCCGCCATCCGAGGGTCCAATTCCGGGCGTCATGAGATCGATCTCTAATTCGATCTTGCCCTCTGCATCGATCTTGCCCGTTCCGGTGGCCATGCCGTCCGCAACTCCGGTGGAGTGGCTCACGTGCAGCACTTGCCGTGGGAGTGTCAGCGAGCCGGAGCCGCCGACCGCACAGCGTACTTGCGAAATGCCAAAGACGAAGTTCAGCAGTACATAATTGTCAGAACCGCGATTGATAGTTACGGTATCGCCGTCGCTCTTGCCGTTCGCGGTGATGGTGATCGAGTAGTTGCCAAGCAAGGGCGTGGTATCGACGGGAACGATGGGATCGCTACAGCCGCTGAACAGGGTACAGGCGAAGCAGGCGAGGGAAAACCAGCGCATCGAGGAATCGTAGGCGGAGCGACCGAGGCGGTCAAGGAGTTGGGTGTGGTCGAGGTGGCTGGCGCTCCGCCAGGGCGCGCGCGATCAGTGCCGCCAAGTCGTCCGGCTGCCAGGGCTTGTTGATATAGTAGGGCGTGCCAATAGTCTCCGCGATGTGTTCGAGGTCGGGCATGCCGCTCGAGAGGAGGATGGGAACCGTTTCCATCCCCGCGTCTTGCAACAGCACCCGCAGCGCCATCTCCGAACCGCTCATGACCGGCATCTCGATATCCAGCACCACGAGGTGGGGCAGTCGCTCGTGCAGCATGACGAGCCCCTCCTGGCCGTTGCGGGCGATCCGCACCTCGTGACCCAAGGCGCCGAGAAAGTCGGCGAATACATCCGCGAGGTCCCCGTCGTCATCGACTACGAGCAGACTCGCCATTTCATGGGATCTCGTGACCCCAGCGGACATTGCAATTCCCCCCTTGTTCGTGGGGAGCAAAAACAGAACATTCCCCTTCATGGTAACCCTCGGAGACGACCCCCCACGCGCCCATCCACTGTTACGCTTGGTGCTGGCCCTCGGGTCGGTCCTTCTGGCGACTGCCATTCAGTGGGTGGGTTGGCGGTCAGTGTTTCATCCTTTTACCTGGTTTCTCCTCTACCCTGCGGTGTTCTTGGGATCCTGGCTCGGCGGCCGATCCGCTGGGCTCTTGTGCACGGCCGTTGCGACGGCTTTCGGCTGGTTCCTCTTCCTTCCGCCCGAGGGGGTCTTCATCAAGGAGCCCCGGTCGTTGCTATCGGTGCCGGTGTTCATGGGAATGGGGATCCTCTTCAGCTTTTCCCTCGATCGCTTGAGGCGGGGGCTGGCGAAGGAGCGCAGGGCCAGGCAGCAAGTGCAGAAGTTCATCGAGGCGACTGGAGCCGTGACCGAGGCGATCGTCGATCTGCCAAAGAACGGCCTCCAGGATGTTCTTGCGACCATCGCGGAGCAGGCGCAGGCGCTGACGGGATCCGAATATGCGGCGGCCGGGATCGGAACCGATCCCGAAAAGCCCTTCGAGCCCTGGGCTTCCGTCGGTATTTCAGTAGAAGAGGCCACGGCCATCGGCCGCACCCCTCGCCCCATCGGCCTCTTGGGCGTGGTCGCGAAGGGGGATCAAGCGCTGCGCTTGCGCGATCCCCATCGCCACCCGGAGTATCGGGGCGTGCCACCCCACCATCCGGAGATGACCAGCTTTTTGGGAGTACCGATTCGGTATGATGGCCGGAGTGTGGGCAATCTCTACCTTGCCAACAAGCTCGGCGGCGACGAGTTCACGGCTGGAGATCAGCAGATCGTTGAGATGTTGGCCGGGCGGGTTGGCACGGCGATCGCAGTAGCTCACCTCTACCAGGCGGAGGCGGAGGAGCGGACGTGGCTACAGCTGGTCGTCGATCAGCTGCCCGACGGAATCGTCCTGATGGATGCGAAAGGGCGAGTCACGACCCAGAACCAAGCATTCCTCGCGCTGTCGGGTGACAGCGACGAGCGGGATCCATTCGGAAACCCGATGGTACTCGATCTATGCGAATCGTCGGGGAGGCGGCTGCCGGTGGCAGACCTTCCGAGCGTGCGTGCGCTCCTCCACGGGGAGGTGGTCAGTCGGGACCTGCTGGTACGAACGAGGGATGGCCGGCTCATTCCTGTGTCGGTGCGCGCCGCGCCGGTCCATTCCGGCGGCGGCAAAGTGGCGGGTATGACGATGGTCGTGCAGGACATCGCAGTGCAGCGGGAGCTCGATCGGCTGCGCGAGCAGTTCTGCGGGATGGTGGCGCACGACCTGCGCAACCCGATTCAAACCATCCTCCTGCAGACGAATCTATTGCGACGATTCGCTGAGGAGGAAAAGGTGAATCTTCCGGTGACGATGATCGAGCGTATCGAGCGCAGCGCGCAGCGTCTGCATCAAATGACCCACGATCTTCTCGATGTCACCCGCATCGAGCTCTTGCGGTTGCACATCGCTCCTGAAGTTCTATCGGTCGCATCACTGACGCGCACACTGGTGGAGCGAATTCGCGCTACGCTTGGGCAACATCCCGTCGAGCTTCAAATCGAGGAAGATATGCCGGCCGTTCGTCTCGACCCACTGCGCTTCGAACAGATCCTGACCAATCTGCTCGACAATGCGGCCAAGTATTCCGTCGAGGGGACGACGATTCGGGTGGAGGTCGCGGCCGCGGAGAGCGGAGTGGAGCTGGCGATCGTGGATCGGGGGCGAGGGATCCCAGTCGAAGAGATACCGAAGTTATTTGATCGCTTCTATCAGGGGCAGCGTGCGCGAGAGCGGAAGACGGGGCTGGGCCTAGGGCTATTCATCACGCGCAGCCTGGTGGATGCACACGGGGGGCGCATCGAAGTCGAGAGCGAAGTGGGGAAGGGCAGCAAGTTTCGAATCTGGTTTCCCGCGGCGGCGGAGAGCCAGGTGCATGAGGCACCTCAGCCGCATGCTTGATCCGCCAGCCGATCGGCTCGGCGAAGGATTTCCACTGCGCTGAGGGTGCGCTTGTAGACGTAAAGCGCACTGGGCAATTTAGGATCGAGGACGGCCTCGCTGACACGGAGTTGGGCACCCAGGGCAAAGATCACCGGCTGGGGGAGTCCCTGCCGGACCAGCTCGACCCGGCGCCATACCGCATCGCGGCTCCAGTAGCCGAGCAGCTCGACGAAGACACGCGATCCACGATCGCGGTGGATGAGCTCGAGATCGGGGATGCACAGCCCGACGCCGGGCAGATCGAGAATCTCCATCGAAGGCTGGGCGCGCCAGGGGCCACCCGCCGACTCGAGATCGCGGAGCACTGCAGCGACCTCATCGGCGAGGCGCGGGGGCTCCCGGTGTTCTCCTGCGCTCGCTCCTGCCAGATCGAAGCGCAGCGGTGCACGGGCTTTTCCCCAGCGCACATCGGCGCTGAGGGCCCAGCGATCGCAGGCCATGATTGCGGGCAGCGCCAGGGCGAGCTGCAGCCCATACTTGGTCACCGATTCGAACAGGCTAAGTGGCCCATCGAGCTCGATGCGGTAGCCGCTGCCTCGGCGCGTGAGGATGAACAGGAGGCGCAAAAATTTGAGTTTGTGGAACAGCGCACGGTAGGCGCCGGGGGTGGCGCACTCCACCTCGGCGACGACGCGGACGGCGCGCAAGAGCACGGCCTGGGCCTGGGAAATATCGTAATGGTCCACCAGGGCCGCGGGCGAAATCGGTTGGAGCGACTTTAATAAGTGGGCGCTGCGGAGATCGGCAAATAGCGCCTGTTCGAGCTGGTCCTGGGGCAGCTCGTGGGTGGCCGCTACGGTCGCGATGAGCTGGGTCCGATCGAACTGGCCGGCAGCGCGCGCTCGAGTGGCCGCCAAGAACAGCTCGCGGCGCAGAGCGATCGGGTCGACCGCGGATTCGGCGTCGAATTCGCAGCGGTCTTCGACCAGCTTGCGTAGTCCGTCGGCCAGGCGCCGTTCGCGGGGAGCGGCGGCGACCGCGCCGCAGGCCTCATCGAACTCGTCGCGTGTCCTACCGACACTGTGCTCGGCGATTTCTAGGAACTGTGCAGCCAGTTCTGCAGCCCGCTGTCGCATTTTACTGTCGATCGGCACGAGGCGGAGCGAAGTGCCGCGCCGGCGCACGGTGACCAGCTCAGCGGTAAGCATTGTGTTCTCGCCGCCGTTCGCTGATGTAGGTTTCGCTTGTTCCCGCCGAGACCAGTTCATACAGCCGGGCCCGCTTGCCGCTCGCTGGACGAAGGATCCGGCCGAGGCGCTGTACATGTTCGCGCACCGAGCCGGATCCCGAGATGACGATGGCCACGTTGGCGGCGGGTAAATCAACGCCCTCGTTGAGCACCTTCGAGGTGACGATGGCCGAGTAGTCGCCGCGGGCAAAACCGTCGAGGATATCGCTGCGCTCGCGCACTTTGGTCTGATGGGTGATGACCGGGAGGAGAAAGCGCCGCGCGACGGCATAGGCGGTGGCGTTGTCTTGGGTGAACAGCAGCGTGCGATCGCCGCGGTGGCGCTCGAGGAGATGGGCGACATAGTCGAACTTGGCCGGCGCGGCGAAGGCGATTTCACGCTGTCTTTGATAGGCCTGCATTGCGCGTCGCCCTTCCGTCGAGCCTGCCGAGCGTATGATGAATTCGGTCCAGCCGGTGGGGCTGCTCATGCGGATGCCGTTGCGCTCGACGAAGCCGCGATAGATC
>JAHFDT010000092.1:0-10525 GCA_023248875.1 Myxococcales bacterium | reverse complement strand
CCCGTTCATTCGGGCCGAGTTCGACCACTAGCCGCTCGGTGTCGTAATCGGCGAGGTAGTGGCCGGAGAGGTCGACGATATCTTTGCGATAGACGTTCGGCCCGATGAGCTCAAAGAGATCGGCTTCGCGGCCATCGGCCCGCTCGGGGGTGGCGGTGAGGCCGAGGCGGTAGGGGGCCAGGCAGGAGCGCGCGGCGATGGTGTAGGCAGCGCCGGGCAGATGGTGGCACTCGTCGAACACCACCAGGCCGAAACGCGCACCGAGGTGCTCCATGTGGAGGTAGGCGGAGTCGTAGGTGGTGACGGTCAGGGCCTGGACAGAATAGTCGCCGCCACCGATGACGCCCACGGGGCTGGAAAACGTAGCGCGCAGCAGATCGAACCATTGGCGAACGAGGTCGAGCGTGGGAACGACGACGAGCGTGCTGCGCCGGCGGCTGTCGATCGCCATGCAGGCGAGCTGGCTCTTGCCCGCGCCGGTGGGCAGCACCACCACCCCACGGCCGCGTGCGCCCAGCCAGGCGGCGAGCGCTTCGTGCTGGTAGGGACGGGGCTCGCGGCGCACCCGCATGCCGTCAGCGAGCTCGAGGTACTGGCGCGCTTGGTCCTGCAGCTCGACCCCGCTCGAACGTGCGGCACGGACCAGATCGGCGTAGGCGATGGCCGGCGCGCGATGGCAGGCGGTGCGCTCGTCCCACAGGCACAGCTTCGCGATCGCCTCGGGTACCTCGCCACGCAGCTCCAGTGTGCCAGCAGAAAAACGCAGCGTCGCCATGCTGGGAAGAATCTATATCAGAGTGGGGTCTCGTTGACGAAGAAGGCTACGCCATCGTCGAGATTGGCGATCCCCTGGGTCACCGCGAGATCTACTTTGCCGTCTTGATCGAAATCCGCCGCGAGCAGGGCATAGCTGCCGGGCGCGGGTGGGACCAACACAGCTGGAGAGGTGAACGTGGCATTCCCCTTTCCGGCGTAGACCAGGACCTGGCCGTTACAGAGGACAGCGAGGTCGGCAAAGGCATCGTTGTTGAAATCGGCCGTGATCATCGCGGCCAGGGTGTTCGGCACATCGGCTACCTTGTGGACGGTCGAGAAACTACCGCCGCCCTGCCCGAGCTGGAGGAGGATCTTGCCGGTGGTGGACTCGTTGTGGGCGATGGCCAGGTCGGCTTTTCCGTCTTCGTCGAAGTCGGCCACGGCGATATCACGGATTTCGGAGCTGGAGGAGTAGCCGGTGGAGATGTCTTGGCCAGTAAACTGTTTGCCGTCGGAATGGAAGAGACTGGTCATGAAGTTGTTGCCACCCGGATGTTTCTTGATCATCACCAGATCGGGCGACGAGTTTCCGAAATTCTGTAGCAGCAGCCGGGAGAACGGCGACCCGTAGACGACCGACGATTTCAGTTCGCTGCCCAAGCGTAGCGCTACGGCGGGCGTGGCTGGGCCATTGAGAACGGCCGCTCCCAGGACGATTTCATCCACCAGATCTCCATTGAGATCGCCCACAGTCATGACGGGAAACAGTCCGCCCGGCGGATTGAGCCCGAGCGCAGCGCTGTTTGTCGCCAGGACTACGGGGGGCTGGAACGAGCCCTCGCCAATCCCCTTCAAGAGCAGGAGCTGGGTGCCGTTGGCCACGACCAGGTCGAGGTAGGCGTCGCCGTCGATGCGGCCGGCAGCCAACGCCAGGGTCGCAGTGTTGGTCTGCGAAAAAACAGTCTGCTGCAGGAACGCCACTGGATGCTGCTTGGCCGGCGAAGTACGAGTCAGGATGGCGGTACCATAGTCTTGGCGCATGAGGTTGACATTGCGACCCGAGCAGCCGACGGCGAGCCCCATGCGGTCGCTGCCTAGCATTGCTTGAAAATTGCCGGCCGCGAGGGCGAGCGGCTCTTCGCAGTGGGTGAGCTTCAGGCTGACGACCTTGTCTCCAGGAAAAACCGGGGGCGGGCCGAGCACCTTCACGCGGAGGTCGGGGCCAGTGGGCGCGAGGTCTTGGACGGTGCCCGATAAATCGGTTGCCGCGTCGGAGGGCGGCGGAGGCGCTGGCAGGAAGTGGTCAAAGTCGAGGCAGCCGAGGCAAAACAGCGCCGGAAGGAGACGATAGTACATTGCAGTAATGATAACAGGTCAGGGAGCTTGGCGCCCGTCGATCAGGGCGATGATCAGCGTCACAACTCCCGTGGCGACCCCAGCGGAGACCAGTCCCCATCCGACCGTCTGGGCGGTGCTGCCGAGGGCCACGTCGGGCGCGGCACAGGTGTTGTTTTGGGAACAGCCGATGTCGAGATCGTGGTAGCGGCCGAGCGCTACGCCGAAAGAGGCAGTGCCAGCGGCGACCAGGCCCAGGGCGGCGACGCTCAGGAGCTGGGCGGCTGTGCGGGTGCGCGACGGGGGGCGGCGTGCGAGCGTCATCGAGGTGGCCGTGGGGAGGAGTGGCAGTGGATCGCCCCAGGCAGGCACAGCGATGAGGAGGAGCGCGAGGATTTTCACTTGGCCGCGGGAGGCGCGGGGATCGCAGGAGGAGCGGGCGCACCCGGAATCTTGGGGAGACCCGCGGGCAGCTTGGCCTTGGCTTTTCCCTTGGTGGGCGAGTCACTGCTCGGCAGCTCCTGCACCGCGACCTCACCGGTATACATATTCATCGGGCAGGCGAAGTGGATGTTGCCGGGCTTTTCGGGAATGAAGGTGACCATCACCGGCGAGTTGAGCGGGAGATCGCGGCGGATGTTCTCCTGGGCAATCACGATGGTGTTGGCGCAGGTCTTCTCCACCTTGCGTGTGATCACGAGGGTGAGGGGCTTGCCCACCAGCGCCGGGATGTGGTCCGGTTTGAAACCATCTTCATCGACGATCACCTGCACGGTGCCCTTGATCTCGGAGGGGGACAGGGCGCCTTTGCAACCGGCCAGCAACGCGAAAGCGAGGAGCCAGGAACGGAACATTCGATCTCCTTGAAAGTGGGCCCGGGAATCTTGCCATGGCGCGGCCGGGGGCTCAAGCTGGGCGCCATGGTCAATCCGATCTCGCGCCGCCGATTTCTGCGGCGATCGCTGGTAGGCGCGGCACTACTGGCGGTTGCAGGTACGGTCGGCCGGCACCTCAGTGGCTACACCATCGATGAGCGTTTGCGCCTGCGGGTGCTGTCGCCCAAGCAATACCTCGTTTTGGCCGCCGCCTGTCGTCGCCTGCTCGCTGCCGATGAGCCGGGCGCGGTATCGGTCGATGAGGTCGAGACAGCCCTTTCGATCGATCGCTATCTCGCCGAGCTGCCGCGGGAGCTCCAGCGCGAACTCGCCGGTCTGCTCGAGCTTCTCGAGCATACGCCGTTTCTGTTTCAGCTCCGGCCGTCGCGGTTTTCGCGGCTCGACGCAGCGGCCCAGGATCGGGTGCTCGAGGATTGGGAGTCGAGCCGTCTGCCGTTTCGACGCGGCTGCTTTCAGGCGCTCAAAAGCCTGGCGATGGTGGGTTACTATGGTGACCCGCGCGCCTACGCCGTGCTCGACTACACCGGGCCGATGATCCAGCGATGATTCGCTCGGGCCGAACGCTGACGCACGACCAACAGCATTCGTGCGATCTGGTGATCGTCGGGACGGGGGCGGGTGGGGGGATGCTGATGGCTGAGGCGGCGCGCGCCGGTCTTCGGGTGATGGCGCTCGAGGAGGGGCACCATCTTCAGGCACGCGATTTCAACCAGCGCGAGCGGGAGATGATCGAGCTGCTGTTTCAGGAGGCGGGAGCGCGCGCTACGGAGGACGGTTCAGTGACCGTGCTGGGGGGGCGTGGCCTCGGTGGATCGACGCTGCACAACACCAATCTGTGCAAGCGCGCACCGGCGGTCGTGCTCGAGCACTGGGCGGAAGCGCTGGGGCTCGACGGGTGGCGCCCGGCAGCGCTCGGACCCGACTTTGCTGCGGTCGAGGAGCAGCTCCACGTTTCGACGATCGAGCCCGAGCGGGTCAATGCCAACAACCAGGTGCTGCTGCGCGGAATGCAGGCGCTCGGCTGGCGAGGCGGTCTATTGCAGCACAATCGGCGCGGCTGCGCAGCCTCGGGCTTTTGCGAGCTGGGCTGCACTTTCGACGCCAAAGAGAATGTGGTGAAGGTGCTCGTCCCCGAAGCGCTGGCGCACGGCGCCGAAGTGTGGTGCGAGTGCCGCGTCGAGCGGGTGCTCTTGGAGCAAGGTCGGGCCGTGGGGGTGGTGGCGCGGGCCCTCGGCGAGGACGATCGCGGACCCACACTGACGGTTCGCGCGCGTGCCGTGGCCTTGGCGGGAAGCGCCATCGGCAGTGCCGCGTTGGCGCTGCGCAGCGGGCTACCGGATCCGCACGATCTCGTCGGCAAGAATCTTCATCTCCATCCCGGCGCCGCCGTGGCGGGGCGGTTCGATGTACCCATTGAAGGCTGGATGGGGATCCCGCAGAGCGTCGAGTGCACCGAATGGATCGACTACCTTCCGGGGAGCCCGCGCCGCATCTGGATCGTGCCGGCCTTTGCCCATCCCATCGGCTTCGCGGCCATGCTGCCTGGCTTTGGTGCGGCCCACATGCGGCAGTTGCGCCACTATCGCCAGGTCGCGGTGCTGGTGGCGATGCTCCACGATGAATCGGCCGGCCGCGTGACCGTCGATCGCAGTGGCCGCGCCAAGATCCGCTATCGCCTCGGCGACGCGGACGCGCGGGCACTCGGTGACGGGATTGCAGCCTGTGCACGGCTGCTACTGGCCGGAGGGGCGCGCGAGGTCTGGTCGCCCTATGGCGCAAAGCAGCCGATCCGTACGGATCGGGAGGCGCAGGCACTGGCCCGGGCCGTCCGTCCGCTCGCCCCGCCGCTCACTGCCGCCCATCCGATGGGGACGCTGCCGATGGCGGTCGACCCCCGTCGTGGCGTCAGCGATGGTGAAGGTCGCTGGCATGGTGTGCCAGGGCTTTATGTCGCCGATGGCAGTCTGTTTCCCACCTCGCTCGGCGGGCCGCCGCAGATCTCCATTTACACCGTGGGGCGCCGGGTGGCCCGTACGGTAGCAGGAGATCTCTCGCGGTAACGGCGAACGGACCGACCAAACCATGCTAAGATTTCTTATCATCACAATGAAGGGCCGTTCTCATGCGGCGACTGCTACCGCTCCTGCTTCTGACCGGCTGCCTCGATTTTGACCATTTCCTTCGGCTGCCGCCGAGCGATAGCGGTGTGCCGGAGGATTTGCTCCTGATCGACGCCGCAGCTTTTCCGCCGAGCGATAGCGGTGTGCCGGAGGATTTGCTCCTGATCGACGCCACAGCTTTTCCGATCGATGCTGCCTCCTCGCCGCCCGATCTGGCGCCCAAGCCCATCGGGTCCATTACGTTTGCCAGTCCGAATACCATGACCCTCAGCCAGTGCCAAAGTATCAGCGCGCTGACCTCTGGGTATTTCGACAAGATTGGGAACCACCGGGGTCTCGCCGTTGCCTGCCAGGGAGCCAAACCGGGTAACCAGATCATGGACGAGGGCGTGGTGATCGCGATGGTGACCTCAGCCCCCCAGGTGCATCCCGTCCAAATCGCACAGACCAGCCGGATCTCCGGAACCCACTCCATAAACTATCCGCTCGAGATCGCCGCGGGCAGGCTCGATAGCGACAACTATCCCGACCTGGCCCTCGGCACCCGCTGGAACCTCCAGGGGTTGAAGGGGAACGGCGATGGCACCTTCGCGGCGCCCACCATCATCGCTCAAAACAACAACGCCTATGAGCTCGTGACCAGCTCACCGGCCCAAGGGAATCCCGTCCTCGCGGTCGGCGATTTCAACGGCGCTGGGATCGACGACATCGCGATGGCCGCGCTCCTCCCGGGTTCCATCCCGGGGCTGATGCTGCGGGTCGACACCAGTATCACCACGTTTAAGCTCGCTGGCACTGTGTGGAACCGAATGATCCTCGCCAACTTCGATGGGCCCCACGTGGCGCTGCTCATGGCCACTGTCGCCCCCCAACACTCCCTGGGGGTGATGATAAAGAACCAGAATCTCCTCGAGGAAATCTTTGGCTATAACGCTCCCGGAGAAAACCAGGATGCGGCAGCGGCCGATTTCAATGGCGATGGCAAGACCGACCTGGTTTGGGGCTACAACACCACCACGGATATGGGCGAGCCCGAGGGCAGCTTCATTCTCAGCTTCAACCAGGGCGCAGGGATTTTTAGCCCGAATCAGATATTCCCTACGAAGGCCAAGGGCAAACGGGTCGGCTTCCGAAGACTGGCGACGGCCGATTTCAATAGCGATGGCAAGATCGACCTCGCCGTCTACACCTATAATGGCGGCTACGTGCTCGTCTATCCCAACACGGGGGATTATACCAATGGCGGGAAGAACATCTTTGCTTCCGACCCGCTGGTGTTCCCTGTCGCGTGGCAGTCGTCCGGTGCCTCCATGGTCACGGACGATCTGGACCAGGATGGCCGTCCCGATATCGTCCTGAGCTTTCCGAACAGCCTCCTCATCGCTCTGATCAACGAAACACCGTAGGAATCACCCCATGTCCTTCCTCAAGCGGCTGCTTTCGGTCGACTATCGGCGTGCGCTCACCGCCGAGGCGGCGGGCGACTACCACGCCGCGGCGCAGCGCTATGCCCTGGCCGATGAGCCGCACAAAGTCGCCGAGATGCATCTCTGTGCTGCCGATGGCGCCGGCGGCGTCGAAGAGCGGCTGCGGGAGCTGCGCATCGCCGCGCGTTGGGCCGAGGGGGGAGCGCCTGTCGAGCAGGCGGTCCAGCGCCGGATTGCGCGCGCGATGTTGCAGTTGGTGCGTGCGCACGGGGTGCTGTCGGGCGATGACCTAGCGTTGCTGCGGCAAGCAGCCCACCTGTTTGAGCGGGTCGGCGATGCGGCCGACGCCGGCGAGTGCCAGGAACTGTGCGGCGATGTCGACCGGGCCGCCCAGAGTTTTCAGCGCGCTGGCGAGGTGGATCGTCTCGAGCAGATTTTGACGCGCGACGAGCAGCAGCGGCAGGTCGAGCGTCGCCTGGTCGATCAATTTGCCGACTATCAGTCCCAGCTCCTGCGGGGCGATCGGGCTCGGGCGCTGCGCGCGCTGCAAACCTGTGTCGAGCTGGCGCCCCGGCGTGAATATCGGGTGCTGCTGGCAGAGCTGGAAGGTCGGTGGTTGTCGGCTGGAACGGTCGCGGTGCGCGTGGAGGGTCGTGAGATCCGCTATCTTGAAAGGTTTCCGCTGCGGATCGGCCGTGCCCCGAGCTGTGAATTGAACCTTCGAGACCCCGGTATTTCGCGCTACCACGCGACGATCGAAACGGGTGAGGGATCGTTGCTGCTGCGCGATGAAGGATCGCGCAATGGCACCCGCTGGAGCGGCCGTCGGCTGACCGCGCCGGAAGCGCTGACTGGCGAAGGGGAATTGGCGATCGGCGACCATTGCGTACTGCAGTTTTCCATCGCAGGCGATCGGCTCCTGCTCGAGGTGGTGCGCGGCCTCGACCAGGGGCGGCGGATCTACGCTACGACCGCGCGGTCGTTCGCGCTGATCGGAGGCGTCTTCGAGCTCTCGTTTCGCGAAGGGCTGCCCCATGTGACGGCGGCGGGGGAAATGCGACTCAATGGGGCGACGGCAGCGGGCACGATTCTGCTGCTGCGGGGCGACCGTGTCGCCTGCGGTGACGCTCAGTTCGAGGTGATCGATTGAAGCGCTGGTGGCAGCGGCTCGGCGACTGGCTGAAGCTCCCACCGCGGCGTGATGCGCTCGCGGTTCCGCCTACGGATTCGGCGATCCCCTCGGAGGAGACCTATCTTCGCCAGCTCCTCTTGAAGGCGACTCGTGGGGAGGTTTCGGCAATTGGCGATCCGGTGGTGGGGGCAGCGATCGAGAGGATGGTGGCGAGCGGTCGCATTCCCACCGCCCTCGAGGTGTTGCGCCGGCTCTGGTCCCTCCGGCAGGATCCTGCGGTGGGCATTCGCTTGGCGGAACTTTTGTGCGATCGGCTCGACTATGCGGCCGCGCAACCCTTTCTCGAGGAGCTCGTGAGGGTGCCGAAAGTGGAGGATCGCGCCCGGTTTCTATTGGCAGAAACGCGGGAGCAATTGGGCGATCGGGAGGGAGCGCGGGGCGACTACGAGCGGCTGCTGGCCCGGGACATCGACTATCCCAAGGCGCGGGCACGCGCCGAACCCCTGCGCTCCCCTGCCCGGGAGGCAGCGCCGATTTTTCCCACCCTCGCAGGATACCTCCTCGAGCGTGAGCTCGGCCGTGGCGGGGCGGCGACGGTGTATCTGGCTCGCGACCGGGCCCTCGATCGCTCGGTAGCCATCAAATGGTTGCACACCCGGAATTCGGTCGAGCACCATTTCGCGGAAGCGCGGCTGATGGCCGCTGTGGCGCATCCGGGGCTGGTCACGGTCTTCGATTGCGATGAGGTGCGGGGATGGATCGCCATGGAGTACTGCGCCGGCGGATCGCTCCGACAGCATTTGCGCCGGGGGGCGCTATCTTTCGAGCGGGCGCAGCGCGCGGCGTCCATGGTAGCATCCGCGCTGCAGCGGCTCCATTCGGTGGGCATCGTCCACCGCGACGTGAAACCGGAAAACCTGCTCTACCGCAGCAACGGTGAGTTGGTCCTGGCCGATCTCGGCTTGGCGCGCGCGGCAGGGGAGGGCGGCGGCACGGGCGGAACGCGGGGCTACCTGGCGCCGGAAGTGCGGCGCGGTCAGTGGGGACCGCCGGCCGATCTGTACGCGTTCGGCCGCGTGCTCGAGGAGCTGTTTCCAGCGCCGCCTCCCGAAGTGGCGGCGCTCCTGGCCGAGCTGTTGGCCGAGGATCCCACGGCGCGTCCCACCGCCGTCGAGGTGGCCAAGCGACTGGGTCCTCACCTGTGGTATGAATAGACTGTGAGCCGAAACGAATCCAATACCATTCCGCAGATTCTTTACGACTATTCGGTCAAGGACGCCGAGCCGGAGGAGCGGTTCGACGATGTCACGGTGCTGGCGGCAGAGGTGGGCGGAGTCGGCGCGGCCGCGCTGTTCCTGGTCGACCAGACCTCGTCCGAACAGCGTTGGGTGGTGAAATCGCGCCACGGAATTTCGTCGCTACGGGAGGCACCGGCGTTTCATTCGGTGTGCCTCGCAGCGGTCACAGCGCGCGAGGTGATGGTGGTGTCCGATGCCTTCGCCGATGCTCGGGTGACGACACCGCCTGGGACGATGCGCTTTTATGCGGCAGCGCCGCTGTTTTCACCGTCGGGGCAGTCGGCGGGGGCGCTGTGCGTGATGGATCGGGAACCGCATGAATTCTCATTGGAGAAGCGACGTTCTCTCGAACGCCTCGGGCGTCAAGTGATGGCACAGCTCGAGCTCGGCAAGCAGCGCAGCGAGCTTGAACGGGTGACGCGTGAGACTTCGCTGCTCAACGAGATGGGCGATCTGTTTCAGTCCTGCCTGACGATGGAAGAGGCCTTTCTCGTCATCAACCGTTCAGCACGGCGCCTTTTTCCGACGGAATCCGGAGCGCTGTGCATCCAGAATCCCACCAAAGGCATGGTCGAAGCGGTTGCCTTCTGGGGCGAGACGACCTCGTGCGAGCCGGTGTTCGCAGCCGAAGAGTGCTGGGCGCTGCGCCGGGGTCGAGTGCATATCGCCGAGGAGCCGAGCGCCGGGCTCTTGTGCCGCCATGTCAGCCAGGTGCCGTGGACCAGCTACCTCTGTATTCCCATGATGGCGCAGGGCGAGACCCTGGGCGTGCTCAACCTGCAGGCGGGACGCCCGGGCGAGCGGTTGACGGCCGCGCAGCAGCAGCTCGCGATCACCGTCGCGGAGCAGGCGGGACTGGCGCTGGCCAATCTCAAGCTGCGCGAAACGCTACGCAGCCAATCGATGCGCGATCCGCTGACCGGGCTCTACAACCGGCGGTATATGGACGAGATGCTGGAGCGGGAGCTCTACCGCGTCCAGCGGAAGCAGAGTTCGCTCAGTCTGATCATGCTGGACCTTGACCACTTCAAGCAGTTCAACGACCGACTGGGCCATGCGGCCGGCGATACGCTGCTCCGCGCGCTCGGAGGCCTGCTGACGACACGGGTAAGGCGCGAGGACATCCCGTGCCGCTACGGCGGCGAAGAGTTCGTCGTGATTCTGCCGGAGGCGACGCTGGAGATCGCACAGCGACGGGCGGAGATGCTGCGGGAAGAGGTTCGCCAGCTGAGCCTCGAGGGAGAGGCGCATGGGCCGATCACGCTCTCGCTGGGGGTGTCGAGCTACCCCCAACATGGGCGCAACGTGGCGGTGCTTTTGCGCGTAGCCGATCAGGCGCTCTATCGAGCCAAGAACGAGGGGCGCGACCGGGTGGTCGTCGGTGATGCCAGTGAGCTCGAGCCGGGTGATGTGGCTTCCTAGTACCCTGGAACCGAGATTTATGACATATCTCCAAATCCAAGGTTCGCAGTTCGGGGCACTAGCCATTGAGGGGAGGCGTGCCGCCTCCCTCGACGAGCAAAGCTCGTCGAGCCTCCCTCCTGCTCACGGCCGGACTACC
>JAHFDT010000272.1 GCA_023248875.1 Myxococcales bacterium | reverse complement strand
ACGCCCGCTCCCTACCCCGAGCGCCCTCGCGAATGTGACGTGTTGCGAACCGTGATAAACAGATCAGGTAGTACTAGAATGGGATCTCGTCGTCGCTCGGAGGTGGCGGCTCGGCGAGCGGCGGTAGTCCCTGCTGCCGCGCCAGCTCCGCTTCAATCGCAGCCAGCAGCACGCGCTCCTTGTCGTGCCAGCGTGACTTGGCGGCATCGGATAGGGTGCGACGACAGCCCGACGCGTAGAACTCGAGATCCTGGAGGCTGGCGCCGGCGATCGGCACCCCCTTGCTGCGACCGTAGGGCGGAAAAACCATGCCGGTCGCGGAGCTCCCGATGGGAGCCGCGGAGGTGCGAGCGCTGGGAGCGATGGTCAGCTCCCCGAGTTGCAACGTAAAGCCGGCACCGTTCGGCACCGCGCTACCCACACGGATCTGTTCAATGGTTCCGTCGGGGCGATGCACAGCGATGGTTACGGGCAATGCGGAGTCATTCATGGTTCCCCCTTTTTAGCTCGATCGTCACACGTTCGTCGCCCATCTCGATCTCCTCGTGCGCCAGGGCCTCATCGAGTGGCCGGCCGACAATCTCGCGCGCCAAAGTTTGCTCCATGAGCCAGCCGCGGAATTGCTCCGGTACCGTCAGCGGCGAGACTGAGAGAACGATACGATCGGCATAGGCGAGGCCGGCCTTCTTGCGTAGATCCTGCACGCCGCGGTTGAGATCGCGCATCTTACCTTCGATGATCAGCTCTGGGTTGGAGGTCAGATCGAGCACTACCACCAGCCCCTCTTCGGCGGCGACACCCATTCCTGCGCGTGGCACAAATCGCAGCGAAAACTCACTGTCGTCGAATTGGTAGCCGGCCGCCTGCAACCTACCATCGACAATCTGGTAGTCCCCGGTATCAATCGCGGCCTGCACCTTCTTGACATCGCCGCGGAGGCGCTTGCCCAGCTTCGTGTAGTCGAGCTTCACGGTGCGGATGACAAACTCGCCCTCGTCGACGAGTGCCTGGACCTCTTTGACATTGAGCTCTTCGGCGAGCAGATCCCGATTCGCGTCGATTTCGGCGCTTGGCAACTTGATCGAAACGCGGCGCAGCGGGTGGCGATGCTTGATGCCGTGGTCTTCGCGGATCGAACGGGCCAAACGTACGACGGTTCTGACAGTGCCCATTTCATGGCTGAGCGGGCGATCGATCCAATCGGCGCACGCCTTCGGCCAATCTTCCAGATGAACACTGTGCTCCGCGCCGAGCGCTTCGTGCACGCCCTCGGCAAGGTAGGGCAAAAAGGGCGCGCTCACCCGCGCCAGCGTCGAGAGCGCATAGTAGAGCACCTCGTAGCCGGTGCGCTTATCGTCATCGAGACCACTGCGCCAGAGGCGCTGCTTCGAGAGCCGGATGTACCAGGTGCTCAGCATCGTGACGAAATCTTCGATGCGGTCGTAGCAGGCGGCGAAGTCGTAGCGCCCCATGGCGGCCTCGAGCTCGCTACGCAAGAGCTCCGTCTCGCTGAGCAGATAGCGATCGAGTCGCGACAGGGTCGGAAATTCACCGCGCGGTTCAAAGCCATCGATGCGCGCATAGGCGGTGAAATAGTGGAGGCTATTCCACAGCGGAATGCAGAATCGGCGCACCGCGTCGCGCACGCTATCGCCGGCGAAGCGGAGATCGCTGCCGCGCACCGCTGCCGAAGAAAGCAGCGCAATCCGCAACGCGTCGGATCCGTGGCGCTCGACCAGCTCCAGTGGATCGGGATAGTTCTTGAGGCGCTTCGACATCTTGCGACCATCCTCGGCGAGGATGACGCCATGACACACCACGTCACGGAAGGGTGGCGCGTCAAACAGGGCCGCCGAGAGCACGACCAGCGTGTAGAACCAGCCGCGCGTCTGGGCGATGTACTCGACGATAAAATCGCCCGGGAAGTGCTCTTCGAACTCTTTGCGACGCTCGAACGGATAGTGCACCTGACCGTAGGGCATCGAGCCCGATTCGAACCAGCAGTCGAGTACATCGCTGACGCGCGCCATCGTGCCGCCGCAGGTGCAGGCGAAGGTGATCTCATCGATCGCCGGCCGGTGCCAGTCGACCATGTTACGGCCGCTCTTTTCTTGGAGCTGCGCCGCCCCGCCGATCACCTCGATGGCGCTACAACGATCGCAGCGCCACACCGGAATCGGTGCGCCCCAGAAGCGATTGCGCGAGATCGCCCAGTCGCGCGCGTTCTCGAGCCAGTTGCCAAAGCGACCGTCGCGAATGTGGTCAGGCACCCAGCGGATCTTCTGGTTGGCGTCGAGCATGCGCGCCTTGATGGCTGTGACCTGGACGAACCAGGTTTTGATGGCGCGGTAGATGAGGGGCGAATCGCAGCGCCAGCAGTGGGGGTAGTTGTGATCGTAGGTTTCGCGCCGGACCAGGGCGCCCTCGGCCTTCAGCTTTTGAACGATGTGTGGATTGGCATCGAAAACGTGCTGGCCGCGAAAGTCCGTGACGCGGAGATCGAACGTGCCATCCTCCTGAACTGGATTTGGCCCGTCGATGCCATGGGCGGAGCAGAGCACGTTGTCGTCCTCGCCGAACGCGGGCGCCATATGGACGATGCCGGTGCCGTCCTCGGTGGTGACGAAATCGCCGACGAGTACACGAAATGCGTTCGGAGTTTCGGGGAAGTAGGGCAAAAGCGGCTCATACTCATGGCCGGCCAGCTCCTTGCCGAGCCGGCGATCCACGGGGCTCCATCCGTCGAGCTCGCGCGCATACTTAGCGGCGGCGGCGGTGCCAAGCCAGATCCGTTCGCCCGTCTTTTCGAAGGCCGAGTATTCGATCTCGCCCCCGACGGCGAGTGCGACATTGGAGGGCAGCGTCCAGGGCGTGGTGGTCCAGGCCAGCAGGTATTCATGCGGGTCCTTCCGGCTACGAAAGCGAACGGTGATGGCCGGATCCTGCCGCGGTCGGAAGGCGTCATCGAGGCGCGCTTCGAAATTGGAGAGCGTCGTCTGGCAGCGCGTGCAGTAGGCGACGACCTTGTTGCCTTCGTAGATGAGGCCCTTCTTGTACAGCTCACTGAAACACCAGACCACGGACTCCATGTAGCTCTGGTCCATGGTCTTATAGTCGTTGTCGAAGTCGACCCAGCGCCCGAGGCGGCCGATGATGGTGCGCCACTCGTTGGCATACTTGAGCACCGACTCCTGGCAGGCGGCGTTGAACTTGCCGATCCCATACTCGAGAATATCGGCGCGCGATTTGAAGCCGAGCAGCTTTTCAACTTCGAACTCGACGGGAAGACCGTGGCAATCCCAGCCCCAGCGGCGCGGCACGTAGCGGCCGCGCATGGTGAAGTAGCGCGGCACGACATCCTTGATGTAGGAGGTCAGGATGTGGCCGTAGTGGGGCAGGCCGGTGGCAAAGGGTGGTCCGTCGTAGAAGATGTATTCGGGTGCACCGGCGCGCAGATCGACCGAGCGCTGGAAGGTCTGCTCGCGATTCCAACGTTCGAGGACCGCGCGTTCGAGCGCCGGGAAATCGACTTCGATGGGGACCTCACGAAAACGGGCCATGGCCGGTGTGTATCAAACCCTTTCCGTTGTGTCACGATACGCGAGGCGGGGGAGGGGAGTTGTGGGATTCGCCTCCTCGTCGGACAGTCCTCGGCGCGCAGACGCGCCTGCGGAACTCCTCGTCGGTGAATCCCACAACTCCCCTCCCCCA
>JAHFDT010000091.1 GCA_023248875.1 Myxococcales bacterium | reverse complement strand
CCAGTTGGTCGATCACCGACGCCATGCGCACCGCCGGTCTCGACGAGGCCACCTGCTCCCGGGTGGCCGATGACGCCAAATCCTTTTGGCGCGAGCGCTTCTTCACCAGCGCCTACTGCATCGACGACCGCCCTATCGCCGGTGCCGTTCGGTTCGTCGCGGCAGTCCGCGCCCGCGCTGCCATAGTCGCTTACGTCACCGGGCGCCACACCGAAATGGCTGACGGCACCGTAGCCTGTTTGGAGCGCGATGGTTTTCCGCTGCCGGACGGCGCCGGCGTGCATCTCCTCCTCAAGCCCACCTTCGACATGAGCGACGACGACTGGAAGCAGGTGGCCTTCGCGCGCCTCGATCGCCTCGGATCGGTCGCGGCCGCCTTCGACAACGAGCCCAGCCATATCAATAGCTACGCCGGGCGCTACCCGAGCGCGCTGTGCGTCCACCTCGCTACCGACCATTCGGGCCGCCCGATCCCGGTTGCGCTGGGGATCCCTTCGATCAAGGACTTTGAACAACCATGAGCCACGCGCCCGACTTTCGCCGCCGCCGCACCCAAAACTGGCTACTGCTCGGCCTGCTCTACGCGCTGTTCTACATGTCCCGCTATAACTACTCCGCGACCAGCGCCTACCTGGCCCAAGTGCTCGGCTGGAAGAATGCCCAGCTCGGCGTCTTCGAGACCGTGATGCCACTCGTCTATGGCCTGTCCGTCTTCCTCAACGGCCCCATCGCCGACCGCATCGGCGGCAAACGCGCCTTCCTCTTCGGCACCATCGGTGCAGCCGGAATGAATTTCACCTTCGGCGCCATTCTACGCCACGCCGAGGCCACGCACGGTGGCGGCCCCGCGCTGCTACCGCTCTTAGCCACGGTGTGGGCAATCAACGGCTTTTTTCAGTCGTTTGGCGCGCTCTCGATCGTCAAGGTCAATGCGCACTGGTTTCATGTCCGCGAGCGCGGCACTTTCGCGGGCATTTTCGGCGTTCTGATCCGCTGCGGCCTCATCCTGGCCTTCAGCGGCGCACCGCTGATCTTAAAATGGCTCTCCATCGCCTGGGTCTTCTGGGTGCCCGCGCTATTGCTGTTACTCTTTTTCGTCCTGAACCTTCTGTTCATGGAAAATTCTCCCGCCGCGGCGGGGCTGGGCGACTACGACACCGGCGATGGCGATGAGGGCTCGGGCCATGCACCCCTCGGCGCAGTGCTCAAGAAGGTCTTCGCCAGCCGCACTGCCTGGACCATTGCGGGCACCTCCATGATGGTGGGTTTTGTGCGGCGCAGCGTGATCGACGCCTGGTGGCCAAAGTACTTTGCCGATGCGTTCCACGTCGATCCGAAAACCTTCGCCACCTATGGCCCCTACCAGCTCGCCTCCTGGGGGATCGCACTGGCGGGCATCGCCGGCGGCTTTGCCTTCGGCATGACCTCGGATCGAGTTTACGGCGGGCGACGTGGCCCGGTCATCACCTTTGGATTCGGTGGAATGGCGCTGCTCCTGGCGCTCTTGACAGCCGCCGACCGCCTCGCACTCGGCCCCTTCGCCGCCGCTGCGCTCCTCATCGTCCTCTCCTTTTTTGTCAACGGCGCCCATGGAATGATTGGTGGAGCGGCCTCGATGGACTTCGGCGGCCGCAAAGCTGCGGCCACCGCGGCGGGGCTCTTCGATGGCATGCAGTATGTTGCGGCCAGCACCGTCGGCTATGGGATGGGCCGCCTCATCGATGCGGCGGGCTGGCGCTTCTGGACCATCACGGTCCTGCCCTTTGCGCTCATCGGTTGCGGGCTGGCGGGATCGCTGTGGCGAGCGATGCCCAAACAGGCTGCTGCCAAGAGCGCAGCTGGCTAGCCCTACTGGCTAGCACAGTTGCCGTGGTGGGCCGCCACGGATCCTCTGCTTGGAAGGCCGGCAGTCGACTGCAGTCGGTTGGCACCCCAGTTGCTCAAAGGGAGAGGGCTTGCCATACTTGTGGTCTTCAGCCCCCGGGGAGCACCAATGAAGTATTTGCTGCTGCTATTGCTGTTTGCAAGGCCCGCTGATGCGCGCGCGCCCCTCTACCACTCGGCCGATCACCGCCCCAACCCCCACTTCCTCCCGCGCACCGCCGATGGGAATTTCTCTCCGGGAAACGTCGAACAGGTGAGCGAAGTCGTCATCCTCGAAGGCGATGAGGACCTGGTCTCGGTCGACGAACAGGGCAACTACGGCATCTTCGGTTCGGGCGGCCAGCAGGCGGCCATCACCAATCGCTTTTTTACCCAGTATGCGGACGAATTCGACGCCGTCATCGTCTTTACCACCTTCACCGATAAGGGCACCGAAGCGCTCGCCTACGAGATGTCGGTTCAGCAGGACGTTTTTGGGATCGGCATGGGCGTCCACGACGGCTCGATCTCCTGGGGTGCCGGCGAGGGCAAGCTGCACTCCTTCGTCGATATGATGCGTTGGGATCAGTACCGATACAACGACGGCCTCGAGATCACCGATCCGCGCTCGATGCTCTACCCCGTCTTGGGACAGGAGTTCGCCCACCGCTGGCTCTCCTTCTTCAAGTACCGTGACCAGCAGGGCAAAGTATCCAAGGCCATACTGGGGCGCGACGAATCGCATTGGGCCTCGACGCTGCAGGCCGATGCATCCGTGATGGATGGCAATCGCATCGTCGACAACAGCGATGGAACCTTCACCAACGCCGAGAGCTCCAGCCGCTTTTCGCCGCTCGACCTCTATGGCATGGGTCTCCTGCCAGCCAGCGAAGTCCCCCCTTTCTTTTTGGTGCGCGATGCGATCGACATGAAGGGCAACAAGATCAACCCGGCGCACTGGATGCACGCAGGGACGCACTTCACGGGCCAACGGGAAGACATCACCATCGAACAGGTGATCTCCGCGGTGGGGAAGCGCTCCCCATCGGCGGCCAACTCGCCGCACGATTTCCGCGTCGCCTTCGTACTGCTCACCCGGCCGAAGGAAAAGGTGGCCGAGGTGGTTTCCATTGCACGAAAAATCGATGTAGTCCGGAGAATCTGGGAACAGAAATTCGCCGAGTATTCGGCGGGCCGCGGCACGATGTGCACCCAGATTTCGGCTCCCTGCGGCGCAGCCACCGCCAAGCTCACCGACACAGAATTCCAAGAGGCGGGGGGCAATGGCAACGGCTTCATCGAACCCGGCGAACCGGTGCGCGTGACGCTCCATTTCGTCAACGACGGACCGGTCGATCCCAGCGAGGTCCTGATCCAGGCCTTCTCCTCCGAGCTGAACTTGCCGACCGATCCCGTGCCGCTCATCGGACTGCAAGCCGGTAGTAGCAGGGCGATCACCTTCCTCGGTCAGATGGCGACCGATGCGAAGTGTGGCGATCGACTGGCGCTCCGCACCTTGGCGACGGTCGATTCTCACACCTCGCGAGGCTTCGTCACATGGACCCCTGGCATCAGCGACCGCTTTCGCGCCTCCTACGACGGCAATCAGGGCCTCTTTGGGGCGAATCTCAACGGTCAGGACTCCGCCGCCAACGGCTGGCAGTGGGGCGTTCCCCAGGAATACCGGGGCAAGAGCGGCTGGATCTTCCAGCCTAAAAGCTGCCACAACGACTCTTCCAAGTGCTGGTTTACCGGCCTACAGGCGGGCCATCGCGCCATGTCCGATTCAAGCGTCGTCGGGCAGACACGGCTCTACTCTCCCGCGCTGGATATCCGCCATACCCACGAGCCCATGCTGCGCTACTTCACCTGGTATCAGGCCCTCGATTTTTCGAATCCCAAGCAGGGTGGCATGGTCATCGACCACCTGGCCATGCTGACCGAGGCGTCGAGCGATGGCGGGACGAATTGGGTGAAGCTCGATTCCGTCGATGGTGCAGAAGCGGAATGGCGCGAGCGCACGGTACAGCTCGAGGGCAAAGTGCCGCTCGATCGCCCGCTCATCGTTCGCTTCACAGTATCCAACAATGTCGCCACCAACATGATCGAAGCGGGCATCGACGATTTCCAAATTGTGACGCAAACCCAGGCCTGCGGCGAAGCACCGCTGCCCAAGGCGCCCCTCGACCCGATGGTCGGGGGCGGCTGTGCGCTCGGACGCCACGACTCTCCTCTGATACTATTGACTCTATTCGGGCTGCTGGTTCTGCGACGCCGGCGATAGAGGTCGATCCGGTGATTTTGCGAGCAGCACCAGCCCGACGACAAACAGCACCACCGAGCCATACTGTCCGGGCGTAAGACCAAAGTATTTCTCGTCGGAGATCCTCAGAAAATCGAGCGCAAACCGAATCGGGCCATAGGTCAGACCGACGATCATCGCATACCGGCCGACCGGGCGCGGGTGACGCGCCATGAGCTGAAATGCCAGTACCAACAGCAGCGTATAAAACGCTTCATAGAGCCCCAGATCGTGGCGGATCCCATAGGGCGGGTGTGAGCCAAAATTGACTCCGAAGAAGAGCGTGGTCTCGATCCCCGGATGGTCGTGCGCCGTGAAACAGCCGAGGCGGCCGAAGAGCCACCCCACCGTACCGCCAAAAACCGAAGCGTCGCAGGCCGCCAAGAGCGGCAGTTTGTGCTTCCGCGCCAAGATCGCCAGCGTCGCCAAGGCTCCCGCGAAGCCACCAAACGAGGAGAGACCACCGGTGATATCGATGAGCGCCAGCGGATTTCTCTGCAGCGCCTCTGGCTGGTAGGCGATGACATCGAACAGATGCGACACGATGAAGCCGATCCCGATCGCCCAGGTGCACATCGTCGAGACCACCAGGGGATCGAGGCCCAGCTGCTTGCCGCGCCGCACCACCTGGGGCACACCGATAAGAATTCCGAGGGCGACCAGTACGCCAAAGGCGTGAACCGGCCGGTGCCAGACCGGGATGTGAAACAGGATCGGGCTGATAAAGGGGATCACGGCAGCGAGTGTAGCGCAGCCCGGACAAAGTCGAGACGGTCGTTGCCCAGAAAAAACTGGTCGCCGACAAAGATGGAGGGAGCGCCAAACGAGCCGCGGCGGATGGCGTCGTCGGTGTTCTCTTTGAGCGCAGCCTTGATCGCTGGATCTTCGATGGCCGCGAGATCCAGGCCGAACTGCGCGGCCAGATCGCGCAGCACGCCTTCGTCGGCGAGATCGCGGTCGTCGGCCCACATCGCAAAAAACGCCGCCCGAATGAAGAGCCCGCCCTGACCTGCGCGATCGGCGACGATCGCAAGGCGCATCGCCTTGATCGCATTGACAGGAAAGTGGCTGGAAAAGCGAAATGGCACGCCGTAGCGCTTGGCCCAGCGCTCGAGGTCGGTCAGCATGTACTTGGCCTTGGCCGGAACTCGAGCTGGCATGTCGTTGCCAGTCGCCTTGAAGACCGCTCCAAGGACGAATGGCCGCCATGCTAGCTGCGCTCCCGTTTCGGCGACGACCGATTCGATCTGCGTCGCTGCCAAATAGCTATAGGGCGACGATAGGTCGAAGAAAAATTCCACGCACTTGCTCATTTCACGCACCTGCTCATAGGGGGGAGGTCGCTACTGAACGACCTGCGAGCTGTCCGCAGGCCGCATCGATATCATCGCCGCGAGGACGTCGCACATAGACGGGCAACCCGCCGTCGCGCAGCGCGGTTTGAAAACGCTCCACCGCGATCTCGCTCGGTCGGCGATAGGGCGCCAGGGGATGGGGATTCCACGGGATCAAATTCACTTTGGCAGGGATACCGCGCAACAGCGTGGGCAGCCGATCGGCATCATTCGCACTGTCATTCACCCCGTCGAGGAGCACATATTCGAAGGTAATTCGCCGTCTGCGCTGCAAGGGAAAACCACGCGCCGCCGAGAGCAGTGATGCGATGTTCCATTTGCGGTTGATCGGCATGATCTCATCGCGCACCTCATCGGTCGTCGCATTGAGCGAAATCGCCAGATTGGCGCGCGTGCGCGCTTCACCGAATTTGGCCATCGCCGGCACCAATCCCGCGGTACTGACGGTGATCCGGCGCGGTGAGAAATTCATGCCTTGGGAGTCACCCAGAATCTGGATCGAGCGCACCACCTCCTTCAGATTATGGAGCGGCTCGCCCATGCCCATGTATACAATGTTGGTCACCTGCGGCGCGCCGGCCTGGAGCATCGGATCATCGGAAGCGAGCCCGGCAACGAGCGCACGCGCACGGTAAACCTGATCGACGATTTCGCCAGCATCGAGCTGGCGCCCGAAACCGAGCGTGGCGGTGGCGCAAAAGCGACAGTCGAGCGCGCAGCCTACCTGCGAGGAGATACACTGGGTCAGCTTCGGGCGCCGAGGAAACAGCTCGCCGCCTGCACTCTCCTCTTCGTCCTCATCCTCCGGCGCGCTGGCATCGCCACCGGGGATCAACACACTCTCAATGGCGCGCCCATCGTGCGTCTGGAAGCGCAGTTTGCGCGTGCCGTCGCGCGCCTCCTGGACCACATCCACGGCCAGCTGTCCGATCTTTGCTCGTTCAGCCAGCCGCACGCGCAGCTCCTTGCCGAGATCGGTCATCGCTGAAAAATCGGCAATACCGCGCGCATGGATCCAGCGAAAAATCTGGTCGCCCCGATAGCCCTCCAGACCCCCGAGCACCTGGGTGATTTCGCAACGAAGCAGTGTTTTTAGGTCAACCAACACTCAACGTGGCCAACTCAGCGCCCGAGAAGAAGAATCCGATCTCGAACTTCGCTGTCTCCGGCGCATCCGATCCGTGCACCGCGTTGCGCTCGATGTCGGTGCCATACTTCTGCCGAATCGTTCCCGGTGCCGCCTTTTTAGAATCGGTGGCACCCATGAGCTCGCGATTCTTGGCGATCGCGTTTTCCCCTTCAAGCACCTGCACCACCACCGGCCCCGAGGTCATGAACTTCACCAGATCTCTAAAAAAAGGGCGCTCGCGATGGACGCCGTAAAATCCCTCGGCCTGCGCGGTCGTCAGTTGCACGAGGCGCATCGCCACCGGGCGCAGCCCGCCATCGGTGAGCTGCTGAAGAATGTGACCCGCATTTCCGGCTGCAACCGCATCCGGCTTGATGATCGAAAAAGTTCTCTCTTTGGCCATCGTCCCTACTCCTTAACGCAAAACCGATTTCAACGTTACGCCCATTTCCGCAGGCGTTCGCGCCACCGCGATGCCCGCCGCCTCCAGCGCCGCGATTTTTTCCTTGGCCGTCCCCTTGCCGCCCGCAATGATCGCGCCCGCATGCCCCATGCGCTTGCCGGGCGGTGCGGTTTGCCCAGCGATGAAAGCGGCCACCGGTTTGGTCATCTTGGTGCGGACGAACTCCGCCGCCGCCTCCTCCGAGGAGCCACCGATTTCACCCATCATCAACACCGCTCGCGTTCCCGGGTCGGCCTCGAAACGCTCCAGGCAGTCGATGAAGTCCATCCCTTTGACCGGATCGCCGCCGATGCCGATGCAGGTCGACTGTCCAATGCCGAGCTGGGTCAGCTGGTGCACTCCTTCGTAGGTGAGCGTACCGGAGCGCGACACCACGCCCACATCGCCCTCTTTGTGGATGTAGCCGGGCATGATGCCGATCTTACATTTTCCCGGAGAAATGATGCCTGGGCAGTTGGGTCCGATCAGCACCGACCTGGAATGATTGAGCACGCGCCGCACCGCTACCATATCGAGCGTCGGCACGCCTTCGGTAATGCAGACGATGAGCGCGATCCCCGCCGCCTCCGCTTCAAGGATCGCATCGGCTGCGCCGGGTGGCGGAACATAGATCACCGTCGCGTTCGCTCCCGTCGCTGCCACCGCCTGCGCCACCGTATCGAACACCGGCACGCCCTCGGCCTGGGCGCCACCCTTGCCCGGTGACACGCCCCCGACGACCTTCGTCCCGTACTCCATTGCACCGCGCGTATGAAATGCGCCGGTTTTGCCGGTAATGCCCTGAACCAGCAGCCGCGTATTCTTATCGACGAGGATACTCATTGGGCCGCCTCCACGATCTTCTTGGCGCCATCGGCCATATCAGCTGCCGCCAGCACATTGAGGCCCGAATCCTTCAGAATCCTCCTGCCCAACTCCACATTAGTGCCCTCGAGCCGCACCACCAGCGGAACTTTGAGCCCCACCTCCTTGACCGCCGTGACCACGCCCTCGGCGATCGTGTCGCACTTCATGATGCCGCCGAAGATATTGACGAAGATGCCGCGCACCCGCGGGTCGTGGGTGATGATCTTGAAGGCCGCAGTCACCTTCTCTGCCGTTGCGCCGCCCCCCACATCGAGGAAGTTGGCCGGCTGCCCACCGTAGTGCTTGATGATATCCATCGTCGCCATCGCCAGGCCAGCACCGTTGACCATGCAGCCGATGGTACCGTCGAGATGGATGAAGGATAGGTCGAATTTCTTGGCCTCGATTTCCGAGGCGTCCTCCTCGTCGAGATCGCGCAGTTCATTCAACTCCGGATGGCGATAGATCGCGTTGTCGTCGAAGTTGATCTTGGCGTCGAGCGCCATCACCGCGCCCTGCTTGGTCACCACCAGCGGATTGATCTCGGCCAGCGAACAGTCGAGCGCGTGGAAGGCCTGCACCAGGGATGTCAAAAAGGAGATGCCTCCCTTGACCGCATCGCCCCGGAGACCCAAGCCATAGACCAGCTCGCGCGCCTGCCACGGGCGAAAACCCACCGCCGGATCGATCTGTTGCTTGAGAATCTTCTCCGGACGCTTGGCCGCCACCTCCTCGATCTCCATTCCCCCCTCGGTTGAGGCCATCACCGTCACGCGCCCACTGATTCGGTCGAGCACCAACCCCACGTAGAGCTCCCGGTCGATGTCGACGCCCTGTTCGATGAGGAGCCGCTTGACCTGCTTGCCCTCGGGCCCCGTCTGGTGCGTCACCAGCTGCATCCCGTAGATGGCGCGCGCCTTGGCCTGCGCATCGGCGAAATCCTTCGCGACCTTGACGCCGCCGCCTTTGCCACGTCCACCGGCATGGATCTGCGCCTTGACCACCACGACTTCGGAGCCGGTCTCCTTCTGTACCCAGCGGATCGCCTCGTCCACCTCTCCGAGCGATAGCGCCGGACGCCCCTTCGGTACCGCCACTCCGTACCGTTTGAGCAGCTCCTTTCCCTGGTACTCGTGAATCTTCACGGGATCCTCCTCGAATGCCATCCGCTTATCACTTTGTCGGCGGACGCGCGACCAAACTCTGGTGTTCTGCTACACCCTTAAAGGGTCTTCGCGGCCTCGACCAACTCCCGTACCGCCGCCGCGGACTTCTCCAGCTGGGCGCGCTCTTCGCCGTCGAGCTCGATGGTCACAATCTTCTCCACCCCGCCCGCGCCGATCACCACGGGGAGGCCAATGTAAAGGTCGCGAAAGCCATACTCACCATCGCAGTAGGCGGCTGCAGGCAGAACTCGCTTCTGATCCTTGAGATAGGCTTCGGCCATCGCGATCGCGGCTGCGGCAGGCGCATAGTAGGCGCTCGTGCCCATCAGCTTGACGATTTCACCGCCGCCGTTGCGCGTGCGGTCGACGATCCCATCGAGCGTCGCCTTGGACAGCAGCTGCTTCACTCCCACGCCGTTGATGGTGCAGTAGGAGATCGCCGGCACCATGGTGTCGCCGTGGCCTCCGAGCACCATCGCCCGGACATCCTTTTGCGAGGCGCCGAGTGCCCGTGCCAGGAAGAGTTGGAAGCGGGCCGAGTCGAGTACACCCGCCATGCCCGCCACGCGCTCACGTGGAAAGCCGGTCACCTTCTTCATCTCGTAGACCATCGCATCGAGCGGGTTGGAGATGACGATGACGAACGCACGCGGGCACTTTTCTTTGATGTTGATCCCGACGCCGCGGATGATCTTGAGATTGATCGACAAAAGATCGTCGCGTGACATTCCGGGCTTGCGCGGCACGCCCGCCGTGACAATCACCACCTCCGCGCCAGCGCAGTCATCCCACGATGAGGTGCCGGTCACCTTGGCGTCGTAGCCGAGCACTGAACCGGTCTGTTCGAGATCGAGCGCCTTGCCCTGCGCCAGCCCCAGCTTGTCGGGGATATCGAACAGCACCACGTCGCCGAGCTCCTTGCGCGCCGCCAGCGCGGCCAATTCGCCGCCGATATTGCCTGCTCCAATCAGTGCGATCTTTGCGCGTGCCATGTAGATCTCCTCACATATTCCGAATCACAGCATCAGCGAACTCAGAGCACTTCACCTCTTTGGCTCCTTCCGTGAGACGCGCGAAATCGTAGGTCACCACCTTCGAAGCGATCGTCCGCTCGAGGCCGCGGAGGATCGCGTCCGCCGCTGCCTGCCAGCCGAAGTGCTCGAGCATCATCACGCCCGAGAGCACCACCGAGCCCGGATTCACCTTATCCTGGTCAGCATATTTGGGCGCGGTGCCGTGTGTCGCCTCGAACACCGCATGGCCGGTCGTGTAGTTGATATTGCCTCCCGGCGCGATACCGATGCCCCCCACCTGCGCCGCCAGCGCATCCGAAAGATAGTCGCCGTTCAGATTGCACGTCGCCAGCACATCGAACTCCTCCGGCCGCGTCAGCACCTGCTGCAGCGTAATATCGGCGATCGCATCCTTGACCACCACGCCGTTCGGCAGCTTGCACCAGGGGCCGCCATCAATTTCGACGGCGCCATAGTCGCGCTTGGCCAGCGCATAGCCCCAATCACGGAACGCTCCCTCGGTAAACTTCTGGATGTTGCCCTTGTGGACGATCGTCAGGCTCTTGCGCTGGTGCTGAATCGTGTAGTCGAGTGCCGCCTTGATGAGCCGCTCCGTCCCTTCGCGCGATACCGGCTTGATGCCGATGCCCGAGGTCGCAGGAAAACGGATCTTCTTTACGCCCATCTCATTTTGCAAGAAGGCGATCAACTTCTTCGCCTCGGCGCTCTCGGCTGGCCACTCGATGCCCGCATAGATGTCCTCGGTGTTCTCACGGAAGATCACCATATCGACCTTCTCGGGGTGCTTCACCGGCGAGGGCACCCCCTTGAAGTAGTGCACCGGCCGCAGGCAGACATACAGATCCAGCATCTGGCGGAGCGCTACGTTGAGCGACCGGATCCCACCGCCCACCGGCGTTGTCAGCGGCCCCTTGATGCCGACGAGGTATTTGCGAAACGCCTCTACCGTTTCGTCGGGAAGCCAGCTATCGAACAGCTGCTTGGCCTTTTCGCCCGCGTAGACCTCGTACCAGGCGATTCTCTTCTTGCCGGCAAAGGCCTTCTCGACCGCCGCATCGAACACGCGCACCGACGCGCGCCAGATGTCGCGCCCAGTTCCGTCGCCCTCGATGAAAGGGATCACCGGCCGGTCGGGGACCGTTAGCTTCCCATCGCTGCTGATCGAAATGGTGCCGCCTTGAGGTGCTCCCGGGAACGAAGCCATTTGAGTCCTCCTATCGAGCAGGCGCCATCGTAACCGGTCACCGAAGGCCGAGGTAGATCTTTCTCGCTGGAACGGCGGACCCATGTTACATATGCGGCGCTTGCTCGAGGTTTCGGTGCGAATTCTCGGCCCGCTTCTAGTTCTTTTTCAGTGTGGTACGGCCAGTGCTGGCCCCGTGCCGGCAGCTTCCCCCCCGCAGCCCCAACCCAGCTATGAGGAGTTGCGTCGGAGCGCGGTTGAAACGAATCTAGCGATGGCACTCGAACCGCTGTTTGCCCGCTGTACGGTCGATTCGGACCTCCACCGACGCCAGTGCGAGATGACCCGCCAGTGGTTGGCGGACCAGATCAGAACCACCCGCTATGTAGCGATCGGCGATTCGGCATCGCTGCAGGTGGCCCCTTATGACGCCGCAGAAAAGAGTGTGGCCCTCACGGTGACCGGCTGCGTCGCTTGCGACAAGCCGCTCGCGATCGATGGCGACGACCATCTCGTCGCCACGCGCGCGCCCAAGACGGTCAAGGGGAACAGCGGCTGGGCCGGGATCGATCTCGCGCAGCATGAAGTGGCGATCCTGGATGTCAGAACCGCACAGCGCTGGGCTGCCAAGATTCTGCCCCGTCTTCGCGTTGAGTATATCTTCACCGTCGGTGGCACCATGCCCATCGAAAAAAAGACCGGTATCGCGGTGACACCGATCGCACACCGCATCTTCGACCGATGCACGGGTGAAGTCCTCGCTTCCGAGCCCGCTTCACGGGGCCCGGTGGCGGCGGCGACGAACGATCCCACTTGCCCCAAACCGGGCGAACTATCCGAAGAGGAGCTCGCCGACCGCGCTGAGCAGGCAAAACTCCCTGCGACGCTGACTCGCCGGCAGATCGAACAGGCCATGGGACCAGCGCAAACTCGCGTCTCCGACTGCGCCAACGAGTTTGACCTCGAAGGCGTGGCGCGCGTGAGCTTCGTGCTACTCGGCAATGGCATCAGCGAATTCAAGGTACTGCCCCCCTTTGACGAGGGCGATGCCAACCTCTGCATCCGCGCTGCCATGAAGATGGCGGTGTTTCCCAGGTTCAAGCGTGGCACCAAGATCCCCGTCGAGTACCCATTCGTGATGAGGAAGAGCAAATGAGGGGAAAGGTCGAGCTGTTCTGGAAACCGGGCTGAACCGGTTGCAAAAACGCGCGGGAGTTTCTCGCGCACAAGGTGGGCGACGGGGTGGTACTACGACATCTCATCCAGGAGCCGCTGACCGTGGCGGAGCTGCAGCGGATCGCAAAACAGACTGGAGATGTGCGATCCCTGGTGGCGCCGAAAAAGCGTGATGAGGCCACCCAGGTGAGCGACCAGGAGCTCTTGTCCTGGTTGGCCGCCGATGGCTCCCGTGTGCGCCGACCGATCATCGTAGCCAATGGCAAGGTCACACTCGGATTTGCCGCCGATGCGCGTGAATCGCTAGCGGCGATCTTCGAAGACTGAAATCTTTATGGGGTGTTCGATCCAATCGCCTCTCTTCATACGCTGCGTGCGCTCACTTTGGCTCCGCGCTGGAGCTCCAGCCGCGCGGCCGCCGAGCCCTCGCGCACGGCGATCTCGAGATAGCCTGCCGAGCCGATGAAGGCCAAGAGTTGGCCACTCGGAACATCGGCAAAGGTGCGCACGAACGGGATACGCAGGGAGCCGATTTCTACCGGTGCATCCGCCACCCGCTCGCCGCTGAGATTCGTGATCAGATTGCCAAATCGATCGATCTGGATCACCTCGCCGACGAGGTGGCTGTCCACCTCGGCCACCTCGGGCAGCACGATCCGGTGCGGCAACACCTGTTCGGTGGCAAACTGGGCCACCGCTGCGCCGCCCGCGATCCGCGCCGCGACCCGCGCAAACAAATCGCGGCCGTGGAAGGTGGGATGGATACCCCACTCCACAGGAATCTGATCGATCGACCAGGCGCGTCCCGCGGCCGCCAAAGAAAACAGGCCATTGTCAGGTCCGACGAAGAGCGATCCAGCCGCTTCGATGATGAGCGCGCGCCGCTTCGACCCCACCCCTGGATCGACGACCGCCAGGTGAACCGTTCCTGAGGGGAAATAGGGCACCGCCTGCGCCAGTGCGAAGGCGCCGGCCATCACGTCCTGGGGAGCGATCTGATGGGTGAGGTCGACAATCCGCGCGCTCGGTAGCTCGCTCAGAAGTACCCCTTTCATCGCCCCGACGTAACCATCCTGGGTGCCGAAATCGGTGAGCACTGTAATGAGCCCAGTCATCATGGTCTGGGCACGGAATGTACCGCTCTTTGGCACAAGGCTTCGATGCGCAATTTTTCCTCCCAACCGAACATACGTCGCTCCTCGTCCAGTGTGGCGTGATCATAGCCGCATAAGTGCGCAAGGCCGTGCACCGCCAGCTGAAGTAATTCCTCTTCGATCGTTCGATGGGCTGCATGGGCCTGCCGAGTAGCGGTCTCGACGGAGATCACGATATCGCCGAGGAGCTCGGGATGCAGATCCCCCCCTTCCCCTTCACGCATCGAAAAGGAGAGCACATCGGTGGGGCGATCGACGTGGCGATAGTCACAGTTGAGCGCCCGAATGGAGCCGTCATCCGTCAAGGTGAGCGAAAGTTCGCAGTGGCCCACGCCGGCCGCACGCATCGCCCGCCGCAAGCGCCGCTGTAGCCGAACCCGCGCGGCCATCGGGATCTGCTTGGCCCGGGCGACCTGCAGAACGAGAGCAATCACCCCGGGATCACTTTCCGCCAGGCCTTACCGTCGACAAATAGCCGAAATAGCTCGCCGTCGCATTTCCCGAGCTTCACTTCATCGATCAAGATATCGATCGCTTTTTCCACCGGTACCGCTCGCTTGTAGGGGCGGTCCGAGGCGGTCAGCGCGTCAAAGATGTCGGCGATCGCCATCATCTTGGCCTCCACCGGGATCGCCGTATCGCCGATACGGTTGGGGTAGCCAGTGCCATCGAGCTTTTCGTGGTGCGCGCCCGCGATCGCCGGGATGCGGCCGAGGCGCCGCCCCCACGGGATGGTGCTCAAGAAATGGTAGGTATGGACGACGTGCCGCTCGATCTCGACGCGCTCGACCTGGGTGAGCGAACCCCGCGGGATCTTCAACGCCTCGATTTCACCGTCGGTGAGGTAGGGGCGCCGCTCGCCGTGCAAATCGGTGTAGAGATGGCCAGCGATTTCGATCAGTCGCTCGAAGGAGCCCTCGGCCAGCACCGTCGGCTCATTGGCTTGCAGGATGAAGGCGAGCATGTCGTCGATACGTAGAAGTTCGTTACGCAGTCGCGCCTCGTCGGCCGCGAATTCGTCTCCCGCGCGCTCGATGCCGACGGCAAGAATGTGTTCGAGTTTGCGTTCGAGGTGCTCCGCCTGCAGCGCCTTTTGGATGTAGTCGAAGCGCGACAGCAAGAGCGCCCGGTCGCTCTCATACAGTTTCCTCGCCTTGACCAGCACCTTTTCGCGCACGCCCACCTTGCCAAAGTCGTGGAGCAAGCCCGCATATTCGATCTGCTGGAGGTCGTCGGCGCTAAAGTGAAGTTCAGAATAGCGTCCGGTCGTCGTGCGGTCGACGATCTGCGCCAGCTGAGTCGTCAGCGTCGCCACCCGGCGCGAATGGCCCGAGGTGGTCGGGTCGCGCGATTCGATCGCCGTCACCGAGGCGTTGACGAACCCCTCGAACAGGCGCTGGATCTCCCCATACAGTTGAGCGTTCTCCAGCGAAATGCCTGCCTGTGCAGCCAGCGCCTCGGCCAGCTCTTGGCTGCGCGCATCGAAGGGAATCACCTGTGCCGGGAAGTCCGCCGCCCTCTGCAGCCGCGCCTGCGGATCGCGCTTCTTGTTGATGAGCTGCACCACGCCGATGACCTCGTTGCGCTGGTTGGTCATCGGGACGGTCAGCATCGACTGGGTGCAGTAGCCGCTACGGCGATCGAGATCGGTGTTGTGGCGCACGCCGCTCTGAAGCTCGCTGAAATCCGCCACGTTGATGCTTTGACCACTGCGCACCGCTGCTCCGACGATCGAATCGCCATCGACCGGCAACGTAAATTCGCGAAAATCGACCGCGAGTGAGTCGTTCTGCGAAATCATGAACCGAAGTCGGCGCTTCGGCTC
>JAHFDT010000271.1 GCA_023248875.1 Myxococcales bacterium | reverse complement strand
AGTGTCCCATGCGTTGGCCATCGCGGTGAGCTGCGACTGACTTTCAACCTCTCCTGCGGTAGAGTCCCGCCCATGCGTTCAACTGCCCAGCTTGCTCCCGGCCCTAAAGGATCCTGCCTGTTCGGTAGCCTCTCCGAAATGCGGCGCGATGCCCTCGGCCTGCTCACCCGCACCGCGCGGGACCATGGCGATATCGCGCGGATCCTGCTGGTCATCCATCTGCACCTTCTCAACCACCCGGACTATGTCCAGCATGTCCTCCAGTCGCACCACACCAACTACCAGAAGGACATGTCCTACGACCGGATGAAACCGCTCGTGGGCGAAGGGCTGCTCACCAGCAATGGCGATTTTTGGCGCCGTCAGCGCCGGCTCGCTCAGCCCGCCTTTCACAAGCAGCGGCTGGTGGGCTTTGCGGGCGCGATGAGCCGCAACACCGACAATATGCTGGAGCGGTGGCACGCGGTCGGTGAGCAGCCGGTCGATATCGGCATCGAGATGATGCGGGTCGCGCTCGGGATCGTCGGCGAAACACTGTTTTCGATCGATCTCGTCGGTGAGGCGGAGGAGGTGAGCCAGGCGCTCACCCTGACGCTCGAGATCACCAACGAGCGCTTTCAGCAGCTGTTCGTGCTGCCCAACGTGCCGACCCCCCAGAATCTGCGGTTCAAGCGGGCAGTGGCGACGCTCGATCGGGTGGTGAATCAGGTCATCGGAGCGCGGCGGCAGTCGGGCAAGGATGAGGGCGATCTGCTCTCGATGCTGATGCTGGCGCGCGACGAGGAGACCGGCGAGGCGATGGATGACCGGCAGCTGCGCGACGAGGTCATGACCATGCTTTTGGCGGGGCATGAGACTACCGCGAATCTTTTGACCTGGACCTGGTATCTGCTCTCGAAGAGCCCCGAGGTGGAGCGCCAGCTGCACGCCGAAGTCGAGCAGGTACTGAGCGGGCGAACGCCGACGGTGGAGGACCTGCCGAAATTGCGCTTCACGATGCAGGTGATCGAAGAGTCGCTGCGCCTCTATCCGCCCGCCTGGCTCTTTTCGCGCGAAGCCATCGAGGCGGATGAGCTCGGCGGCTACCCCATCCCCAAGGGTTCGAGCGTGATGATGTCGCCCTATATCACCCACCGCCATCCCGCTTTCTGGGAAAACCCCGAAGGGTTCGACCCCGAGCGGTTTGCGCTCGATCGGGTCAAGGAGCGGCCGCGCTTCGCCTACTTCCCGTTTGCCGGCGGGCCGCGCCAGTGCATTGGCAATAACTTTGCGCTGATGGAGGCGCAGATCATCATCGCGATGGTGGTGCAGCGTTATCGGCTCCATCTTGTACCAGGCCAGCGCATCGAGCCCGAGCCAGCGGTGACCTTGCGCCCGAATGGCCCGGTCAAGATGGTGCTCAAGCCGCGGTAGCGTCGGAACTTTTGCTTGACCCGGCTACCCCGATTGGCTATACGCTAACGTGGGTTTTTGTAGATAAGTCAGCGAATCTGCAACGGAACATGAAGGAGGCCCATGCAGTTTGGTCTCGCCAATATCCTCTTCTTCGTCGGCGTGGGCATCGCGGTTCCATTTTTGATGCTGTTCGTCGGCTGGCTGTTGCGGCCTAACGTTCCTCAGCGTGAAAAGGCGCTGATCTATGAGTGCGGGGAAATCCCGGTCGAGCAGGCCTGGTTCAACTTCAATCCACGCTTTTACATCATTGCGCTCATCTTTCTGATCTTTGACGTCGAAGTCGCGTTCACCTATCCCGTCGCGGTGGTATTTAAGCGCTTCGTCGCGCTCGGCCAGGGGGCGCTCGCCTTTGCCGAGCTTTTGACTTTTGTGCTCATTCTCATGCTCGGCTTGGCCTACGTGTGGCGCCACGGCGACCTCGAATGGATCCGCCGCGCCCGTGCGGATGCCGCGGCGCGCCGTTCCGGGAGGGACTAATGCTGCAGCCCGCGGAAATTTTTGCGCGTCTGCAGACACTGCTCGGCGATGCGGTTTCCGGCTTTACCACTGAGGGGACGAAAGATCCCTATTGCAAAGTGGTGCCGGAAAAGTGGCACGAGGTGGCGCTGGTTTTGCGCGATGACGCCGAGCTCAAGCTCGACTTTCTCCAGTGCGTGACAGCGGTCGATTGGCCGAAACAGTCGCAGCTTCAGATGATTTACCATCTCTATTCCTATCCGCACCACCACTCCTTTGTCGTCAAAGCTGACCTGCCACGAGATACCCCAGTCATTGCATCGGTGGCTGATGTTTGGGCCGCTGCCGATTGGAACGAGCGCGAGCAGTACGATCTGCTGGGCGTTGGGTTTACCCAGCATCCCGACCTCCGGCGCGTGATGCTGCCCGATGACTGGGTCGGGTATCCGCTGCGCAAAGACTACAAAGAGGCGGCGACCTACCGCGAGATGCCGACCTCGCGCCCCTCGCCGCTGCAGCTTTTGGTGGTCTACGACAAGGCGCCGCCGGAGAAGCGCAACGCACCGCCGCCCGAGGAAGAGGTGGCCGATGAGTGAGTTGATTTTTGCCTATGAAAGTTCGGGCGAAGAGATGACCCTCAATATGGGGCCGCAACATCCCAGCACGCACGGAGTGATTCGCTTCATTATCAAGACCGATGGCGAGATCATGCACGAGGCGATTCCCGATGTGGGCTATCTCCACCGCTCGATCGAAGGGATCTCCGAGAAGTGCACCTACGAGGGCTTCATGCCCTACACCGATCGCGTCGACTACGTCTGTGCGATGACTGCCAACCACGCTTGGGCGGCAGCGGTCGAGAAGCTGGCCGATCTGAAAGTGCCCGAGCGCGGCGAGTATCTGCGCGTCATCTCCGATGAGCTCAACCGAATTTCTTCGCACTGCATTGCACTCGGCGCGATGGCGATGGACATCGGCGCCACCACACCGTTCATGTACATCCTGCGCGAGCGTGAGTACCTCAACGATCTCCTCGAGCAACTCTGTGGCGCGCGCCTCACCTACAACTACCACCGCATCGGCGGTGTGGGCTGGGATATGCCGGCCGGCTGGCGCGATAAGTGCCTGAAGTGGATCGACCATTTTGAGCCGATCATCGACGAGTACGATCGCCTCATCTGCCGCAACGAGCTGTTCATCAAGCGGCTCGCCAATCTGGCGGTGGTCACCGGCCCCGAGGCCATCTCGTTCGGACTGGTTGGCCCCAACCTGCGCGCCTCGGGGATCGACTTCGATGTGCGGCGCGACTTGCCCTACTCGGTCTACCCCAAGCTTAAGTTCGGGGTGCCGGTGGGCCATGGGGCGATGGGCGCCGTCGGTGACTGCTGGGATCGCTACTGGGTTCGCATCGAAGAGTGGAAGGAATCGGTGCGCATTTTGCGCCAGGCGCTCGACCAGATCGAGGCGACCGACAAGGAATTTTGGACGCGGCCGAAGAAGCTCAAGCCCAAGGGCGACGCTTATGCGCGCGTCGAGGCGGCGCGCGGCGATATGGGCTGCTACGTGGTGGGCGACGGGGGTACCAACGCCTATCGTGGCCGCTTTCGCACCGGCTCGTTCAACGCCATGAAGGTGATCCAGGTCAAGTCGCGCGGGCTGATGGTGGCGGATCTCGTCGCCCTTATTGCCAGTCTAGATATTGTTGCCCCGGAGATCGATCGATGAGCGAGCGTAGCGAGCGAAGTGCGGCGGCCGCAGGCTGGGCCGAGGCCGCCCTCGGAGGATCGATGAGCGAGCGTAGCGAGCGAAGTGCGGCGGCCGCAGGCTGGGCCGAGG
>JAHFDT010000270.1 GCA_023248875.1 Myxococcales bacterium | reverse complement strand
TAAGAAGGCCGCGAACCTGCTCGCCAAGGCCAAGGAGCCGCAGGGCTTCGTCGAGCGAATCATGGTCGAGCATGCGCAGAACAAGGTGTTCAAGAAGGCTTACCAGGGGATGCGGACCCGCGCCATGGCGGGGGACATCGCAGGCCGTAACGAGGCACAGACGGCGCTCACCAAGCTGCAGGGCAAGGGCAACCTGACCCTGCTCAACCGTTGGCGTGGCGCGCGCGCGCCGATGTGGGCATCGCGGAAGGCGATTAGCGTTGCCCAGAACTCGGCGTTGCGGGGCAACTGGGAGGTGGCGGAGCGGAATCTCAATGCGGCGGCCAAGACGCTCGGCAAGGGCAATATCAAGGTGGCCAAAGCGAACCGTAACCTTTTCCGGGCGGCGAGAACGCAGGGCAAGGCCGCTGCGGCGACGGGCAATATCGAAGGATTTCAGCAGGCCAAGGCGGTAGCGCAGGATCTGGCCAAGCGTGGTGGGGGCAGCTTCAATGAGGCCAAGTGGGCGAAGTGGGAAAAGGCGAGCTACAAGTGGGCCGTCCCGAAGGAGCTCCATCGAGCCGAGGCGGCCTTCAAGGCGGGTTTTGTGGAAGAGGCGGCCGTGGCGATGGCTCGAGTGCGGCAGATCCAGACCGCGACGGGCATCAAGACCGGTTTCACCAACCGACTTCTTCAGAAGCGCCTCGTCAGGAACATCGGCGAGTCCAACATCAAGAAGCTGGAAAAAGAGCTCGCGAAGGCAGTGGCGCAGCAGTAGCCTCGCTAGCCCCCTCGTTCTCCCTCAGGCCGGACCTCGCGGGGTCCGGCCTTTTTTTATGCAAATTCAATAGGTTAAAAGCATAAATCCCCCCCCTCAAGTATTTCCCGATCTGGCCGATTCATGGAGATAGAGATCTAACAGGAGACTCGCATGCGTATCGAACCCACCGATGCAGCACAGGAAGTGCTGAGTGTTCAGGCGCGCGAAGTGGCCCAAGTGAAGCATGACGAGGGAGCCGGTGATCGCCATGACGTCCACGAGGTCCAGCTGCGCCAGGACCGTGTCACTTTTTCCGAAGAGGCCAAGCAGGAGCTGGCGGAGAGCAACCCCAACCGAGAGGACGATCCGGCCGCGCTCTCGGACCGCTATCGCGATATGCAGGAGCTCGCCGTGCTCCACCACGACGCGGGCGCCAACCGCATCGAGGCGCAGCTGGTCGATGAAAAGCGGGCCGCCACGCATAATGAGTCGCAGCGCGTCCAGCGCGAGGCGTTGCCGCCGCAGGCACACCATGAGCCACCACCACGCACGCTCGCGCCGCACCGCGACCCCGGCGCAGGAGAGCGCGTCGACAAGGAAGAAAAAATCGGCTGAGACCCTAACTTGGGTTTGACGATCCGTTGACGATCCCGTTCCGGGAAGTGCACATTGCCGCCATGTCTTGGAAGGGGGCGGTGGCGCTCGTTGCGATCCTCACGATCGGCGCCGGACTACGGATCCATTGGGGACCTCAGCTTCACGATTCCGGTGTGGGCGGCGATGCGCTGCAGTACTTCAAGCTGGCGGTGCACCTCGAGCGCGAGCACAGCTTCTCCTTCGACGGCAAGACGCCTACCTGGACCCGGCTTCCGGGACAGCCGCTCCTGCTGGGGGCCGCTACCCGCCCAAGCCCGGCCCAGACGAGGGTCGGTACCGAAGAGGAGCAGCGCGCGGGAGTCTACGCCTTTCTCGCCAGCTGCCGCACGCTCGGCATCGCCATCGAGCTCACCACCGCTCTCCTCATTGCGCTGCTCGCACTCCTTTTGGGCGCCGGCCACTTCGCTCTGCTCGGTGCACTGCTCTGGGCGATCCAGCCCTGGACTTCGATCGTCGCCCTGCGGCCACTCGCCGACGCACCGGCAACGCTCCTCACCACGCTCTGCCTGATCCTCCTGCTACGGGCCCAAAGCCCCTGGGGATTTGCCATCGCGGGTGCCACCGCGGGGCTGGCGCAGCTATTCCGACCGGATTCGATCCTGCTCGTGCCGACGATCGCCCTCGGAGCTTTTCTCGTCCGCCATCGCTGGCGCGCGATGCTCGCGGGAGGAGCGCTGTGGGTGCTGGTCTTTTCGCCCTGGCCGATTCGCAACCTCCTCCGCTTTGGCCATCCCCACCCATTCGCGGGGGGCACCAACATCGCGCTCCAAGGCCAAGAATTCGACCGCTCCTCGGTGATGGATTGGATGCGCACCTGGGCGGCCAGCGAAAAGGCCACCGTCGAGATCGCCTGGCGCATCCAGGGCCGACCACTCCCCCTCGCCGAACTACCGCCCGAGGCCATCGATGGCCCCGCCGAGCGCGCCGAGCTCGAGCGACTCTTGGGTGCCTATGCGAAAGCGGGCCATCGCGTCACCGATGAAGTCGCCCAAGGTTTCCGAACGCTGGCCGCGGAGCGGCGCGCCCGCCATCCATTTACCCATTGGGTGGGGCTGCCGCTCCGTCGCGTGGCTCGGGTCCTCTTCCCACCCTGGGATGGCTACGGCCTCGGCACTCTCCCGACGCTGATCGCGCAGCGAACCTTCTGGTGCATCCTGGGCGCTGCAGTAGTGATCGCTGGACTATTCGGATTGACGCTACTGCTCTGGCGAAGAGCGACGCGACCGATGGCCGCGGTCTTGGCGCTGGCACTGCTCGCGCGTTGTGCGCTTTTGGCTTGGATGCCCACCATCGAGGCGCGCTACGGACTCGAAATCCTACCGCTCCTTTTTGCTACCGCCGTCGCTGGTGCGAGACGCATCGTGAATGGAGCCGATGTAGTCCGCTCTCAGCAGAGCGCCTGCACGAAATCGAAAAGGCTGTTCTTCGCGCCATTGGAGGACAAGCAGGTAAAATTCCCCAAAGCCACGCCCTATAGCGGTGCTCATTCGGATTGATAGGAAGCGGTGCTCGGGCGCGTTCAGCGCGAGCGCGCCCGGACCGAGGCCGAGGAGCATACTTTTGGTATGTGACGAGGCCGAGGGAGGACGTAAGCCGCGATCAACGCGCCCGAGCACCGCGTTAGCTATGACCGGAGGGCCTCCCACAGCAGCGGCAGCGACACATCGAATCGATAGCTTATGCCCATATGGCCGTCGTCGAACTCATCATGGCGGTGCGCCACCTCCAACTTGCGCAGCTTGGCTGCAAACAGGCGTGCACCGAGGTCGAGGGAGAATTCGTCGCGACGGCCACAGTCGAGGAATACCAGACGCATCCTCCTGAGCGCGTCGGCGTAGTGCGGTTCATCGAGCATTCGCACCGGATCCCACGCCAGCCAGCGATGCCACACCTCGTCGCGAAGTTCACCGGTCAACGGGTGAAATGGCAGAGAGAATCCGTGCGGCTCTTTCGGATCGGGACCATAGCAGGCGGCCATCGCCAGGGTCTCGATGACCTCGAAGAGAGAGCTATTCTTTTTACTGTTTGATGCAGAAAAATGCGAGAGGAAGCCGGTGACGCCGCCGTAGCGCTCGAGCGTACGAAGGGCCTGGGCAAAGTGGGGCAGGTAGCAGTATTCAAACCCCATGTCGCCAGAGTGCGAAGCCACCGCCGAAACAATCTCGGGGTGGCGCATCGCTGCAACCATCGCGCCGTAGCCACCGGAAGACTTTCCGACCACCCCGATACGTGCCACGGCAAAACGGGCTTTTAGCAATGGGAGTAGATCTTCCCAAAGGTAGCTCTCGTAGCGTCCGGTGGCGCTGCTATCGAGATATTGCGAACCACCCAGTCGAGTAAAGCAGTCGGGGAGAGCGTAGATCATC